>JBAPOS010000020.1:0-32134 GCA_049279755.1 Candidatus Dormiibacterota bacterium | reverse complement strand
GCATCGGCTCATCCGCCTCGACCGCCTCGGGCTCGTCGTTGGCGCCCGCGGCCGGCTCCGCGGGAGCGGCGACCACGATCCTGGCGGGTCGCCGAGCGCCGTCGCGCATCGAGCGGGCCAGGTCGGTCGAGAGCGAGCGAGCACCGATGTCGAGGCGCCGGGCCGCCTGCTGGAGATAGAGCTCACGGGTGGTCGCCTCCGGGATCCGGGCCAGCACCGACACCGCCCGCTCTGCGGCAGCCCGGCGTGCATCGACGCTCCCGCCCTCGCCGCCTCCGAGCGCAGTGTCCAGGAGCACCTGCCACGCCGGCGGGGAGTCGCCGATCGCCTGAGCGAACGCCCCGGGGTCCCGGCGGACGAGCTCGTCCGGATCCTTGGCCCCCGCCGGAAGGCGGCAGATCCGTGCCTGCACTCCCTCGGCGGCGATGACGTCCACCGCCCGGGTGGCGGCGACCCTCCCGGCGTCGTCGCCGTCGAAACACAGAATCAGGGTCTCGGCGATGCGCCCGAGGCTGTGAACCTGTTCCCGGGTGAGCGCGGTGCCGCTGCTGGCCACGGTGTGCTCCACGCCGGCTGCGTGGGCGGCGATGACGTCGAAGTAGCCCTCGACGATCACGGCGGCGTGCTCTCGCATGATCGCGGCACGGGAGAGATCGAGGCCGAAGATCGCCGACGACTTGTGGTACGCGGCCGAATCGGGGCTGTTCAGGTACTTCGGCTTGGCGTCGCCCAGGGCGCGGGCTCCGAATCCGAGCACGTCCCCGCGCTCGTCGCGGATCGGGAACACAAGGCGATCCCGAAACCGGTCACGGGTCCTGCCGCCGCGCTGGGGGTGGACGAGCCCGGCCTCGACCAGCTCCTCGACGGTGGCGCCGCCCTTGCCGGTCATGTACCGAGCGAGGGCGTCCTCGCCGTGACCACCGGCAGACGCAAAGCCGATCCCGAAACGACGGGCGAGCACCTCCCCGACCTCGCGATCGCGGAGCAGGTCGCGTCCCGGCTCGCCCGCGGGGGTCGACCACAGCACGTGCTGGTAGTACGCCTGCGCCTTGGTGTTGAGCTCGATCGAACGGCGCCGGCGCCTGCCGGTGCCACGGGCCGCGCGCGGACCGCTCTCGAGTTCGACCCCCGCCCGGTCGGCAAGCATCTCCAGGGCCTGCCGGAAGTCGATGCGCTCGATCTGCTCGATGAATTTGAAGAGGTCACCGCCCTCGTGACAGCCGTGGCAGTACCAGACCTGGCGCTCCGGGCTGACCGTGAAAGACGGCGTTTTCTCGGCATGAAAGGGACAGAGCCCGGTCAGCTCGCGCCCCGCCCGGTGAAGCGTGACGTACCCGCTGATCACCTCGACGAGGTCAAGCCTCGACTTGACCTCCGCGACAGCATCCCCCGCCATTGCCCGCCCGCCTCGACCGCTCGCTAGCGGCTGAAGAACCAACGCCGGCGCCTGCCCGCGACGTCCTGTGGGTCTGGCGGCCCCGCCTCGAGCTCGTTGATCCGCCGGTCGCGATCGGCAATGCGGCGATCCTTCTCGGCCTGCGCCGCCGCGTGCTCGGCGCGCGCCGTCTGCAGCTCGAGCTGGAGCTGCTTCACCAGGTTCTGGCGGGCGTTGAGCTCGGCTTCGAACCGCTGCCGCTGCTCGGAGTAGATGCGCTGCTCGAGGGTCCTTTCCCAACGGTCGAGCAGACCGGCGACGAGCTCACGAGGATCGAGCGAGGTCATCGACGCGACGTCACGGCGGGGCTCGTTCGACCCGACCTCGATCATCGATTCGCTGCGCCCGTGCGACGTCTGCGCCTCGGCGGCGAGCTCCTCCGCCGGCGGCGGCACGACCTTGTCAGGCCACGACGACTGCTGTGCGGTCCCAACCACATCGACACTCGGGCCCCGATCCGCCGGCCCTTCCTGGCTGACCGTATCGGGAGGCGTTGGCGCGACAGGCGAGGCGGCTCCATTGGCTGCCGGGGCCTCGATGCCGAGGTCGCCGAGGCGGACCAGATAGTGCACGCCGTCCGCGCTCTCCTCGCGACGTGACGGGACGTCGCCCGCTTCGACGCGACGAAGCAGGATTCCGAGCGGGAGATCCAGCCTCTTCGCCACCTCCTCCACCGGAAGGTATGGCTCGGAACCCGGCTCGGTAGTGTTGGCTGCGGGCATGACTGTCTGCGGCCAGGGCATCAGTGGAAGAGTAGGCGAAACGCTGAATGAAATGGGTTGTTGCCAGCGATCCGTTACGGGCTGAACCTAGCGTCCGACGACCTCGATCGCATACTTCGAATTGTCGGTGAGCACCACGATTCCACCCCGTTGTTCGGTGATGACCGCACGAACCGGTGAGGTTGCGAACACATCTGGTGCATCCGCGTGCTCGGTGACGGTGCGGCGCACGGCGTAGGGCATACCCGGCGTCGGCGGTGAGAGCTCATCGCCCTCGACAACATGTCCGTCATCCAGCATCTCGGGCCGTCCGTTTCGCGTCGCGATCTTGCGGATCCTGACGTGCTCGGTCACCCTGCTACCGCCTAGCGGTCCCGCTCCACCCGCGCCAGCCGGGCATGCGCAGCCGCCAGGCGGGCGGCGGGAACCCGAAAGGGTGAGCAGGAGACGTAGTCGAGCCCCAATTCCTCGCAGAGCGCAATCGAATCCGTGTCGCCGCCGTGCTCGCCGCAGATGCCGACGCTGAGCGATGGACGGACCGCGCGACCTTCCTCGACCGCAAAGCGCATGAGCCGCCCGACACCATCGCGATCGAGGGTCTCGAACGGGTTGCGGGGGAGCACCTTGTCCTCCACGTAGCGCAGCAGAAACTTGCCTTCGGCGTCGTCGCGGGACACACCGAAGGTCATCTGCGTCAGGTCGTTGGTGCCGAACGAGAAGAAGTCCGCGGACTGGGCGATCTGTCCGGCGGTCAGGGCCGCGCGGGGCACCTCGATCATGGTCCCAACGAGGTAGGACACCTTGGTCTTGGTCTCGTCGAAGACTTCCTGCGCAACGCGGTCGATCACCTCGCGAGTCCTGCGCAGCTCCTCAAGGGTTCCCACCAGCGGCACCATGATCTCCGGGCGCACGTCGACGCGCTCCTTCTTGAGGCTCACCGCGGCCTCGATGATCGCGCGCGCCTGCATCTCGATGATCTCCGGGAAGAGCAGGCCGAGCCGGCAGCCGCGAAGGCCGAGCATCGGGTTCTGCTCGTGCAGGTTCTGCACCGCGACCAGCAGGTTCTGCTGGGTGCGATATGACTTTTCGGGCTTCCCGAGCGCCTGCGCGCGGGTGACCTCGACGAGCAGCTCCTCGAGCGACGGCAGGAATTCGTGCAGCGGCGGATCGATGAGCCGGATGATCACCGGCAAGCCGTGCATCGCCGCGAGAATCCCGTGGAAGTCGTCGCGTTGCATGGGGAGCAGCTTTGCCAGCTCGAGGCGACGTTCCTTCTCGTCCGCCGCAAGGATCATCTTCTGCACGATGGGCAGGCGTTCCTGCTGCATGAACATGTGCTCGGTGCGGCAGAGTCCGATGCCCTGCGCACCGAATTCACGGGCGCGCACCGCGTCATGCGGGTAGTCGCCGTTGGCCCACACCTCGAGACGGCGGAACGAGTCCGCCCAGCGGAGCAACTCCTCGAGCTCCCCTGAGATCTCGGCGTCCAACATCGCCACCTGGCCCGCGATCACGTTTCCCGTGGAACCATCGATCGTGAAGGGCTCGCCCTCCTTGATCTTCGTGCCGCCGGCGGTGAAGCAGCGCTTGACCAGGTCGACCTGGACGGACTCCGCTCCGGCGACACAGGGCTTGCCCATACCTCTGGCGACCACGGCCGCGTGCGAGGTGCGCCCTCCGCGCGACGTGAGCACCCCTTCGGCGGCGATCATCCCGTGCACGTCGTCGGGATTGGTCTCGATGCGCACGAGGATCACCTTTTCGCCTTTCTTCGCCATCTCCTCGGCTCGGTCCGCATCGAAGACCGCCTTGCCGTAGGCGGCGCCTGGTGAGGCGGCGAGTCCGGTTGCGAGCACATGCACTTTCGCCTTCGGGTCGATGCGTCGATGGAGGAGCTGATCGACCTGTCCCGGTTCGACTCGGAGGACCGCTTCGCGCCGGGTGATGAGCCGCTCGCGCACCATGTCGACCGCGATCTTCACCGCGGCCTCGGCGGTGCGCTTGCCGCTGCGCGTCTGGAGCATGTACAGCTTGCCGCGCTCGATCGTGAACTCCATGTCCTGCACGTCGCGGTAGTGCTTCTCGAGCTTGCGTGCGATCTGCTCGAACTGCCGGTAGGCCTTGGGGAGATCCGTCGCCATCGCTGCGATCGGCTTGGGAGTGCGGATACCGGCGACGACATCCTCACCCTGCGCGTTGGTCAGGTACTCGCCGTAGAGCTTGCGTTCTCCGGTCGACGGATCACGCGTGAACGCAACCCCGGTCCCGGAGTCGTCGCCCATGTTCCCGAAGACCATCGACTGCACGTTGACGGCGGTGCCGAGGTCGTGGGGAATGCGGTTGTAGTTGCGATAGTCGGTGGCACGCTTGTTGTTCCAGGATTCGAACACAGCGCCGATGGCAGCACGGAGCTGCTCCATGGGGTCTTCGGGGAAGCCTGTGCGCGAATGGCGTTTGACGATCGCGCGGTACTCGGTGATGAGCTCCTCGAGGGCTGGGGCCTTGAGATCGGCGTCGGTCTTCGCCTTCTTGCGCTTCTTGATGGCGTCGAGTGCTTCCTCGAAGAGCTGGCCGTCGATCCCGAGAACGATCTTGCTGAAGAGCTGGATGAAGCGACGATGCGCGTCGAGCGCGAAACGCCGGTCCTTGGTGAGGGATGCGAGGCCTTCGAGCGTCGCCGAGTTCAGGCCGAGGTTGAGGACTGTGTCCATCATTCCGGGCATCGAGAACTTCGCGCCGCTGCGGACACTGACGAGCAGCGGATTGCGTGCGTCGCCAAACCCCTTGCCGGTGGTCTTCTCGACGACCTTGAGCGATTTCTCCACCTGCTCCCAGAGACCGTCCGGGAACCGTGCACCGCGCGCGTAGAACGCGTTGCAGGCCTCGGTCGTGATCGTGAATCCGGGCGGGACCGGGAGCCCGGCGCGAGTCATCTCGGCCACGCCGGCGCCCTTACCGCCGAGCAGGTCGCGCATCGAGGCACTGCCCTCATCGAAGCGATACACCCATTTGTGAGCTCGGGGCCGGACGGCCACGTTCCGCTTCGCCCCGCCGCGGCTTGCGGCGGATCGCGACCGCGTCTTCGACGACTTCGTGCCCCGGGTGCTTACCGCCATTCGCCAGACCTCATCAGTGGGTTGGTACGCGCGCAAAAGCGCCGCGCAAGGCGTGAGCGTAGCATCGGGCCGCCGCGGCGCTAAGGCTGGGAAGGGCGTGTGCGGAGGCGGGCCATCTCGCAGCCGGGGTTAACACCCCGGCGAGGGCGAGCGGCGGGACGGCGAAGGCGTCCCGACCGCGTGCCCGCCGCAGCGCACGCCCTTACCAGCCTCAGCGCGAAGCCGGTTACTTGGCCTTCGCGGACGCTTTCTTGGGTGAGTGATGTGCCTTCGGCTTGGTCCATTCCGCCCGCTTCGGCGGGCCCGTGACACCGGCCTTGGCCAGGGCAGGGCCAAGGCGCGTCTTCATGAATTCGTCCTGGTCCTCCTGGGACTCCCATACCTCGACGACGATCCATCCGCCGCCCTCGGTGGGGCCGGCAAGGTGGGTGTGCAGGCCGGGGGGCCAGTCACCCTCGCCTGAGTCCATATTGATCCCGAGCAGACCGTTGACCCGATCGTAGACATCGGCGCCGAACCCCTCGAACTCGAGGAGCAAGAGCTCAGACATGGCGTTCTCCGGTGATGACATGGCGCCCGGCGACGCGGGCGGGCGGATCATGACAAAAGCCGGCGGCAGCCTACAAGATGAGCATCGCGTCGCCGAACTCGTGCCAGAGATAGCCGCGTTCGCGAACCTCGACGTACGCGCGTTCGAGCAAGCTCTGGTCGAGCAGCGCGCCAAGCATGTCGAGATGGGTCGCGGGCGGTTCGTGCAGCCCGGTGAGCAGCGCGTCGACAACCCGCAATCGGGTGTGCGGCGTGATGACCAATCGGGTCCATCCGCTCATGGGATGCACGTCGCCCGCATCGTCGACAGCGGTCTCGAGCGTGCGGATGACGCTGGTGCCGACGGCGATCACCCGGGTCGCTCGGTTGATGCGCGCTGCGGTCGCCTGACTGACCTCGAAATGCTCCTCGATGAGGGGCTTCTGCTGGTCGACCTCATCGTCCTGGAACGAGCTCAGCCCGCAGTGCAACACGATATCGGTCACGTCCACCCCGTGCCGACGCAGCTCGCCGAGCAGTTCCCACGTGAGATGACGGCCAGCCGAGGGTGTCTCGACCGAACCGGGGACTCCCGCGTACACGGTCTGGTAGTGCTCGAGCGGGACGGGAAGTGGCACGTACGAGTAGCGGATGGGCTCACCGTCGCTCAGCAGCGTGCGCACCGGGTCACCGCTGATGACCGCCATACGCCAGAGCAGCGGAGCGTCGCCGCGAGGCTCGAGAACGCGAAGGCGCAGGCCTTCAGGGGCGGAGAGGATCTCGCCCGGTGTCAGAGGGATATTGCGATGCGGCGGGGCGATCTCCAGGGCGAGCGCGTCCCATTCGCCCTCGCGAAGTGCCCCCGGACGCAGTTGCACCGGCTCCGCGCCGCCGCGGTCGACACGCAAGGCAGCAGGCAGCGTGCGGCTCGAGTTGACCACAAGCAGATCGCCGGGGGCGAGATGCTCGCCAAGATGACCGACGGTGGCGTGGCCAATGCGGCCGGTTGCCCGCTCCACGACGCAGAGTCGTGCCCCGTCGCGGCGCATACCACGAAGCTCCGCGGGCAGGGATGCGCGCCGCCCGCGCGGTGCCGCGATCACCGGAGGCTCGCCGCCTCGACGCGGTCGGATTCGGGCAGACGCCCCGCAAAGAGCCCGAGCAACCGTTTCGCCACATCGTCGGGGCGGAGCAGGTCGTCTGGGTCGGCCTCCGGATCGGCGGCCATGTGCATGTCGGTATGCATGTCGCCGGGGTCGACGCTGATGACCCGGACGGCGGTCTGCTGCAGCTCCGCCGACCAGCTCCGCGTCAGGGCGTCGAGCGCTGCCTTGGAGGCGCTGTAGAGGCCAAGTCCCGCGAACCCGATCAAGGCGGCGTCCGTGCTGATGTTCACGACGAGCCCGCGGTTGCGCAACAGCATTCCGCCGATGACTGCTTGTGTGAGACGCAGCGGTCCGACGACGTTGGCCTGGAGCACGTGCTCCAGCGCGCTCGATGGAGCGTCGGTGAGCTGGGGCAGGGGAAGCGGGCCGAGCTCGGCCGCATTGTTGACCAGGATGTCCACCCCGCCGAAGCGCTCCAGCGCGGTTGCGGCAAAGCGCTCCACATCCGTCGGGTCGGAGATGTCGGCGAGCACGGCGAGCACCTCGACGCCGAGCGAGCGGCACTCTTCGGCTGCCGACTCGAGCGATGCTCCACCACGGGCGCAGATGGCAAGCCTGGCGCCTTCTCGGGCGAACGCTCGAGCCAGAGCGCGCCCAAGGCCTCGCGAAGCGCCCGTGATCATCACTGTCGTACCGGACATGGTTCCCATGCACTCAATCCTGCGCGTGCCTGCGTTCGTGCGCGTCAGCCGGATGGCGCATCGGCGGGTCCGTCATTCGGCGGACCCTCAGTCGACCAGGCCTTCGCGGATGGCGAGAACGGCGGCCTGGGTCCGATCGGCCACACCGAGCTTGGCGAGCACTCGGCTGACATGGGTCTTGATCGTCTTCTCTCCGATCCCGAGCCGCTGCGCGATCTGCTTGTTGGGGAGGCCCTCGACCACCAGCCGGAGCACGTCACGCTCGCGGAGCGTGAGCTCGCTGTGCGCGGGTGACGGAGACCTGTCGCGATGCATCAACCTTGCCGCCACGGCGGGGTGGAGCGCTGGGCGTCCCGCGTGCACCCCGCGAATACCGTCCGCGAGCGCCTGGGGATCGATGTCCTTGAGCAGGTACCCGGCCGCCCCGGCGGCGATCGCCGCAAAGATCTGGGCGTCGTCCGCGAAGCTCGTCAACACGAGCACGCGAACCCCGGGCGCAACCTCGAGCAGGCGGCGGATCGCCCCGACACCGCCTCCGTCGGGCATCACCAGGTCAAGGAGGATCACATCAGGCCGCGATGTGCGTGCGACGCGCACCGCCTCCTCACCGTCCGCGGCCTCGCCGATCACCTCGATGCCGTCCTGCAGACGCAGGAACGCACGCAGCCCTTGGCGCACGACCGAGTGATCGTCGACGATGAGCAGCCGGATCGGCGGGTTCATGCGGTCACGTCGACGGCACGGTGACGGTCACCGTCGTCCCCTTGCTCGAACTCCGGATGGCGAAGCGTGCGCCGATCTCATCGGCCCGCTCGCGCATGGTCGCGAGGCCCATGCCGCGACGGGTGTGCGGGAGCGATGCGGGTTTGAAGCCCCGGCCGCCGTCGTGCACCCGCAGCGTCATGGTTTTCGCCCCTGCCCGCAGGGTCACGCGCACCGACGAGCCGGGTGCATGACGGATCGCGTTGTTGAGCGCCTCCTGGGCGATGCGCAGCAGCGCATGCTCGGTCTCGAGCGGGAGACGGACGCCCTCGGTTGCGTCCACGACGATGGCCACGCCACTGGCGCGAAGCGCCTCGGCGTGGTCGGCGAGCGTCGCGGCGAGTCCATCGCGCTCGAGGCTCTTCGGCCGGAGTGCGTGCACCAGGCCTCGCAACTCCTGCAGCGCCGAGGTTGTGCGCTCCTCGAGCCCCAGGATCGTGGCGCGTGCTTCCTCGTCGCGAGTGGAGAGCGCCGCCGCGCGTGCGGCGAGGACGAGGCTGAAGAGCGTCTGGGTCGCGGCATCGTGCAACTCCCGCGCGACGCGGTTTCGTTCCTCCATCACCGCCAGCCGCTGGGACCGGGAATACAGCTCGGCGTTCGCGATCGCCACACCCGCATATGCGGCCAGCGTTTCCAGCCTGCGTGCATCGGTTTTGGTGAAGTGGCCTGAACGGTGTCCGCTGACGAAGAGATTGCCGAGCACCCTTCCCTGATGCGTGATCGGCACTCCCAGGAAGTCCGTGAGCGTGGGGTGGTGCGCCGGGTAGTACGAGAAGCGCGGGTGGCGGCGGATGTCGTCGAGCAGGATCGGACCCTCCTCGAGCAGGGCGCCGAGCACGCCGTGCGTGCGTGGCAGTTCGCCGATGGTTGCGGCCACGCGCTCGCTGATCCCGGAGGTGACGAATCGTGCAAAGCCGCCGCGGCCATCTGGCACCCCGATTGCTCCGTATCGGGCGGACGCCTGGCGCCTCGCGGCGCGCACGATCCGCTCGAGCACCGCGTCAAGGTCCGGCGCGTCGCCGAGGGCGAGGAGGTCGAGCACACCGGCGGCCACCGCATCGGTGTCGCTGCGAGCACTCACCACGCCGGGATGCTACGCGTCGTGCCCGCCGTTGGCCCGCTCGCGTGCGTGAATCCGGCCGGCGTCGAGTTGATCGCGGAGTGCGTCGCGCAACCCGTCGACCGGGACGCGCACCTGTGACATCCCGTCGCGCTCCCGGATGGTCACCGCATGGTCGTTCAGGGAGTCGAAGTCGAAGGTGACGGCAAGGGGCGTGCCGATCTCATCCTGACGGCGATAGCGCCGACCGATGGCCTGGGTCTCGTCGTACATGGTCGCGAAATGGGGGCGGAGGTCGTGCTCGATACGTCGCGCAGGCTCGGTGAGCTCGGCCTTCTTGGAGAGCGGCAGTACAGCGACCTGTACCGGGGCCACATCGGGATGCAGGTGGAGGACAACGCGCTTCTCCCCGCGCACCTCCTCCTCGTCATAGGCGTCGACCAGGAGCGTGATGAAGATCCGGTCGGTGCTCACCGCGGGCTCGATGACGTACGGGACATAGCGCTCGTTGGTCTCGGTGTCGAAGTACGAAAGATCGCGCCCGCTGTGTTCCATATGCGTCTTGAGGTCGAAGTCGGTGCGATCGGCGACTCCCTCGAGCTCACCCCAGCCGAAGGGATACCGGTACTCGATGTCGCTCGTTGCCGAACTGTAGTGAGACAGCTCCTCCTTCGCGTGCGGACGTACACGAAGATTGGCGGTGCGCACGCCCATGTCGTCGACGTGCCAGCGGAGCCGTTCGGCGCACCAGTATTCGTGGAGCTCGCGATCAGTCCCTGGTTTGCAGAAGTACTCCATCTCCATCAACTCGAACTCGCGCAATCGAAACACGAAGTTCCCGGGGGAGATCTCGTTGCGAAATCCCTTGCCCTGCTGGGCGATGCCGAAGGGGAGACGGCGCCGCGTCGAGTTGACCACGTTCGCAAAGTTGACGAACATGCCCTGCGCGGTCTCCGGACGGAGCCAGATCTGCGCCGCGTCCTCCTCGACGGGACCGATGAAGGTCTTGAACATGAGGTTGAACTGCCTGGCCGCCGTCAGCACACCGCCGCATTCCGGGCAGCCCGGCGCGTCGGGCGGCTTGCCGCGCGCGCGCCGTTCATCGGCAAGATGATCCTCGCGCCAGCGTTTCTTGCACGGCCCGGTGCAATCCACCAGGGGGTCGGTGAAGCCGGCCACGTGGCCGCTCGCCACCCAGACCTCAGGGTTCATCAGGATTGCCGACTCGATGCCCTCGACATCGTCGCGGAGCTCCACCATCGACTGCCACCACCGCTCCCGGATGTTGCGGCGCAAGCGCACGCCGAGGGGTCCGAAGTCGTAGACGGCGTTGAGCCCACCGTAGATCTCGCTCGACGGGTATACGAACCCGCGCTGTTTGCACAGAGACACGAGCTTCTCGATGACGTCCGATTGCGCCTGCTCCTCTTGCGCCGTGGCTTCCTGGGCTTGGTCTTCGGCCATGGCGGGTCAGTCTACCGGCACCCTCACGGCACCACGGCCCTCGATTGCCCGCAGCACGTCGATCGATCGCAGTCTGCGATCGAGGTGGTGGGCCAGCTCGGACTCCACGATTCGTTCGAGCGTCTCGAGGGTGGCGGTATCGAGCCGGAGCCGCAGCCAGAGCGCTTCGTCACCGTCGGCTGCCGCCCGAAGCACTTTGATCACGCGAACCGTGCATGCCGTCGCCTCGGGGTCACCAGGAGCGCAGCGGTCGCAGAGCAGGCCCCCGCCCGGAGCGCTGAACCACGCAACGTCTTCGGGAAGGCGGCGCTCGCAGCTCACACAATTCAGCAGCTGCGGCGCGTAGCCGAGCCGGTCCACCATCCTGCGGGCAAACCACACGATGGCGGCCCGAGGATCGCGCTCCGGGTCGGCGCAGGCCGTGAGCGCACCCGCGACCAGCGCGTAGATCTCCGGGTCGGCGTGATGGCTCTCGAGGACGCGGTCGGTCAACTCTGCGCACAAGGAGGCGCACGCCGCGCGGCGGGCGTCACTCCGCAGCGGGGTTGCGGCGACGGTCTCCGCCTGTGTGAGCACGTCAAGCTCACCCCGTCCACGCGCGAGCTGCATCCGGCTGCGCGTGAAGAGATCGGTACGCGACGCGAGGCGGCTCTGGCTTTTGCGCACTCCCCGTGCGATCACGCCGATCTTGCCGTGCTCGAGAGTCAGCACCGTCAGGATACGGTCCGCCTCACCGTAGTCGATCCGGCGCAACACGATTCCCTCGTCGCTGTAGGTGGGCACCCGACCATCATGCGGACTACTGGTGGCGAGCGTGCGCAGGCGACTCCTCCTGGGTGTCCCGGGACTCCTGCTGACCATCGTGGTCCGTAGCGCGAACCGTGCGGTCTCGCACCAGCGGAAGCGGGCTGGTGATGCGCACGGTTTGGATCCCCTGCCGCCTGATCGACTCGACGGTGAGGGTCGCGTCTCCGAGCTGGATGGTCGCGCCGACCTTGGGGATCTCGCCGAGCAACTCGTACACCAGGCCGCCGACGGTGTCGGCATCGACGGCTGGCACCTGGAGGTCGAGCTCCTCCTTGAGGTCATCCACCGGAAACCGGGCGCTCACCACCACCTCCGAGTCCGAGACGATCTGGAGCTCCTCGACCTCGCGCATGTCGTACTCGTCGCGGATCGGCCCCACGATCTCCTCGATGAGGTCCTCGAAGGTCACGATGCCGGCGGTGCCACCGTGCTCCTCGACGACCACCGCGATGTGGACCTTGCGCTCCTTCATCTCTCGGAGGAGCTCACCGACCCGTTTCGCCTCGGGTGTGTAGTACGGCTCGCGCGCCACGGCCTTGAGCGGGCGCTGATCGTCACCGACGACGCCGTGGCGCAACAGATCCTTCGCGTACACCACACCGACGATGTTGTCGACGTTGTCCTCATAGATGGGGATTCGCGAGAACCCGTACTCGATGACCACCTTGATCACGTCGGCGATCGAGTCGGTCGCCTCGACCGCGACGATGTCGACGCGCGGGACCATGACCTCACGCACCGATTTGTCAGTCATCTCAAGGATGCCGTGGATCATCTCGCGCTCCTCCTGCTCGACGATCCCCTCCTGTTCGCCGACGTAGAGGAGCAGCTTCAACTCCTCCTCAGTCACGAACGGGCCGCGCACCGCGTGGCCGCGGGTGGCAGCACGTACGATCAGCCGCGACATCGCGCTCAGCCCGCCGATCAGCGGACGCAGCACTCGGGTGAGGAGTTGGACCGGGCCGGCGAGCGCCAGGGCGAATCGCTCGTTGAATCGGAGCGCGAGCGATTTCGGTGCGATCTCGCAGAAGATGAGCACCACGATCGAGAGGAGGATGGTGCCGACGACCTGCGGAATCTTGGTGAGATAGCTACCGATCAGCAGCGCCGTGGCGGTCGAGACGACGATGACCGCGACCGTGTTCAGGGTGAGGATGGTCGACAGATAGGCGTTCGGGTCTGCGTGCAGGCGCGTGACCGTTCGGGCGCGCCGGTTGCCCTCCTCGGCAAGGCTCCGCATCCGGATCCGGCTCACGCTCGTCAACGAGGTCTCCGCAGCCGCCGCGAACGCGGCGATGGCGAGGCCGAAGACGATGACGACGATGAGAGGGGTCATCGGCTCGCGGACTGTGGAGGGTCTGAGCCGCTCACCGGAACAATTCGCTGACGCTCCGTCCCTCGTGGACGCGCACGATCGCCTCTGCGATCAAGGGCGCGACGGACAGGATGCGGAGCTTGGGGGCGTCGTCGAAACTGTGACTGCCGTTGTGATACGGGATCGTGTCGGTGATGCAGATCTCCTCGATCGGCGCCGCGTGGAGTCGCGCCACGGCGCCGTCGCTCAACACGCCGTGGGTCGCGACCACGTCGACCGATTTCGCGCCACTGGCGAGGAGCGCGATCGCGGCGTTGACGAGCGTGCCACCGGTCGAGATCAGGTCGTCGACGATGATGCAGACCGCGCCGTCGACGTCACCGATGACGTTGACGACCTCAACGGTGTCGTCACGCGGACGCCGTTTGTCGATGAACGCGATCGGTGCGTCGAGGATGCGCGCGAGGTTGCGAGCGCGGTTCACTCCACCGGTGTCCGGTGACACCACCACGACATCATGCCCGTGGCGTTCGCGCACCCGGCGGGCAAGGATCTTGGTCGCGATCAGCGCATCGACGGGGATGTCGAAGAAGCCCTGGATCGCCTCGGCGTGGAGGTCGACGCAGATCACCCGGTTGGCCCCTGCCAGCTCGATGATGTTGGCCATCAGCTTGGCGCTGATCGGGTCACGCGCCTGGGTCTTCTTTTCTTTCCGCTGGTACCCGTAATACGGGATCACCGCGGTGATCCGCGATGCCGAGGCGCGGCGCAAGGCGTCCAGGATGATGAACAGCTCGATCAGGTTGTCGCTGACCGGGTGGCACGTCGGCTGCACAAGGAACACGTCGTGGCCGCGAACCGACTCGCGGATCTTGACGTCGAACTCGCCGTCCGCGAAACGCGTGATCTCGCACTCGGCGAGCTTCACGCCGATCTCGCGTGCGATGCGCTCGCTGAGCTCGGGATTGCCGCTTCCCGAGAGCAGCAGCAATTCGCCGTAGGGATTGGAGTCGGTCACGATCGCAACGGCCGCCGGGCCGACCATCCCTCGACATTGCGCTGACGGCTCCGGCCCACCGCCAGGGCGCCGGCCGGCACGTCCTGGTCGACGAACGAGCCGGCACCGATATAGGACCCGTCGCCCAAACGCACCGGCGCCACCAGGGTCGAGTTTGTCCCGACGAACACACGGTTCCCGATCGAGGTGCGGTGCTTTGCATTGCCGTCGTAGTTGCAGGTCACGGTCCCCGCACCGATGTTCACCGCCTCACCCACGTCGCTGTCGAGGACGCAGGAGAAGTGGCTGATGCGAGTTCCCGCGCCCACGGTGCTGTTCTTGACCTCGGCATGCGTCCCCAACTCTACCCCGGACGCGAGCACGGTATTCGGACGGACCCGGCAGTACGATCCCACCAGGACGCCGTCGCCGAGTTCGCATCGCTCGAGATGGGATGGCCCGACGATCACTCCATCGCCACCGCGGACGTCGGTGAGGATTGCCATCGGGCCGATCTCACAGCCTGAGCCAAGCCTGGTGGCACCGCGCAGCGCCGTCATGGCGTGGATGACGCTGTCCGTGCCCACGATCACCCCGGGGTCGACGTAGGTCGTGGCCGGGTCCTCGACGGTGACCCCGGCAAGCATGAGCGCGTCGACGGTCCGGCGCCGGAGTACGGCTTCGGCAGCCGCCAGGTGGCGGCGGTCGTTGATCCCCAGGACCTCGTCGGGGTCGGGCGCGACCACCGCCTCGACCGGACCCGTCAGGAGCGCGACGACATCGGTGAGGTAGTACTCCCTCTGGGCGTTCGCCGTGCTGAGGCGGTCAAGGGCCGCCCAGAGCTGTGCTCCGTCGAACACGTAGACCCCTGCGTTGCACTCCATCGGCACCGCTTCGCCGGCGGGCAGATCGCCCTCCTCGACGATGCGCAGTACATGACCGGCAGCATCGCGCACGACTCGCCCCATGCCCGACGGATCGGCCGGTATCCCCACCAGGAGCGTGCAGGCACGCGCGCTCGACGCGTGTGCCGCGAGCAGCCGCTGAAGGGTCTCAGCCCTGATCAGAGGCGAGTCTCCGTGGAGCACGAGCACAGGCGCTGAAGTCCGAAGGGGCTCGGGGACGCTGCGAAGCGCATCGCCGGTGCCCAGGGCGGTTGCCTGCTCCACGCATGTGGCGGCGTCTCCGAGGAGGTCGCGAATCGCCGTGTCTCCGGCGGCGATCACGACCACCGGCGCACTCTCGATGACGGCGCGCACGGCATCGACGACATAGAGAATGAGCGGGCGCCCGCCGAGCGGATGGAGCACCTTGGGGAGAGCGCTGCGCATCCGTTTGCCCTGCCCCGCGGCGAGGATCACCGCGTGGGGCCCGTCACCCATGTACTCGCGAGTATACGGGCTCGCCGGAGCCGGGCCTCGGTATGGCGTCCGTACGATGGGAGCAATGCAGCCCTCCATGCTCGACATCGACGGGCCGATCTACGTCGCCGACTACGGCGGCGATGGCCCGGTGATGCTGCTCGTGCACGGGCTCGGCGGGGCACATCTGAACTGGATGTCTGTCGCCCCCCAGCTCGCTGCCCGTCACCACGTGTATGCGCTCGACCTCCCCGGGTTCGGACGGTCGCCACTTGCGGGCCGGCGATCGACCATCGCCGCAAACGTCGACCTGCTGTCGCGCGCGATCGGGAGGCTCTCGCGCAACCCGATCGTCCTCGTGGGCAATTCCATGGGCGGCCTGCTCGCAATCGGGGTTGCGGCGCGGCATCCCAACCTGGTCGACGCACTCGTGCTGGTCGACCCCGCGGTGCCCGCGCCGGGTGGAGAGTTCCGCCCGCGGTTCGATCAGGTGTCACGGACCTTCATCGCGACGGCGCTCATGCCGCGATGGGGCGCCAGGCGGCTCAGCCGCGCCGTCGCGGTGCTCGGGCCTGAGAGCCTCGTCCGCGAGACCATGCGGCTGGTGAGCGCGGATCCGGGGCGTGTCGAGCCGGCGGTGGTCGAAGCCCACATCGCGCTGGAGAGCGAACGGCTTGCCGAGTCAAGCTGGCACGAGTCCTTCTATGCGGCAACGCGCTCGCTGGTGACCACACTCGCGCTCAAGCGAAGGGTCCTTCGATGGGTGCAGGAGGTGGTCGCGCCGACATTGCTCCTCCAGGGGGATCGTGATCGACTCGTCCCGGTCGCCTCTGCGCGGAACATCGCCTCATTGCGTCCCGACTGGGAGTACCACGAGTTCGCGGGCGCCGGCCACGTGCCCATGCTCGAGGTGCCGCTGGAGTTCGTGGACGCCGTCAGTGACTGGTTGTCGCGGCAGGCCGCCACCGTCGCGCGTGATGCCGCCGGCGTCCCCGCAGGATGAAAGACCTGACCGAACCCGGTCGCTGAGGCGGTCCGCGGGTAGGATCGACGTGCCACTGGGGAGTCGCCAAGTGGTAAGGCAGCGGACTTTGGATCCGCCATCCGAAGGTTCGAATCCTTCCTCCCCAGCCAATGTGCTGTGTACCTTCGGCTGATGCTTGTCAAAAGGCATTCGGCTGAGGCTGTACAGTGCTTCGGCTGATGCTTTACACCTACTTCGGTTGACGCTTGACACTCCCTCAGATGAGGGAACTGAGCGTGGCGGAGCAGCGATACAGGGCAGTCCTCGCGGTGATTGGCGAGGGCAAGACGGTCACCGAGGTGGCCGCAGAATGGCGCGTGAGCAGGCAGACGGTGCACACCTGGCTCGCGCGGTACGAAGTGGGTGGTCTGGAGGCGCTGGGCGACGGTTCACACCGGCCGGCGAAATGCCCCCACACCGCTGCGCGATACTGGTCTCGGAGGTTCGCTGCGTGGAATATGGTCGAGCGGTTGTCGTCGAAGATCTCAGAGCCGTGGAGTTGGGCGTGGCTCGATCTGCCGTCTACGATCGCGAGATCGGATTGCAGACTCTGTATGAGGACCCAGACACCGGCGTCGAGCACTATCTGATCCGTTACCCGCGCGGTCTCAAGACCCGCTTGCACCGGCACACCGCCGCACACACCATCCTGGTGCTCGAAGGTCGGCTCCAGGTCAACGACCAGGTTGTCGGCCCGGGGTCGTACTGTCACTTCCCGGCCGGAGAGGCGATGACCCACGCTCCCGAAGGCGATGACTCCTGCCTGTTCGTCATCATCTTCGACGGCCCGGTGGACGCGCAGCCCGTCGACGAGTGAACAGAAGCTGAACCGTGGATCTGGCCGTCCTCTATCACGGACCCCTCGAGGACTTCGTCGCACGTCGCAGCTCACTGGTGCGAGAGCTCCGGTCGACCGATCCAGCCGCGGCCGCCCTCATCGCCAAGCTTCGCAAACCTCCGGTGGGCGTGTGGGCCATAGACCAGCTCGCCGCCGGCAACCCATCGCTGGTTGCCGAGCTGCTGGCAGCCGGGGCCGATGCACGCAACGTGCATCAGAACGTTGCTGCGGGATCCGAGCGCCGCGAGGATCTACTGGCGGCGTCCGGCCGGCTTCGCGACGGTGTCGACTCCGCGGCTCGGGCGGCTGCAGAGGTGCTCGAGGGCGCCGGGCACGCGCCCAGTGACGAGACCGAACGACGCATCCGGGCCACCCTCCAGGCGGCTGCCACAGGAGGTGTTGCTCAACGCGTAGCGCTGTGGAAGGGGACGCTCGACCGCGACCTCGACGTGGCCGGCTTTGGGGCGGCGGAAGCGTCCGATGACGACCCCGCGGAACTTGCGCACATCCTCGCGCCGATGCGCCGGGCGTCGTCGCACGCGGACGAGTCGCCCACCCTGGGTCACGCATCCACCGACCCGGATCTCATTGCGCGCCGCCAGGCAGACCGCGATGCCGCCGGCCTGCGCGCGGTTGCCAAACGCGCACGAAGCGCTGCTGATGCGAAGCGAGGTCAGGCGGAACGGCTTGCGGACGAAGCCCACGCCGCCGCCGAGGAGGCGTCGGCCGCCGAGCGGGCCGCCAACGCGGCCGAGGATGCAGCGAGCAAGGCGGAGATGGCGCTGGATCGTTGATTCAGACGCTGCGGTTACGTCGATCGGCGTCGCGCGAACAGTCCGCCGAATCGCCGCAGATCAATCGACGATCGCCGCTAGGCGAACAGCATGCGGAGCACGTGCTCTCCGGCGCCGTCCGCGGTCAACGTCGCCGTGTCACCCGACAGCTCGGACTTGATCCATGGGCAGCACTCGCGCTCGAGGGCTACCAGTTCCTGGAGTGCTTGGGCTGAACCGGGTTGCACGGTCAGCCGAACGCCGCCCGGGACACGCTGCCGACCGACCAGTGAGTGTCTCAGCAGCATCCGCCATGCACGTTCTCGCTCCCCGAGCGCGGAGCCGGAGAGCAAGCAGCCTACCGGCTCGGCACTCTCAGTGACGTTGATGTTCACCGTCGCGCGGCTCCTCGCGTCAAGGCGGAGGTGCCGTGTCGCGCGCGCCAGAGACCTTCAAACGCAAGCGCGAGGATGAGGATCGCAATGAAGAACAGTCCTTCGCTTCCAAAGAGGAAGCTCCGGCCCAGCGACAGCTCGACGACCTCGAGCGTTGCGAGCGCTGCCCATCCCACTCCAGTTACCACGCAGTGGGCCTCACGGCAGCGCCAGAAGTTGACCAGACACCACCAGCTGGCAGCGACGGTGGCGGCGAGCGCGAGACCGAGCCCAGGTCGGAGCGGTAGCGTCGGAGCAATGGCAACCCCCGCGGCAACGATCGCGAAATAGACCCATTGTGCGATGCCTTTCGGCAGCAATCGATCGGCCATCTGCTTGGCGCGCGTGTCTGCGCTCAGCCGGGGTGGCGGGCAGACGAGCGGCAGACGGGACCGCCTCGAATCGCTTTCGCTCGACTGGCCGATCATGGTGGGCTCGCAACATTGAAGGCGGCGCTGGTCAGCGCGTCGCCAAGCTGCACGTCTGTCGGCAGGTCGAGGCGGCACGCTGCTCCCGATTCATAGGAGCGGCCAGTGACATCGACACCATTGACGAGCACAGTCGGAGAGGGATGGTCCCCGACGACCTCTTCGATGGTTCCTTCGATGCCGCTCGCGATGAAGGCGCGATGGATCAAAGCACGAACACTCTCGAGCCGCGAACAGTCCGGTACATGGAGTAGCTCGATGCGAACGACTGCGCGAGCGCGGGTGTGGTGGTGGTTGTCACCAGGTATCGTCAACCTCGAGTACTCCCAGGTCCAGCCTCGTGATCGATGGCGTCCAGAAGCGGGCAGTGGCGTCGTGCCTTTGGCCGTTCGCAGGTCGCGACGAGCTGGAGCAGGGAGTCCCGCATGGCTGCGAGGTTCTGGATTCTGCGTTCGAGCTCGGCCGCCTTCTCTGCAGCGAGAGCTTGGGCTGCCTCGCAGTTGGCGGGACCCCCGGCCGCGAGGTCCAGGAGCGACTCGATCTCCTCCAGCGCAAATCCGAGACGCTGAGCCGTTTTGACGAAGCGCACTGTGCGCACCGCATCCGGGTGGTAGGCCCGATATCCTGATTCGAGACGTGGAGGTTCAGGCAGCAAGCCCCGACGCTCGTAATAGCGCAGCGTCTGGAGGTTCACGCCGGCCTCTGCCGCCACCTGTGCGCTCCGCATCCTTCCACCATAGACCCTGTACCTGGGTACCGAGTCAAGAAGCTGTGGCGGCCGCGGTTGGGCGAGCCCTGCCCACCGAAAGACATGCGAGATGAGCGCGCGACTGCCAATCCCGCTCTGCCTCGCCGCGGCCGCCAAGGAGGAGCGCCGCGAGGAGTGGCTAGAAACACTGCCTGCCACCATCCTAGAGTTGGAGGCGCGCTGGTCCGTCGCCATTGGGGAGCCCTACCAGCCCGGCGGCCACACGGCATGGGTCGCTCCAGCTCGCGGTTCGGACGGCGACGACCTGGTCGTCAAGGTGGCCTGGCGCCACGATGGATCCCTGCATGAAGCCGATGGGTTGCGAGCGTGGGACGGCGACGGGGCCGTCCGCCTGTTCGCCGTCGAAGAGCTGCCGGAGACAACCGGCCTCCTCCTCGAGCGATGCCTGCCCGGGACGGCCTTGGCGGAACGCCCTGAGACGGAGCAGGACATCGTCATCGCGGCGTCGCTTCGCCGCCTCTGGCGGAGGCCCCCACCAGGTCACGGCTTCCGCCCCTTGCAGGACATGTGCAATCAATGGGCTGACTGGTTCGACTTCGAGGAGGCGTCGGTCACACTCGATCCCGCCCTGGCTCGTGACGGGATCGCGCTCTTCCGCGCCCTCCCCTCCAGCGCCGACCGCGAAGTCCTGCTGTGCACGGACCTGCACGCAGAGAACGTCCTCGCCGCGCAGCGCGAGCCATGGTTGGTCGTCGATCCAAAGCCTTATGTCGGTGACCCCACCTACGACGTCCTCCAGCACATGCTGAATTGCGAGGAGCGGCTGTACGCCGACCCGCGGGCGCTGGCCATGCGCATGGCCGAGCTGGTGGATATCCAGCCGGACCGGATCCTCCTCTGGTTGTTTGCGCGTTGCGTTCAGGAGTCGCCGGGGAGTCCCATTCTCGCGGACGTGGCGCGGCATATTGCCCCCGCATGACAGGGTGCGGCCGCGCAGCCAGAAAGTCGTCCGTCTGGGCCCTGGCGTTCCGCCGAGCTCAGCCTGACTCGTCTGTCGTGCGAACCTGACCCGCGTACATCAGCAGCGGATGGACGCTGCGCGAGGATGCACTCGAGACGCGGCCGCAGATGATCGTATGGTCGCCGCCCGGGTACTCACACCAGAGTTCACACTCGAGCAAGGCTGACGCTTCATCGAGCAGGGGCACGCCGAATCGTCCCGCGTGGTGTGGGATGCCGTGAAACTGTGCCGCTCCGGGAGGTCGGGTCACGCTTGCAAAGTGCGAGGCCAGCTCGCGCTGGGGCTCGCTGAGATACGACACACCGAAGTGACGCGACGCGCGGAGCATGGGGAGGATGCGAGATCCCTGACGCAGGCACACAAGGACCAGCGGCGGATCGATCGACAGCGACGTAACGCTGCTCGCGGTCAGGCCATGAACCTCCACGCCGTCAGCGGCCGACACGACCGCAACGGCCGTGGGGAGAGATCGCAGCGCCTCGAGGTATTGAGCGGCGCTCACCGGTGAAGCGGGCGCCGGATCGGGAACCGCATCAGCCGACGGCGGCGCGCCGGGTATTGGGATGAGGTCCGGAGCGACCCACGCGGCGCGCGCCCGAGCACTCGCGAGCACTTCGGGTGAGTAGTGCTTCAGGAGTAGTCGCTTGTCCAGGAACTCAGGGTTGACCAGCAGGAAGTCCGCGAAGGTCGCCGAGCGGGAGTGCACCACGCCGGCGGCCATCAGGTACACCCAGGCGCGCGTCAGGGTGTCGTGATACAGCGCGGGCCGCCCGTGGCGCTGCGCGAGATTGCGGATGCCGTCCGCCGCCTTACGGGCGGCTGCATCGGGCCCACACTTCGTGACATAGAGCCACGCCATGCGCAGATGTGCCCGATGCGGAAACGCATCCCCCGTGAACTCGCCGCGTTCGAATGTCGAGAGAAACTCCTCGTCGGGCATGACCAGCGCCGGGATCTCAGCAACCGCCTCGTCGGACATGACCGGTCCTCTGATTTATTACGGATTCGTACTTTCCGAAACCGTAGCGCATGGGCTGAACCGATGTCAAGATACCTTGCAATACGAACTATTCCATCACGTAGTATCGTGAGGCGATGACCGCCTCTCCTCCGTCGCGAGGTGCTCGCCGGCTCGCTGACGCCCTCGCGCCCCTTGTCGTGGTCGAGCTACAGCGCGCCACCCACAGAGCTGGGGTGCGTCTCGAGTCGCTGCTCGCCGATGGCGGCGTGTCCCAGGGCGAAGGGCATGTGCTTGCGCTGCTCGCCGACGGTGGCAAGCACACTGTCGGTGAGCTGCAGCGCGGGCTCGGTCACCACCCGTCGACGCTCAGTGGCATTCTCGACCGGCTCGAGACCCGCGGGCTCGTTCGCCGTGCCCTCAACAGCGTCGATCGGCGGTCGTTCCTCATCAGCCTGACCCGGAGTGGCGGCGTGGCGGCGCGACTCGTCGTGGACGCGCTCCAACGCGTCGAGCGCGAGGCGCTGGCCGGCGTCTCCCCGCGCGACGTTGCGGGGTTCCTTGCTGTCGCCCGCGCGTTTGAGTAATGACGTCGCGGGCCCGCTCACCTAGGTCGAATCGAGTCCGAGGGATCGCTCGAGTTCGGTGATGGTCTCGGTCAAACGCGCGGGCCGGGAGAGCGGAATCATGGAAGCGCCGGTCAGCGCCGACACCACCAGTGACGCCTGGGCGTCGGGGTTCCGTGATCCGATGAGCAGTCCATCTCGCGCGGCCTTGACGAGCAAGCCGCGAACCGTGGCCTGCCAGATATCGGTCGTCTGCTGGTAGAGCTCGCGGATGGCGGGGTCACGTGCCGATCTCAGTGCCAGCTCGCCCATGACCGCAAAGAGCTCGGGCTCCTCCTGAACCAGACGCCGGATCCCCGCGAAGTGGTTGCGTAGTTGATCGGACGGTGATCCGCCCGCGGGCATCGTCGACCGGAAGCGCTGCATGGCGTGCTTGAGGACGTCGCCGATCAGCGCTTCCTTGGTTGGGAAGTAGTAGTGCAGGGTCGCGACGTTAACCCCGGCCGCGGCAGCGACCTCACGAGTGCGCAGCCCTTCGAACCCACGACGCGCGATCTGCCGGTAGGCGGCGCCGACGAGTTCCTGGCGTCGATCGAGCGCCGGCGGGTCCGTCCCGTTCCTCCGCTTCGCCATGGTCCTAGCCTATCACTCAATCAGTTGATTGACACGCCCCGGACGACGTGGTAGGTTGCCTCAATCAACTGATTGATGATATCACCACCCAGGAGGCCGACATGAAACTCGCGATCTTCGGAGCCAACGGTCCGACCGGACGCCTTCTCACCGAGCAGGCACTCGCCGCCGGCCACATGGTCACCGCCTTCACACGTCACGCGGGCGCCTTCCCGATCCACCACGAACAGCTGCGCGTGATGCAGGGCGACGCGCTCGATCTCTCCGCGGTGAAACATGCAGTGACCGGCCAGGATGCGGTCCTCTCGTGCCTCGGCACCGGGTACAGCCGCAAGGAGATCACGCTCTATTCCAAGGCGGTCGCGAACATGGTGCAGGCCATGCACGACCACGATGTCCACCGTCTGGTCTGCGTGAGTTCGAGCGTCACCGACCCGGTGACGAAGTCCCACGACACCGGCGGTGGCTTCGTGTTCGAAAAGGTTCTCAAGCCGTTCATCACCAACGTCATCGGCAAGACGATGTACGCGGACCTGCTGAGGATGGAGCGCCTCATGATGGCGAGCGACCTGGAATGGACGATCGTGCGTCCCTCGGGCCTCTTCGAGACGCCCGCAGTGACCGAGTATCGGGTCGGCGAAGCCTTCCTGCGCGAACGCTTCACGTCGAGGGCGGATCTCGCCGCCTGCCTTCTCGAGCAGGCCGGCAGCGATCAGTACCTGCGCAAGACGCTTGCGGTCGCGACCGTCGCCGTGAAGCCACAGATGGTCAAGCTGCTGCTGAAAGAAGCCTTCGGGATCTCCATCGGCGGTCCGAAGGTCCAGCCGGCTCGGTAGCGGCCCAGGTCCTAGCCGCGCTGCGGGAGTTGCTGCAATGCCCAGGTGTTGCCGTCCGGGTCGCTGAAGGTCACGAACGAACCCCACGGCTGAACATCGATCTCGCTGGCGGCGACGCCACGGCTGATGAGCTGTTCTCGAGCCGAGGCGACATCGGACACGACGACCTGGACGCCTCGCTGCGATCCGGGTGGCATGTCGGTAATTCCGACACCCATGACGATCGAGCAGGCGGAACCCGGCGGCGTCAGCTGCACGAAGCGGAGCGTGTCGGTGACCTGGTAGTCGTGATCGGCGTTGAAGCCGACCTGGTCGACGTAGAACGCCTTGGAGCGGTCGACATCGGTGACGGGTATTGCGACGAGTTCGATCTTCCAGTCCATACGCGTAGTGTATCGACAGGCACATGAGGAGCTGACATGCACAAGCGATTGGTGACGCGTTACGCGACGAAATCCGCCGAGGCCGCCGACGAGAACCAGCGTCGAGTAGAGGGCGTATTCGCGGAGTTGGAGGCGAACAAGCCTGGCAACGTGAGCTACATCGTCCTGCGACTCGAGGATGGCTCGTTCGTCCACGTATCGTTCCACGACCATCGGGACGACGAGGTCAACCCGATCTCCTCGACCGGGGCGTTCGCGCACTTCCAGGACGGACACGGCGACCGCCGCGAGGGCGGGGTCGATCAGCAGAAGGCGACGCTCGTCGGCTCCTACATCACCGCGATCGGGTAGTTCGCCCGACCCTCACGAGGCGGCTTGCTGGCGCGGCACCAGCGCTAGATCGCGCGCATCCGGTTGTTACGCGGGTTGTGCTCCACCTCGGCGAGTCCGAGCGCTTCCATCAGCGGCGGGACGTACATGCCAAAGCGACCCCGCAAGCCCTTCTTGAGTCCGTACCAGCCGCCAACCGGATTGTCGGGGGATCGGCCCCATGCCTCCACGGTTCCTTCCGCCGCGGGCTTCTGTTCGTCGGCGCTGCCCAGCGGTACCCAGTCACCACGGTGTTTGAGCATCTGGTGCAGGTCCTCGAGGCAGCGCAGTTGATACCGGAGTTGCGTGGTTCCAACCGTGCAGACCAGCGCAGGCGGATCCGGGGTCTCGTCCCGGTACATCTCATAGGTTGACGTCCCGCTCGGGGTCGTCAGCTGCCAGGGATCCTCTTTGGTCCCAGTTCCCTTGGCCACCTTCGCACCTCCGTTGCCATCGAATCCGCCTCGGTTTACCCAGCCGCCGGCGCGGTGCTCTGCCGCCTCGCTTCCTCCACGGCGCGGGCGATCTGGCCCGCGTGGTCGTGACAATGCGCCGCGTAGATCTCGAGCCATGTCGCCACGGAATACGGCCCGCTGTCAGAGTGCGTACCGCCGCGGCTCCAGTCAGCCTCCGTCAGGAGCTCAAGAATCGACATCGACGTCTCCCGGGCGCCGCGTACCGCCGCGAGTGACGGCTCGATCGGACGCTCGCGATAGTGGAGCCGGCGGGAGAACTCCATCTCGTCGTACCCCTGGATTTGCGCGTTCACCTCGGCCAGCAGCTTGCGCAGACGGATGGCCGAGGTGAGCTCACTGTCAGCGGTGTGGTGGACCACTTCGCGAGGTGACCACCCGCCGTCTCGAGGCTGGTAGTCCAGCTCCGCCTCCGAGAGGCTGAGCGCGGCCGCCTCTAGCTGATCGGGGCCCTCCAGATATCGCAGGAGTAGCGCGGCTCGATCCATGACGAACGATAGGGTACCGAGAACCGCCAGACGAGGTCTCCGTCCGGCGTGGCGGACCCTGTCGATATCCATGTGCGCCGTTCGTCGTCTGGGTAGATCCACCCACAACAGGAGAACGGCGATGACCGAAACCACATATCCCGCCGACGCCGGCGCCGCGACGTATCTGCTGACGGTTCGAGGAACGACGGTATCCCCGGTGCTGGAGGACGCGCGCGCCATGCACAACTCGACCGCGGGAGCGCCGCAGAGCGCGGCAGGCGCGCGTTCTCTCGGTGACCTGAGTCACAACGTTTTCGCTCCGATCGGCAAGGACAACGACGGCCAGTTGCTGTTCATCGATTTCTGGAACAGCGTGTCAGGCCTCGGGACGTTCTTCGCCAATCCGCAGGTGCAGGCAGCTGCTGCTCAGCTCTTCTCGAGCCGGGACGGTGTTGTGTGGTCACGGCTCGACGGATTCGGCGCCCTCGCTCTGCCGGTTCCGCGCGGGCGCTCCACCGGCGCCGTCGGGTTGCTGCAGGTGGCGGTGACCTCCATCGAGGAGGCGGCGAGTGCCTTCACGGCATACGCGTCAACGACCATCAACACGGCGCGCAGCTATGGCATTGTGAGTCACAGCAACTGGCTGCGTGTCCCCAATCCCGGCGAAGCACCGAGACTGGAGGTGATCGGTGTCGACCTCTGGATGGATGCCGACCGCATGAACGAGTACTACGACCTCTCGCTCGGTTTCGACCACTTCGGAGCTGCATTCGCCGGCGCCCCGGACACGTCCGTCTGGCAGTCCGCCCCGGGCGAGTGGGTGGAGTGGTAGCCGGCAGGTAAACGGATCGGGCGTCGCGGGCGGTGGTCGCTCGCGACGCCCGGTGTTCAGCGATGATGCGGGGATGACGGTCGTCACGTGGATCGCCGCCGCCCTCGGCCTGGTCATCGTTCTCTCGACGCTGATGAGCGTGGTGACCTCCCTGGTGCTGCCGCGGCTCGGGTCCTCGAGGATCCAGAAATACGCGGGCAGAGGGATGATCACGACCTTCTCACGCATCTCCCATCGATTCGAGACGTACGAGGCGCGCGATCGCTTTCTCGCTCTCCAGGCGCCGCTCTACCTGATCGTCATCCTGATGATCTGGCTGGCGGCCCTGCTCATCGGATTCGCGCTGCTGCTCTGGCCGTTCATGCGAACGGGTGGGCTGATTCATGCCATCACGGTGAGTGGATCGTCACTCTTCACCCTCGGGTTCGCGGCTGAAGCGGGGGCCGCGCCTCGTTTGCTCGTCTTCTGTGCGGCCGCGGCCGGACTCACCATAGTGGCCCTGCAGATCGCCTACCTCCCTGTCCTCTATGGAGCGTTCAACCGCCGCGAGGTGCTGGTCACCATGCTGGACAGTAGGGCGGGGTCACCGGCGTGGGGACCCGAACTGCTCGCTCGCAGCGAATTGGTCGATAATGTCCACAACCTGGCGAGCCTCTACCAGCGATGGGAGGAGTGGGCCGCCGACGTGGCCGAGACCCACGCGTCGTACCCGGTCCTCCTCTGGTTCCGCTCACCGCACCCGTACCGGTCATGGGTGATCGCACTGCTGGCTGTGATGGATGCGGCGGCGATGCAGCTCTCGACCCAGCCGCTGCTGGCGCCCTCGGAGGCGCGCGCGTTCCTGCGCATGGGATACATGTGCCTCCGGGACCTCGCGAGCGTGGTCGGCCTCACCTACGACCCGGACCCAAAACCCAGCGATCCGATTCAACTCACCGAAGACAACTTCCAGGACGCGATCCACCACCTCGAGCACGTCGGTTGGACGATGCAGCGGAGCGCCGCCGACTCGTGGATCCATTTCCGCGGTTGGCGCGTCAACTACGAGGCGATCGCCTACGGCATCGCCGACGCGGTGAACGCGCCACCTGCGCTCTGGGCCGGACCGCGCAGAAATCTCCCCCCGCGATTGCAACCTCCGGAGCGTCCGCCCCACCGCGAGCCGTCCGCGGAGATGCAGCGCATTCGCAAGCTCACCGAGAAACGGCGGTCATCTCGGGAGAGCTGACCGCGAGGGCGGGCGCGGAGAGCAGTTCGTTACACGCTCACCACACGAGACGTCAGGCGCCACTTAGCATGATTCGACACCGAGCAAGCCGCTCGATCAATTGCAGGTCAAGAAATGCTGAGGTGGCGAGCAGGGACGGCCGAGGAGCGCCCGACGGACGGCCGGAACGACACCACGCGCCGCCCGGAGACCGTGGCCGGCAATCAGCCGTGCTCGGCGTTGCGCTGTTCGTCGCTGGCCGGCATGCCCTGCAGCTATGTCGACCGCCGCGGGCGCCGTTGCAAAACGGCGTGGTGCCCTGCGGACCGGAGCGTGGTCGACGGCAAGATTTACTGCGCGCTGCACGCCCATGCCATGCAGGCACTCGAATGGGAGTTCGGTGCGGCGTCACACCCCGATGTCGACAGTCGCACGGTGCCGGTGCTGCAATGGATCTCCTCCGCGGCGGCTGATGAGGTCATCGCGACCCTCAACGTCTTCTGCGCCCTGAACGGCGAGATGCTCGTGGCTGAGCCGGTGCGACGGCGGTTCAATCCGGTGTCTCACACCCGCGTCTGGGAGAAGCAGTGGAAGACGCTCTCGCCGACGAGCGTGACCATTCGCGTCTCGATCAGCTCCGATGAGGACCGTCCGACCGAGATTCACATCAGCGTGAACGGGCACGACGTGAACGTCGTCCCTCCGCCGTTCAATCGTGCGTTGAGCGCGCCGACCGAGGCGGATATGCGCTGGCTCGACCAGGAGGTGCTGTCGCCGATCAGCGCCGCCGTCGCCCGCTGGATGATGCAGGCGGCCGAGACCAAGGATCTGGGCTACATCCCGGTTGGCGGCGGCATCGATGACGCCGACACGCGCCTGGTGGCGCGACCGGCGGCCGCGGGCGCCGAGACTGCGCCGGCCACAAGGAACGACGTCAATGAAGCCGCCCTGGACGAGGTCCGGCGCGCGCATTTCCTCTACGGGCTCGAGGAGATCCAGGCAGTCGCCGAACGGACCGCTGAGAGCGGCTGACCGGTCGCGCCCTCGCGGTCTGGCGGTCCACGCTCGGCACGTGACCGCCGGATCGTACACAGATACCGACCTCCGTATCACCCCCTCAAACTCGCCTGAGAACAGCGCGTTCAGAATCGGACATTGTCGGCCCAAACCCGCAGGAGCATGTCGTCGCCGGAAACGGTGATGCCCTTGGTACCGCGCCGGTTCATCGACCAGAGGAACAGGTCCGATGCCGTTCCGCGCAGCTCGCAGTGGCCTCTCCCTCGATCACTGGTGACCTCGACCCGATCACCGAGGATCAGATTCCAGTTTGCGTCGGCGTCCGTGGCCACGAGCCGGAGGATGCGGCCGCCTCCCTCCGGCGCCCTGGCTCGCCGCACCGCCAGAGCGAACCATTCATCAAGGGCGTCGAGCGCATCGACGGTGGTCAGCGGCGTCATCTGGCCGCGGGCAGACTCTGCGTCGCACCGGTGCACCGCCGTCTCATTCGCCTGACGACGCGCCCAGAACGTGAGCGCGTTTGGCGCCGGTCCCCAGAACCAGAAGGTATCCTCGGGCGAACCCGCGTGCAGCGTATCGATCAGCGCGGTGCAGCCCTCTCGGTACCACGCCAGGAGCTCGTCGCGGCCGGCAGGCCCTTCGAAATCGCGCTGCAGCCGTTCTGGAGTCCGCTCCCGGACGATCGTCGCCGCCCAGCGGTGCACGTCGCCGATGTGACGCAGCAGCAACTCGACATCCCAGTCCGGGCACCCCGGCACTCGCGCGTCGAGCGGCCCCAGCTCGGCAGCTCGCGCGAGCATCTCACCGTCATCGCGGATCCGTTCGATGTGCTGATCGACGTCCATGGGCAGAAGTCTCGCATCACCGGCCGTGCGCTCCCCAAATTGACACCCAACGAAGGCCGACCGAAGATGGACCCCGGACGGTTGCGCCCCGCAGCTCGCACTAGGCCCGGATGCTGAAGGAGACCTGCCGTGAACGGTGACGTCGTGCGATCGGTGATTCCCGAGCTGGTGACGCCGGGGAAGCGGCTGGGACGGCACATCGTCCACGACCCTCGCTCCCGCAACTTTCCAGCCGAAGGCGCGGCGGCGATCATGAGCGTGGTGCACAACGCCACGGGCCTGCCCCTCAACCAGGGCGACATCGGCTCGTGCACCGCGAACGCGCTCTGCGGGGCGCTGAACTCGGCCCCCGACTTCAAGGGCGGCGCGCCGCGCACCGAGACCGACGCCATCACCCTCTACGAGCTCGAGACCAAGCTGGAAGGCGACCCATACCCTCCCAATGATCCCGGCGGCAGTGGTCTCGAGGTTTGCAAGGCAGCCGTTCAGCTGGGCTGGATCTCTTCATATCAGCATGCGTTCAGCCTCGAGGACGCGCTCCTCGCGCTGGTGCTGCGGCCGGTCATCACCGGGATCGGCTGGTACACGAGCTTCGACACGCCGTCAGCCGACGGGCTCGTCGTGATCGCCATGGGGGCAACGGTCAGAGGCGGACACGAGGTCGTTGCCGACCAGATCGATGCCCCGAACAAGCTTGTCTGGTTCTGGAACAGCTGGGGTCCGACCTTCGGCGTCGGTGGCCGGTTCTGCATGTCGTTCGACACCTGGCAGCAGCTGCTCAACGAGAGCGGAGACGTGACCGTTCCAATTCCCTAGCGCCAGGGCGGAGTTTTCCCCAGCGAGCTGTGGATAACTGGCGAGTTCGCAGCCCCATCAAGAGAGGAGCGGGTCGTGAAGGTGTGGGAAAGTCGCCGGCTCGCAGGGCTCAGTGAGCCAGGTCGCGGCCCGCTCCGGTCACGTGAAGCGGATCGATCAGATCGGTGTCCTCGCGGGCCAGCCCGCTGGTTCTCGCCTCGCGGCTGACCGCGGCCGCGACGGCCGGGGCGACATCCCGGTTGAAGACCGACGGGATGATGTACTCCGGGTTGAGATCGTCGCCGACCACGCCCGCAATGGCGTGCGCGGCCGCCAGCTTCATGGCATCGGTGATCTGCCCGGTGCCGCTGTCGAGCAGGCCGCGAAAGAAGCCGGGAAAGCACAGGACGTTGTTGATCTGATTCGGATAGTCGCTGCGCCCGGTTGCGATCACCGCGGCCACGTCGGCGATCGCCTCGGGTTGCACCTCGGGTTCGGGATTGGCCAGGGCGAACACAATGGGATTCGGCGCCATGCGGCGGACGAGGTCCGCATCGACCGCTCCGCCGACGCTGGTGCCGATGAAGACGTCTGCACCGGTCAGCGCGTCGCGCAAGCCACCGGTCACATGGTTTCGATTGGTCGCGGCGGCGTAGGCGGCCTGGTCGGGGCTCAGGTCGGCGTCACCCTCGGTCAGGATCCCGGCGCGGTCGACGCCGATGATGTTCCCCACACCGGCCGCGATCAGCAGCCGGGACACAGAGGTTCCGGCCGCGCCGACGCCGAGGCAGACGACCTTCACGTCCTCGAGCTGTTTGCCGACGATCTCGAGGGCGTTGAGGAGCGCCGCGGTGACGACGATTGCAGTCCCGTGCTGGTCGTCGTGGAACACGGGGATGTCGAGCAGCTCGGTGAGACGTCGCTCTATCTCAAAGCATCGCGGAGCGGCGATGTCCTCGAGGTTGATGCCTCCAAAGATCGGCGCGATGCGCACGACGGTTTGAACGATTTCATCAACATCCTGGGTGGCGAGACAGATCGGGAAGGCGTCGACGCTGCCGAACTCCTTGAAGAGCATGGACTTGCCCTCCATCACCGGAATTGCCGCGTCCGGTCCGATGTTACCGAGGCCGAGCACCGCGCTCCCATCGGTGACGATGGCGACCGCGTTGCGTTTGATCGTGAGGTTCCGCACCCGGCGCGGATCCTCGGCGATGGCCAGGCAGATCCTCGCGACGCCGGGCGTGTACACCATCGAGAGGTCATCGCGCGTTCGGATCGGGAGGCGAGGAGTGACCTCGATCTTGCCGCCGAGATGAGCCAGGAACGTGCGATCCGAGTACTCGAGCACCTCCACGCCGGGGACCGCCGCCATTCGCTGGATCAGCTTCTGCGCGTGGTCGGCGTCAGCGGCGAGCACGGTGATGTCCCGAACGATCCCCTTGCCCTCGACTCGAACGATGTCGACCGCGCGTATGTCACCGCCGAGGCTCCCGATGGCCGAGGTCAGCTGGCCGAGCATTCCAGGCCGGTTCACGATGCGGCAGCGAGCGGTAAAGGCAAAGCTCGCGGAGGGATGCTGGATCACGGCGCGTCCCATCTTGACGTGACCGAGAACGCGCGGAGACGACGCGCCTTCCGCCCCATCAGCGTGTCGCGATGGGTCAGCCTTTCGTCAGGCCGAAGATGTTCCCGGCGGGGTCGGAGAACATCGCGATCGTGGTGCCAGGAACGACCTCCGTCGGGGGCATCAGCACGCTTGCTCCGAGCGCGACCGCCTTGTCGAGCGTCGCTTGTGGGTCGGGCACCTGCGCATACACAGAGGTGCGCGGCTTGCCGTCGTCGGACTGTCCGACTCCGCCGGCGAGGCCGCTCGATGCCCCGTCGATGAGGCCGTAGTTGCCCGTGTCTGGCATCAGATCACCGATCTGCCAGTCGAACAGCTGCGTGTAGAAGTCCTTGAGCTGCGCGGCGTCTTTTCCGATGAGCTCGAAGTGAACGATCGGGCTTCCCATGGTCTGTGCCTCCGCACCAGCTCCTCGATCCCGTCGCCGGAACCGCCTGTTTCAACCCGCGACTTATACAAGATCCTGGCAGAGCCACGCGGGTCGCTCTGAGCTGGCAAAAATACTTCATGCGATGTATTATC
>JBAPOS010000019.1:0-6663 GCA_049279755.1 Candidatus Dormiibacterota bacterium | reverse complement strand
GGGCTTCGATCTCGAACTCCTCGATGTGGATCGAGGTGTAGGTGTCTTCGCGGACGACCGATTCGCTGATGAGGATCGCGTCCTCGAAGTTGTAGCCCTCCCAGGGCATGAACGCGACCAGCATGTTCCTGCCGAGCGCGAGCTCGCCCCCATCGGTCGACGGACCGTCGGCAAGCACGTCACCGGCGGCGACGTGGGTGCCGCTGAAGACGGTTATGCGCTGCGACAGGCACGTCCCCTGGTTGCTGCGCACGAACTTGTGGACCCCGTACCACTGGTCGGGACCACCATCGTCGGGACGCACCAGGATGCCGATGCCGCTGTCCTGCCCGCTGCGAATCTTCTCGACCGAGCGGTCGTTGTCGGCGGGCTCCGGCCACGCGACCCCGACCACGGTTCCGGCCTTGCCTGCCAGCACCATCTCGCCGGAGTTGCGCGCGGCGTGGCTCTCCATGCCGGTGCCGACGATCGGCGACTCGGTGACCAGCAGCGGCACCGCCTGCTTCTGCATGTTCGATCCCATGAGCGCGCGGTTTGCGTCGTCGTGCTCGAGGAACGGGATCAACGCCGTGGCCACGCTGACGATCTGCTTCGGTGAGACGTCCATGTAGTCGACGACTCCGATGGGCAGGTCCTTGAACGTGTGACGTGTGCGGCAGGCGACATGGGCCACCGCGAAGTGCCCCTGTTCGTCGACGGGCGCGTTGGCCTGCGCGACCGTGTACTTGTCCTCCTCGTCGGCGGACAGGAAGACGATCTCGTCGCTGACCCAGGGCGTGCCCTTCTCGTCCTTGTACACGCGGCGGAACGGCGTCTCGATGAAGCCGAACTCATTCACGCGTGCGAAGGTCGCGAGCGAGCCGATCAGTCCGATGTTCGGGCCTTCCGGCGTCTCGATCGGACAGATACGGCCGTAGTGGCTCTGGTGCACGTCGCGCACGTCGAACCCCGCGCGTTCGCGCGAAAGTCCGCCGGGTCCGAGTGCCGACAGGCGACGCTTGTGAGTCAGCTCCGCAAGCGGGTTGGTCTGGTCCATGAACTGCGACAGCTGGCTGGACCCGAAGAACTCCTTGATCGCGGCAACCACCGGCCGTGCATTGATCAGGCTCGCGGACGTGATCGTCCCGGAGTCGCTGATGGTCATGCGCTCCTTGATGATTCGCTCCATGCGGATCAGTCCCATCCGGAACTGGTTCTGGAGCAGCTCACCGACGGCGCGGACGCGGCGGTTGCCGAGGTGGTCGATGTCGTCCGCCTCGCCATGGCCGTTGTTGAGCTGGATGACCTTGCGGATGATCGACACGAAGTCCTGGTTGTCGAGGACACGGCGATCCTTGTCCCACGCGCGCTCGCGCGCCTCTTCCTCACTGATCCCGAGGTTCTTGTCGAGCTTGAAGCGGCCGACCTTGGAGAGATCGAAGCGGCGTGCGTTGAAGAACAGCGAGTTGAGCAGGTTGCGCGCGTTCTCGACTGTGGGCGGATCGCCCGGGCGGATCTTGCGGTACAGCTCGACCAGCGCCTCCTCGACGCTCGTGCTGCCGTCCTTCTCGAGGGTTGCGGCGATGTACTGGTGCTCCGGATCCTCGTCGACGTCCGCGAAGAAGGCGCGGATGTCGTCGTTGCTCGCGTAGCCGATGGCGCGCACGAGCGTGGTGACCGGGACCTTGCGCTTGCGATCGATCTTGACGGTGAGGACGTCCTTGCTCGACGTCTCGACCTCGAGCCAGGCGCCCCGGTTGGGGATCAGCTTGGCCGCATAGAGCAGGCGGCCGGTGGTGCGATCCTCCGCGGCGGTGAAGTAGACGCCAGGGGAGCGGACGAGCTGTGAGACGACCACGCGCTCGGTCCCGTTGACGATGAACGTCCCCTCGCCGGTCATCATCGCGAAGTCGCCCATGAAGACCTCGGCTTCCTTGATCTCACCGGCGTTCTCGCCGGTCTTGATGTGCAGACGGGTTTGGATCCGAAGTGGGGCGGAGAAGGTCATATCCCGCTGACGGCAGTCCTCTTCGTCGTATTTGGGCTCCCCAAATTCATAGTCGAGAAAGCGCAGCTCGTAGTTCTTTCCGGTGTAGTCCGTGATCGGGTTGATCTCGTTGAACAACTCCCGGAGACCTTCTCTCTTGAACCACTCAAACGAATCAAGCTGGGTCTGGATTAGGTTGCCAACCTCAAGCTTGTCTGCAATCTGGCCGTACGACTTGCGGGCGGCAGTAGTGGAAAGAGAAAGCACCATATGCTAGAGTTCCCCCGAGAAGGAATGCGCGCGGGCACGCGCGGCGACGGGCACAATCCCGTATCGTAGCAAAAACTCGCGCAGAACGGCCTTCCCTGCACGTCCGAGCCAATTGACGCGCTTTAGCGCGAGCTCGAAACGGCTACCTGATTGTATCGGACTCGACGGCTTTGAGACGTCCGGCCCGTTCCGGATCGCCTCGCCTGAGTCGTCTCGAACCTGCCTACTTGATCTCGACTGTGGCTCCTGCCTCCTCGAGCTTCGCCTTGGCGCTATCGGCCTCTGCCCTCGCAACTCCCTCGCGCACCGCCTTGGGGGCCGCGTCGACGAGGTCCTTAGCCTCCTTCAGGCCGAGTCCGGTGATCTCGCGAACGGCCTTGATGACGTTGATCTTGGCGTCGCCCGGGTGGGTGAGGACGACCGCGAACTCCGTCTGCTCCTCGACGGGAGCGTCGGCTGCCGCGGAGGGCGCGGCGGCTGCGGCGACCGGGGCGGCGGCCTTGATGCCGAGCTTGTCCTCCATGAGTTTCACGGCGTTGACCACGTCGAGGACGGTCCAGGTCTCCAGCGCGTCGACGAACTCCTCGGGGGTGAGTGACTTGGTGGCCATCGGGTTCTCCTTAATGACTCTCGAAACTGATCTGGTGGCGCCGGCTACGCGGCGAGCTTGTCGCGGTAGGCCTCGAGGGTCGCCGCGAGCGTGGAAAGGGGCGCATCGAGGGCTGCCGCGAGGGTGGAGAGTGGCCCGAGCAAGGCCGCCGCGAGGCGGCTGAGGAGCACCTCGCGGGAGGGCAGCTCGGCCAGGGTCCGCACGTCGTTCCCGTCCAGAACCTGCCCCTCGGCAAGCCCGGCGACGAGCGGCAGCGTCCGCGTGCTGCGGAAATGGTCGAACAGGATCCGAGCCGGGGCCGAGAGGTCGCCGTACCCGATGGCGAGGCCGACGGGCCCGGTCAGGACGTCTGCGAAGCCGGCAGAGCCGGCATCCACCGCCGCGCGCCTAGCCAGCGTGTTCTTGACAACGATGTAGTCGATCCCCTCCGCCCGGAGGCGTCCACGCAGGTCCTCGAGCTGCCGGACGGTCAGCCCCCGGTAATCGGTGACGACCGCCGAGGTGGCCCGCGAGAGCATCTCGGTCAGCTGGGTCACGGACGCGATCTTGCGCGAACCTGCCCTCGTCACCTCGGCCTTGCCGGTACTGCTTGCTGCCATTGCTGCCTCCGTCGATGCCGCGCCTCCGCCGAAGGCGGGATCACGGCCCCGGCGGCGCCCGCTTGGCGCGATCCGGCAGCCTTGCCCACCTGCGCAGGAGATTGAGCGGGACGCGGCCCGCGCCTGCGGTCTTCGGCGAACGGACGACGGCGTGTCGTCTCCTGGAAGGGCGACAGCGTAGCAGGCGCAGCCCGCTTGCCGCGAGCGCGATCAGTGGAACGGCTAGGGAGCCGTGGCCGCGGTTTGACGTGTGAACTCAACCTCTGATAGGCTTTCGCTTCGCTCCACGAGCTTTCCTCGTATTCGCGCGCGCTGTTTCGTGGCAGAGCGCAATTCTCATTAAACGGACGGTCGTGCCTACCTTTCAGCAGCTGGTCCGCAAGGGCCGAACCAAGCCGACGCACAAGACGAAGGCCCGGGCGCTTCGGGGATGTCCCCAGCGTCGCGGAGTCTGCGTCCGCGTATACACGACCACGCCTAAGAAGCCCAACTCGGCGCTTCGCAAGGTGGCCCGTGTCCGGCTGACCACCAAGGTCGAGGTCACCGCCTACATCCCCGGCATCGGCCACAACCTCCAGGAGCACTCGGTCGTGCTCATTCGTGGCGGTCGCGTCCGCGACCTCCCCGGCGTTCGCTACCACGTCATTCGCGGAACGCTCGATGCCGCCGGCACCAAGAATCGCAAACAGGGCCGCAGCAAGTACGGCGCCAAGCGCGAGAAAAAGGCGAGCTGAGGGCCTATGCCACGCCGCGCGCGCATTCAGAAACGCGTCATCCTGCCCGACCCGATCTACGGGAGCGTCGGACTGGCGAAATTCGTGAACTGCATCATGCTCGCCGGCAAGAAGAGCATCGCCGAGAAGATCGTCTACGACTCGTTTGAGAAGATCAGGCGCTCCTCGCGCAAGGAGCCCCTCGATGTCTTCGACCAGGCGATCCGCAACGTCACGCCGATTCTCGAGGTCAAGCCGAAGCGGGTTGGGGGCGCCACATACCAGGTGCCTGTGGAGATCCGCCACGATCGGCGCCAGGCGCTCGCCCGTCGCTGGATCATCCGCTACGCGCGGGGTCGCGGCGGCAAGAGCATGTCGGAAAAGCTCGCCGGCGAGCTGATGGACGCTGCCAACGGTGTCGGCGCGTCGATCAAGCGGAAGGAAGACACCCACAAGATGGCCGAGTCGAACAAGGCCTTCACGCACTTCCGGTACTGACATGGCGGTTGCAGTGGCGGCGCGCGCGTTCCCCCTCGAGAAGACCCGGAACATCGGGATCATGGCCCACATCGACGCGGGCAAGACCACGACGACCGAGCGCGTCCTCTTCTACACGGGCCGCATCCACAAGATGGGCGAGGTACACGAGGGCGCCGCGACCATGGACTGGATGGTCCAGGAGCAGGAGCGCGGGATCACGATCACCTCGGCGGCGACGGCTGCCGAGTGGCGCGGCCACCGAATCAACATTATCGATACGCCCGGGCACGTGGACTTCACGGTCGAGGTGGAGCGGAGCCTCCGTGTCCTCGACGGCGCCGTGGCGGTCTTCGATGCCGTGGCGGGGGTGGAGCCCCAGTCCGAGACTGTCTGGCGTCAGGCCGATCGCTACGAGGTGCCGCGCATCTGCTTCATCAACAAGATGGACCGGATTGGAGCGAACTTCTACGCGTCGGTGACCTCCATCAAGGACCGTCTCGGCGCGCACGCGGTGCCCATCCAGCTCCCCATCGGCGCTGAGGCCGAGTTCAGGGGGATGGTCGACCTCGTCACCGAGGAGGCGATCGTGTACACCGACGACCTCGGCACCAGCCTGAGGCGCTCGGAGATCCCGGAGTCGATGCGTGAGCTCGTCGCGCAATACAGGCACGACCTGCTCGAGGCCGTCGCCGAGTCCGACGACGAGCTGATGGTCAAGTACCTCGATGGCGAGACCCTGACGACCGCCGAGATCATTCGCGGCCTTCGTGCCGGTACCGTCGGCACCAAGCTCGTCCCGGTCCTCTGCGGCTCGGCGCTCAAGAACAAGGGCGTGCAGCCGATGCTCGACGCGGTCGTCGACTTCCTACCGTCACCGCTCGACCGGCCGTCGGTCGAGGGTGCGGCAGTGGAAGGTGAGGCCGCCGCGATCCGCAACGCCAGCGACAGCGAGCCGTTTGCGGCGCTCGCGTTCAAGATCGCGACCGACCCGTTCGTCGGCAAGCTGACCTTCTTCCGCGTCTACAGCGGTGTGCTGCGCAGCGGCTCGTACGTCTACAACGCCACCAAAGGCGAGCGCGAGCGCGTCGGGCGCCTGCTCCAGATGCACGCGAACCATCGCGAGGAGATCGAGGAGGTCCGCGCGGGCGACATCGCGGCGGCGATAGGCCTGCGCAAGACCACCACGGGTGACACGCTCTGCGACGAGAAGTATCCGATCGTCCTCGAGCAGATCACCTTCCCGGAGCCGGTGATCTCGGTCGCGGTGGAACCGAAGACCAAGGCCGAGCAGGACAAGATGGGGATCGCTCTCCAGAAGCTCGCCGAGGAAGACCCCACCTTCCGGGTTCGCACCGATGAGGAGACCGGACAGACGGTCATCTCAGGGATGGGTGAGCTGCACCTCGAGATCATCGTCGACCGCATGCTTCGCGAATTCAAGGTCGACGCCACCGTCGGCAAACCCCAGGTGTCGTACCGCGAGACGGTCACCGCGAAGGCCCACGGCACGGGTCGTTTCGTCCGCCAGTCCGGTGGCCACGGCCAGTACGGCCATGTCGAGCTCGAGATCGAGCCCAATCCGGGCAAGGGATTCGAGTTCGTCAGCAAGATCACCGGGGGCTCGATCCCTCGGGAGTACATCGCGCCGACGGGCCGCGGGATTGCCGACTCGCTCAGCAACGGCGTGCTCGCAGGCTACCCGGTCGTCGACGTCAAGGTGACCCTCGTCGATGGCTCGTACCACGACGTCGACTCGTCGGAACAGGCCTTCTCCATCGCCGGCTCGATGGGTTTCAAAGACGGCGTTCGCAAGGCGAAACCCGTGCTGCTCGAACCGATCATGCGTGTGGACGTGTTCATGCCAGAGGAGTTCATGGGCGACGTGATGGGCGATCTCTCGGGACGCCGCGGCCAGATCCTCGGCATGGAAGGCCGCGCCACCTCGCACATCGTGCACGCCGAGGTGCCCCTGTCGGCGATGTTCGGTTATTCAACCGACCTGCGCAGTATGACCCAGGGCAGAGC
>JBAPOS010000018.1:0-2780 GCA_049279755.1 Candidatus Dormiibacterota bacterium | reverse complement strand
GGCGAGCGATGTTACCAGCGAGTGCAGCGTCGACGGGTCGGTGAGCCCCAGCGACCGCCGGGCGACGGCAACCGTGACCGGCCGCTCTCCCGCACCGAGCGCCTGCTCGAGCAGGACCAGCGCGTCGCGCAGGCTGCCCTGCGCCGCCGTTGCGAGCAGCGCCAGCGCGTCGGCGTCGACCGCGTCGTCTTCCTTGCGCGCCACGTCGGCCAGGAGTTGCTCGATTGCCGGAACTGGGACTCGCCGGAAGTCGAAGCGCTGCACCCTCGACCGGATCGTCTCGGGAACCTTGTGCGGCTCGGTGGTGGCCAGCACGAAGAGAACGTGTGGCGGAGGCTCCTCGAGTGTTTTGAGGAACGCATTCCACGCATCGGTGGTGAGCATGTGCGCCTCGTCGATGATGTAGACCTTGCGACGCAGGGAGGCGGGCAGATAGCCCACGCGCTCGCGAAGCTCGCGCATGTCGTCGATGCTGCGGTTGCTCGCGGCATCGATCTCGAGTACGTCGACAGACGCTCCGCTGAGGATCTCAAGGCACGGCGGGCACATGTTGTCGGGCTCTCCGTCAACGGGGGCCTCACAGTTCACGGCCCGAGCGAGAATCCGAGCGGTCGACGTCTTGCCGGTGCCCCTGACCCCTGTGAAAAGGTACGCGTGTGCCAGCTCGCCTGAACGCACCTCGTTGACCAGGGTGCGCGCAACTACCTCCTGGCCCACCAGGTCCGCGAAGCGCTGCGGGCGATACCTGCGATAGAGCGCGAGGCTCACGACGGGGCACCCCACCACACGGCGGTCAAGCAGCGGTCCAAGGCGCGCGACTCCTCCACGATGGTCTCCCGAAGCAGGCGGCATTGTCGCAATGCCGGCGGGTCGCCCGTGACGGCGGTCCGCCGGTGAAACGGAGGTAGTCGCGCACCCCACGTCGTCGGCACGCCACCGGCGCTCACCCGTACGACCGGCTCAGACCAGGTGTCCCCACGGCACCCCCGGGGGACCGCTTACCGCTGCTTCCTTCCGGACCTGACGGGGTTCACGGGCCCGAGCTGCGCGGGACCCAGTCGTCAACGCCGGCGCGTCCGGAGCAGACCCAATGACGCGCCCCCTCGGTGGGGAATTCAGCCCCGCTATAGCGGATTGCGGGTACAGGGCACCGCTAACGCCCCGCCTAGCGCGACCGGCCTCATTGTACCGGCACCGGCGACGCGATCGGGTCCTCGTCCGCGGCAGCCTCGGGCGCCGGGGTGCGTTCTGGCCAGCGCAGGACGACTCGCGTCCCCGACCCCACTCGCGTCTCGACCTCGACTGTGGCGGCATGCGCCTGCACGACGCGTTTGACGAGGGCGAGCCCCATACCGGTGCCCCCGAAACGGCGCGTCGCGGTGTTGTCGACCTGGAAGAAGCGCTCGAAGATCCGGGGAACATCGTCGGCGGGGATGCCGATGCCCTCGTCGGCGACCTCGATGACGACTGTGCCCGGGTCCGCTCGCCTGGCGCGGATCAGCACCATCCCGCGGCCGTCGCTGAACTTCACCGCGTTGTCGATAAGCGCCCGAAGCACCTGCCCCAGCCGGTCGGGATCGGCCAGCAGGGTGACGGTCGAGTCCACCTCGACCTCCGCCGGAATCGGCAGCCCACCCTTGTAGCGCTCGCCGATCACGTTGATAGCCGTGCGGACGGCCGCTGCCAGCGGCACATCCGCCAGCGCCAGGGTCAACTCCTCACCGTCGCCGACCGAGAAGTCGATGATCGTCTCGACGATGCCATCGAGGTTCCTGGCGGCCACCTGTATGTCACGCAGCGCGTCGAGCTTCGGGGAATCCTCCCACACCTCCCAGCACATCTCGATCAGGTCGCTCAGTCCCAGGATCGCCGTCAGCGGGGTGCGCAGCTCGTGCTGCACCGTCGCAAGGAAATCCGTCTTCAGCGTGTCGAGCTCGCGCAGACGGCGCGCCGACTCCCGCTCCGACTCGTACAGGCGCGCATTCTCCATGGCGATGGCCGCGTTGTTGGCAAGTATGGCTAAAACACCTTCGGCATCTGCATCGAGCGCCGCGACGCCTGGCGGTGAGAGCACGGCGAGCGCGCCCACCACGGCGTCCCGATACCACATCGGCAGAACCAGCAACGATCCGCGATCTGGGACCATGCGCCTGACGCGCTGTCCGGCGCCGACCTCGGCCACGAGGTCCCATTCGGCGAACGCGTCGGGTCCCGAGATGTGGGGATCGACGACGACCGCCACGTCCTCACCGTCGCGCAGTGTCATCGCTGCCAGCGCTCCCGTGCCGGCGATCGACGCAGCGGTGCACACGACCTCGCGCTGCAGCTCCGCGACACCGCCGGTGGTGCTGGTCAGCGCACGAGCGACCGCGCCCACCCGGTCCACCGCGCCCTCGACAGGAGCATGCGCATTCGAAACGGAAGCGCCCTTCACGCCTCGATCATACGGACGGCTCGGCCGGCGCCCGCCGATGAGTCAGTGACGACTGCTCCACAGACGGGTCGACAGTTGCGGCTCCTCGCCACGAGCGATGCGCCGGATGTTCGCGGAATGGCGAACGATCACGAGCGTCGACGCGAGCGCGGTGAAGACAAAGGGCACCGCGTCGTGGCGGCGGCTGCTCTCGAGCCCGGCGCCCAACGTCGCCGTCCCCGCGGCGGTCAGCGACCCCACTGACATGGTGCGGCTCAGGGCGAGGGCGCCAAGGCCGCCGACGGTTGCCCAGGCCGCCGCCTCGGGCTACACCATGAGGAGTCCCCCGAAGGCGGTGGCGACCGCC
>JBAPOS010000017.1:0-2322 GCA_049279755.1 Candidatus Dormiibacterota bacterium | reverse complement strand
GCCCGCACCCTCCAGCGACGCGAGCGTTCCAGAGGCGCCCCCGAGCTGCACCGCCAGCCGCTCGAAGCGCACGCGCCTGAGCAGCGCACACGCCTCGTCCACGCTCACCAGCCAACCCGCAGCTTTGAAGCCGAACGTGGTGGGTGTCGCCGGCTGCAACAGCGTTCGCGCCGTCATCAGCGTGCGCTCGTGTGTCTCCGCGAGGGTGGCGCACGACGCTCCAACCGTCGACAGGTCGTCGAGGATCACATCGATGGCGCGCATCGCCATCAACGCGAGCGAGGTGTCGATGACATCCTGGCTGGTGGCGCCGGCGTGAACATACTGCTGCGCCTCCGCAGAGACGGCATCCGTCAACGCAAGCACCAGCGGCGCCGCGGGGTTGCCTGCGGCGACCGAGCGCCGTCCGATGTCAGCCGCGTCAAACAGTTCGGCGCGGCACGCCGCCTCGATCTCGAGCGCGGCGGACGCTGGGATGAGGCCCGCATCGGCCTCCGCCTGCGCCAGCGCCGCCTCGAAGTCGAGCATGGCCTGCAGCCACGCCGCGTCACTGATGGCCGCGTCGACCCGAGCGCTGCCGAAGAGCGGATCGACGAGCCCCTCAGCGGTCGAAGAAGACTGTCTCACCCGCGCCCTGGAGGTGGATGTCGAACCGCAGACCTACGTCCTCGCTCGACGCCAGCAACGTCGAGCGCTCAGCGGGGCTGAGCGCCTGGAGCACCGGGTCCGCGTCATTCGCCGCGCCTTCATCGGGGAAGTACATGCGCGTCACCAGACGCGTCAGCAGTCCGCGCGCGAAAACCGAGACATCGAGATGGGGCGCGTCGGTCATGGAGCCGTCGAGGCCGTTACGTGCCGGCTTGCAGGTGACGATGGCAAAGTGCCCCTCGTCATCGGTGGCGCAGCGCCCGGCACCCTCGGCCTGCCAGGTCTCGATCAATGCGTCCGGCACCGGTTCCCCGATGCCATCGAAGACCTGCCCGGAGATTCGCACAGCTCCCGGCGTTCCCTCGCCGACGACGTGCGCGCCAATCGTGGTCGACAGCCCGATGCGGAAGAACGGCCCGACGGTCTGCGACGGCGTGAGCGGCAGTCTCATTCGGACGCATCATCGTCGAGCGGGGTGGCCTCCTGCCCCGCGACCACGATGTCCCACGCATAGCCGAGCGACCACTCCGGTTGGGTCAGCTCGAGCGACCAGCGGGCCACGAGTCGCTGTCTCGCCTCCGTCTCCGGGATCGCGTTGAAGATGGGGTCCTGGTCGAACAACGGATCACCCGGGAAGTACATCTGCGTTACGAGGCGCTGGGTGAACATCGGCGAGAACACAGAGAAATGCACGTGCGCCGGCCGCCACGCGTTGGGATGGTTGCGCCACGGGTACGCGCCCGGTTTGATGGTGATGAACCGATAGCCTCCCTCTGCGTCGGTGAGGCACCGGCCCGCGCCGCTGAAATTGGGATCGAGCGGTGCGGGGTGCTGATCCGAGCGATGCGCATATCGGCCCGCTGCGTTCGCCTGCCAGACCTCCACCAGCGCGCCGGCCACCGGGTTGCCCTCCTCGTCGAGCACCCGTCCGCTGATCGAGATCCGCTCGCCCTGAGGCTCCCCGTCATGCTGCCTGGTCAGGTCGTGGTCGAGCGCCCCGATGGTCTCACCGGCCAGCAGCGGCGCGGCGAGTTCCGCGAGCCGTCCGGGCAGCACGTGCAACGGCCGTTTGGGAGCTCGGAGCAGGCTCGATCCGTACGCCGCGCTGTCATTGGGCGGGTGCACGCGGCGCCTTGATTGGTCCATCAGCCTTCCAGGATCACGGCCAGGCCCTGGCCGACGCCGATGCAGATGGCAGCAAGGCCGAACCCGCCGCCACGACGGCGCAATTCATGCGCGAGCGACCCGAGAATGCGCGCTCCTGAACAGCCGATGGGGTGGCCGATGGCGATCGCGCCGCCGTTGGGATTCACCTTGTCCGGGTCGAGATCCGGCCAGTCGCGCAGGCAGGCGAGCGACTGCGCCGCGAAGGCCTCGTTGAGCTCGACGACCGCGAGATCGTTCCAACCGATTCCCGCGCGGCGGAGCGCGGCGTTGGCGGCGGCAACCGGTCCGATGCCGTACAACGGCGGCTCGACGGCACTGACACCGCGGGCGACGATGCGGGCCAGCGGCTCCCGCTCCAGGCGGCGCGCGCCCGCGGCATCCGCGAGCAGGACAGCGGCTGCGCCGTCGTTGAGCGGCGAAGCGTTGCCTGCTGTCACCGTCCCGTCCGCGCTGAACGCAGGGCGCAGCGCGGCGAGGGCGTCGATGGAGGTGTCCGCGCGAATGCTC
>JBAPOS010000016.1:0-5382 GCA_049279755.1 Candidatus Dormiibacterota bacterium | reverse complement strand
GTCCTGACCTGCGGCCGCGACCGTCAGTGAACTCTTCTGGGTGAGCGGATGCCCGGAGCACGGGGTGCTGGTACCCGACCTCGTGTCGCAGATCCGCGTTGGCGATGTGGGATAGAACTGGAGCCCGGTGGCAGCTGTCGGGCCGCCGAACCAACCGTCGTCATCGATGATGAAGTTTGCCCTGCCCGCAGCGTTGTAGATGCACACGTACAGCGGCGACGAGTTGGGCGCGAGGTCGACAAACACACGGTTCGCTTGCGCGTGGCCAGCGACCACATTGACTGTTGAGTAGCTCGGTATGCCCTTGTTTCCGCCGAACAGACATCCGCTGTTGACGGTGTACGGAACGACCGTCAGGTATGTGTTGACGGTTCCCGCGATCCCGGTCAGGTTGATGATCGCCATCTCCTCGGTCCCGTCGGTCGGGATCGACGGGCAGTTGGCGGGCACGGTGCACCACAGTGGCATGCCTGCGACCTTCACCCTCACGGCTTGACCGGCTCCGATCGGCTGATCCTTGCCGTTGTTGGGTGTGTTGCACACGTTGGTTGGCGCCGAGACACGGCTGTCGCACACGCGAAGCGGTGGGATGGGGTGGTACTCACCGGACGGATGCCCAGCCGGGGCGGCCGCGAAATAGCCCTCCACGTCACCGAGCACATTGACAGTCCCCAGAGCGTTTTCGATGCTCACCGCGCCGCCCGCGCTGAGTTGCGTGGTGACGAGGTTGGCCTCTGCGGTGTGCGCCTGGAAGTTGAGATTCGACGCGAGCGGAGGCGACGTGCCGGCCGGGTAGACAGTGAGCAGGCTGAAGGACGAATCGTCAACCTCGGTGACGTTCATGACCACCGCGGTTGCGCCCGCCGGGACCGAGTTACCGGTGCCGGGATCGACGTACCCGGTGACCTGCAGGGTCAGGATGCCGCCCTTTCCGAGTGCGTGACAGCCACCTGAGGTACCGCCGCAGAGCCCCGACGTGGGCCTGGTGTCGAGGATGCGGAAGTTGGGCGTTATCGGCGTATAGCTGCTCGCGGCCGAAACGGTCGGCGGAGCGGCGGGAGCCGCGGCGACGCCGTCAGCCCTCACTGCCGCGATGGCGGGTGCCTGCTGCGACCCGAAGATGGCGACGGTGGCCAGGATGCTGATCACGGCAGTGAAGCCGCTTCCCCTTCTGAAACTCATGGCCGGAAATGCTACAGCAACGGCCCTTAGCGCGTCAAATGGAGCAAAAGCAACGCCCAGGCCGAGCCCCGCACGGTGCCCTCCGCCACGACGTCAGCTGTCCAGAATCGGCATAATTGATCGATGGGGAGTTTGAGAAGGAGGGGTTCGAACACTTCGTCGCGCTCTGGCGCGCGCGGATTCACACCGATTGGCAAGTCCGTCTCGGACGGAGCGGGCGTGATGATCGCGGCGCGCTCGGAGGCGAGCGGCGCGCTGGTTGACATCCGCTTCCTCACTCCCGCCCTCAAGACTGCCGGAGCCTTCATGCGCCGCCTCGCGGGCGACATGGGTGTGCTCCGCGAGGTTCGGCACACAAACCTCGTCTCCGTGATGCAGTTCGACAAGCGCGCAGGTGCCGTCGTCTACGAGGCAGTGCCGGGCAGCACGCTGACGCAGCTGCTCTGGGCACAGGGGCCGCTCGAGCTTCCGGCCAGCCTGGTGCTTCTCGAGGACTGCATTTCCGGGCTCGAGGCGCTGCACAACGTCGGCGTCCTCCACCGCAACCTGACCCCCGACTCGGTGGTGATTGAAACCACCGGGGCCGTGCTGCTCCGCGACGCGGGGTTGTCAGCGCCGGATGCGGCCACCGGCCTGCTCGCCGAGCAGCAGCCATACCGAGCTCCGGAGCTCCTCGCCGGAGGGGCGCCGACGGCAGCTTCCGATCTCTACGCCGCCACCGCGGTCTTCGTCGAATCCCTCGGCGGCCGGGCGTCCAAGTCGGCCATGCGGGCCGAGCTGCGCTCCCTGCTCTCTGAGGGGATGTCGAAGGACCCCTCGAAGCGGGCCTCCACGCTCGACAATTTTCGGCGCGAGCTCGATGACTACGCACGAGCGACCATCGGCGAAAGCTGGCGCAAGGACGGTCGGGCGCTCCTGGTGGTCGCGGCAGCCGCGTACGCCACACGCGCCACACGTGCGCTGGCCGCAGGCTCGCCGCCGGATCCTCCCGCGGATGCGACGAGCGACGCCTCGGCAGCGGTGGCGGCGCTGCGGTCTCCCGCGCCGAGAGACCTGCGCGTCTGGGGTGGTGTCGCAGCGCTGTGTTTCGCGGTCCTCCTGGCGGGTCTTGTGCTCCTGCGCGGAGTCTCTGGACCCTCGGGCTTTGCGTCGGGCTTATTCCCGTCGAACGGGTTGCCGTTCTTCGGCATCGGTTCGTCCCCCTCGGCTTCGCCAAGCCAGGGCGCGGTCCCGGCCCCGACGTCAACCGCCAGCATCAACCCGGGGACCGTCGTGGCCCCGATCATCACTCCGACGACCAACCCGACTGGTGGACCAAGGCCGACGGTCGGCCCGACCCCGACCCCGAATCCGGGTCTCCTGTCGCAGGTGATCACGTTCACATCCAATGCGCCCTCCAGCGCGGTATACGGTGGGTCCTATCTGCCTGTCGCTCAGGGCGGCGCCTCGGGTAATCCCGTGCTGTTCACCAGCGTGTCGACCGGCGTTTGCAAGTCCGTAGTCGGCAACACGTTCGACTTCGTCGGAGTCGGAAGCTGCCTCATCCAGGCGTCTGAGGCGGGCAACTCCCGCTACAACAGTGCAACCAGTGCGCAGTCGTTCATGGTCGGACAGGCCTCGCAGAAGATCGTGTTCACGTCACAGCCCAGCAACCCCACATACAACGGCCCGCCGTATACGGTAACGGCCACAGCGCCAGGCGGTGCAGTGACATTCTCAGCGGCGGATTCAAGCGGCCCATGCACAGTTTCGGTGACGGGAACCGTGAACTTCGTGGGAGCTGGCGACTGCTTTATCGTCGCCAGTCAGGGCGGCAATGTGGATTACGCGCCTGCGCCGTCCATTCAGCAGAAGGTCGCCATCGCACAGGCTACGCAGACGGTCGCGATAACGTCGACATCTCCTTGTAATCCCTGCTCCACGCAGGTGCAGTACACGCTCTCGGGCACCGCTTCGTCGGGTCTGCCGGTGACATTCGGGATCGATCCTTCGAGTACTCCCGGCTCCTGCAGCATCTCCGGAAACGTGGTCACACTCAACGGGGGCCAGGGCTTCGCGGGCACCTGCGTGATCGACGGGTTCCAGACCGGCGACCAGAACTACGCCGCGGCGACGTCCCCACCACAGTCGATTACCATCTCGTAGGTCAGCTGGATGAAGCGCGCCCACACGGGCGCCATGAGCTGGACGGCTGAGCCGCCGTCACCGATCGATCCGTCTGAAGCAGACCCTGCACTGAAGTTATGCGCGCTCGCGCGAACGCCGAGAACGACTACACGAACTTGAGGTCGATCTCGCTGGCTCCCCCGCCGAAGCCGGCACCGAAGAAGTACTGAACCGTGGTGCTCGGGGTCGGGGCTGTCTCGCCGACTACCTTGCTGGTGGAGAATACAAGGCCGATATAAAACGGTCCCGTTCCCGAACTGAACTTCACGGTGACGTTGCCGCTGGTCGACTTCTGGGTGATCGTGCTGGTGACCGTGGTGCAGCTGCTTGCGGTCGCGTTGTCGTACACCGCGCTGCCGCCGGCGAGGAGCAGCTTCTTGCTGGTTTCGCTGGTCGACTGCGTGATCGTCAACGTCCCGCCTGAGGTCACCTTGACCCAGTACGTGAACGTCGGCGGGGTCACCGTGCTCACCTTGGTGCCGTTCAGCGTGTACTGCGTCGCCGAAAGCCCGGTTGCGAATCCTGAAGCGAACTGAGCGCACGTGGTCGCGCTCGGGGTGATCCTGCTCACTTGGGGGCCGACGGGTACCGGATCTGATCCGCACTTGCTGCTCGCGGCCGCATTGTTCGCGTCGCCCGAGAAGCTCGCCGTCCACTGGTAGGTGCCGTTGGTCTTGGCGACGAATCCGGTCGTGGTGTTGACCGGGCTGTTGGTATTGACGGCAGTCTTGGTCTCGGTGTGGAGCGCCGTTTTGCAGCCGGTGTCGCCGGGGCCGAACAGGCTGAACGTTATGGACCCGGTTCCCAGTAGATTGCTGGTGTTCGCCAGCGTGGCGGTGTCCTGGATCGTGGCGCCGGTACCAGCGGATTTGGGACTGGCGATGGTCGAAATCGTCGGCTGGGCCGTGACCACCACCGATTCAGAGCCGCAAACAGTGAGCACGGCGACGTTGTTGGCATCGCCGGGGTAGCTGGCGATCCAGAAGTACATTCCCGCTGCAGCAGGCTTCCACTTGACGCTGAAGCTTGCCGATGAGCCGCTGATCGCCCCGCTGCCGCTTACTCCGGTCACGGCGGTGGTGCAGGTGCTGTTCGAGTACAGCGTGAAGGTGACAGATCCAGTCGGTGCGATGGCCGTGCCCGACAGCGTCGCGGTGTCTTTGAGCGCCTGGATCTTCACACCGACGGTCCCTGTCGTGGGGCTCGCGACGGTGCCGATTGCGGGCGTCGCCTTGTTGATGGTGACCTGCTCGTTGATGGCCGCGCATAGGGTAGTGAAGCCGTTGTCGTTGGAATCACCCGCATAGCTGGCGATCCAGTAATAGATACCAGATGCGGGCGGCGTCCAATTGGCTCCCAGGGTCGCCGTCGACACGCCGCTCGTGGTTACGATGCTCCCGCTGCCGCTCACACTGGGCGCCGACGTGCAAACGCTATTCGAAAACAGCTTAAACGTGACAAACCCGGTCGGCGCCAACGCGGTTGTCCCGGAAAACGTCGCCTTGTCACTCACTGGCGCAATAGGCACGCCAACCGTCCCGGTTGCGGGGCTCGCTTGGGTGGTGATAATCGGAGACGCCTTGCCTATGGTGATCACCTCATGTGTACCGCCGCAACTGGTGATCGGGTTGTTGTTCTTGTCGCCGTTGTAGGTGGTCAGCCAGTAGTAGGGTCCGACCGCTGATGGCGTCCAGCTGCTGCTCGACGTCGCCGAGGTGCCGCTAAGTGCGACCGTCCCTCCCACCGCCGGCGTCACCGCCGTGGTGCACGTGGTGTCGGTGTACAGCCCGAAGGTCACCGTCCCGCTTGGTGAATCTCCGCCCGTTAGCGTCGCCGTGTCCGTCACCGTGATCCCCACCCCCACCGTCGCCGACGTCGGACTAGCCTGGGTCGTCATCCCCGGCGATGCCGTATTCACGGTGATCTGCTCGTTGGGGTCACTCCCACCACAGCTGGTGTTCACGCTGTTATTGGCGTCACCGTTGTAGGTGGCCAGCCAGTAGTAGGTACCCGGTGATGGCGGCGTCCAGGACG
>JBAPOS010000015.1:0-11140 GCA_049279755.1 Candidatus Dormiibacterota bacterium | reverse complement strand
GCCAGTCCACCAGGGCGTCGCAGCGGCGCGCGAGGAGGTCGTGATAGTCGACGGGGCGGTCACCGTCCTCGGTGCACGCGTAGGCGGAGAATCGCCCACGGACCGCCGGCGAAGTGCCCGGGCTCCGCGGCTGCGCCCGGGCGGGCCGGTACGGCCAGGCCAGGGCGATGATCGACCGAGCCCAGGGATAACGGCCGCCGATGTCGGCTGACGCTGCAACGCGGTCGCGCGTGAACCAGGGCATCCCGTCCATGCGTCCGGCATCGATGGCGGCGAGCGCTCGATCCGACGCATCGGTGAACGGGAGCATTGAGGTGATGCCGCACGCGGAGAATCCGAGGCGGCGCGCCTCCACGCCCAACGCCGCCTTGAGTGCCGCCATGTCCAAGGGCAGGACCACCTCCTTCGCTGATGGTCGCACGGGCCGCACACCGTAGGATCGAGCCATGGACGCCATCCCCGGCACCGCTCGGATGCCGCGCGTGCTCTGCATCATGGGGTCGGGGGAGACCACGCCGACGATGGTCTCCGTCCATGCCGACCTGCTCTCCCGGCTGGGACCTCGCCCGGTGCCCGCGGTACTGCTCGACACCCCGTTCGGCTTCCAGGAGAATGCCGCCGACATCAGCGATCGCACGGTGGCGTACTTCCGCGATCGGGTCGGCTTTCCCATCAGCGTGGCCTCGTTTCGAAACCGTGAGCAGGCGACCGCGCTCGAGTACGAGACCATGCTGGCGCGCCTTGCTGAAGCCCGCTACGTGTTTGCGGGCCCGGGAAGCCCGAGCTACGCGCTCCGCCAGTGGCGCGATACGGCTGTCCCGGACCTGCTTGCGGCCAAGCTGCGCGACGGTGGGTGCGTGACCTTCGCGAGCGCCGCCGCGGTCGGCCTCGGGGTGTGCTCACTCCCGGTGTACGAGGTGTACAAGGTCGGCGAAGCGCCGCGCTGGCTGGAGGGGCTCGACCTGCTCGCCGTCACCGGTTTGCGCGCCGCTGTGGTCCCGCACTACAACAACGCCGAGGGCGGGACGCATGACACCCGCTACTGCTACATGGGTGAGCGACGCCTGCGAATCCTCGAGGAGCTCCTGCCGGAGGGTGTCGCCATCCTGGGTGTCGACGAGCACACCGCCGCCATCTTCGACATCGACATGGCGACGGTGTCGATCCGCGGGCGGGGCGGGCTGACCTGGCGGTTGAGGGGGGCGTCGCAGCGATTCGAGAGCGGTGCGACGATCGCGGTCAGCGAGCTCGCGGCCGGGTTGACGTCGAGCGGCGACCCAGCCTCGGCGTCCTCCGGGATGGGTGCTTTGGTGGACGAGGACGGCGAGCTCCCGGCGGCCGGTGTGTCCCCGTTTCTCGAGGAGGTCACCCGGCAGTCCGCCGCGGCCGACAGCGCCATCGCGTCGCGCGACGTCGACGGCACCGTCGGCGCGGTCCTGGCCATCGATTCACAGATCCACGAGTGGGCCGCCGACACGCTGGACTCGGATGAGCAGGACCGGGCTCGCGAAACCCTCCGGCGCTATGTGGTGCGCCTCGGCGACCTCGCCCGCAACGGCGCCGCCGACCCGCGCGACCTGATCGGTCCGGTGGTCGATCGGATCCTCGACCTGCGCCTGGAGATGCGTGGCGCGGGTGAATACGCGCTCGCCGACAGGCTGCGCGACGCCCTGGTCGAGGCGGGTGTCGAGGTGCACGACACGCCCGCGGGTTCCACCTGGGATCTCGTCCCAGCCTCCACCGACTGACTGCGAGCCTGGGTCAGGCGGTCGCCTCGCCCCGCGCCACGTCGCCGAGGTCCATCTCCTGGGGGCGGCCGAGCCAGTATCCCTGACCCGCGGTGACCCCAAGCTCGGCGAGGCGGTCGGCGGTCTCCTCGTCCTCGATGCCCTCGGCGATGACCGTCGACCCGGAGCTGCGCGCGTACGCGACGGTGGCTTCGACGACGGCTCGGGCACCGCGCTCGACGCAATTCTGGGCGATGCTCTTGGCAACCTTGACGAACTCGGGGACGGCGGCTGCGAGCAGCTCGAGGGTGGAGTGACCTTCGCCGATGTCGTCGAGCGCGAACTGGAATCCGTGCTCGCGGTAGCTCGCGAGTACCAACCTCAGCCGCTGCTGGTCGGCGATCGACTCGCGCTCGGTGATCTCGAGGACGATGGTCTCGGGGTCACGCTCGGCCCACCGGGCGAGCAGGAGCATGTGATCGACGGGGTGGAGCGGATCCAGGAGCATCGCCGCGGAGACGTTGAGGAAGAGCGGATCCGAGGCGGGCAATGCCGACGCGGCCGACATGGCGATCCGCCGGCAGATCCAGTCGATCTCCTTGGTGACACCCCGGCGGTGCGCCAGCGCGAACACGTCCTCGACGCCGTTATCCGGGTCGCGGAGGCCGGGGACGCGCGCGAGTGCCTCCCAGCCGATCGGGCGGTGGTCGCTCAGCAGCACGATCGGCTGGAACACCGCCTGGATGACCCGTCGCTTGCTGAGGATGGCGTCGAGCATCTCGCCGGCGTCGCCGCCGCCATGCACCAGCGCCGGGAGTGCGCGGTCGCCGGCCACGACGACCCGGTCGCGGCCGTCCTTCTTCGCCTTGGACAGGGCCTCGTCCGCGGCCAGCCAGAGGGCATGGACGCCACCCGCGCCGGCAGCGACACCCGCACTGATGCGGGCTCTCCCGTGCGGGAGCGCGACACCATGCAGCGAGGTGCGCATCCGCTCGGCGATCGCCACCGCCTCGGCCTCCATGGTTGCATCCATAATTGACACAAACTCATCGCCGCCGATGCGAAGCAGCTGATCGCCGGCACGGAGCTGCGCCCGCAGGGTGCGCGCCACCTCGATGAGCAGCGTGTCGCCGGCCTCGTGTCCGAACTCGTCATTGATCGGCTTGAGGTGGTCGACGTCGATGGCGATCACAGCGGTCGCGCCGGTGAGCTCGCCAAGGCGTTCCTCGAACGCGCGCCGGTTGCCGACCTTGGTCAGCGGGTCGGTTGTCGCGTGCAGCGCCTTCTCCTCGAAGAGGCCGGCGCGGGCGACGGCCACCGCGGCCTCGTCGGCGATCGCCTGCACGACGATCAAATCGTCGATGTCCCAGGCCCCGCGGCGCGCGTGGGATATGAGCACGAGAACTCCGATCACCCGCCCGCCGGCGGCACGCAGGGGCGCCGCGACGACGCTTCTCGAGCGCCGGCCGCCACCGAGATTCTCCAGCTCGTCGATGCTCGAACCCGGCATCGACGCGTATGCCTGCTTGATGTCGCGGGGTGTCCGGAGCAGGCAGGGATCACCGGTCGAATACACACGTCCGATCACCCCCTCGCCCGGCGCCATGATCACCACCGGCCCCGCTGCCGGCGCCACGCCCTCGCCACCGAGGATGAGCGGGAGAGTCGCGAGACCGCTGGACGCCGCATCGAAGAGCAGCACCCGCCCCCATGTCGCATCCGGGTAGGTCTCGTGGCAGCCCCCGAGCACTGCGGCCGCGACCTCGCTCGAGTTGGTGGTGAGCCCGAGCCTCCGGGCCACGTCCGCGACGGCACGGAGCCGCCGAGTCTGGGCCTGGTAATGGCGATCGGTCAGCGACCAGTTGGCGTAGGCAAGCACCACGACACCGACCATCAGCGCATCGACCTGGAGCAGCTGGTTGACCCCGTAGATCGGCGTGAGCCCCGCCCACCACCAGACCACCCCGACGCCACCGCATGAAGCCACGAGAATCGACCAGAGCGCCGGTGCGCGTGCCGATGGATCGACGGTCAGCAGCACGGCCACAAACCCGAGCACGATGAGCGGCACGGGGTGGGTCAGGAGCGGCACGGAAAGGCCGAGGATCAGCGTGCACAACCCGACGCTGGTGAGCCCCTGTACCAGGGTCGCGATCGAGGGACCGACCCGGGCCGTACGACGCAACCGGATCGTGATCTCGAGCATCACGGCCGCGACAACCACGACCTCGATCTCCACGAGCATCGCCCTCGGCGGCAGCGAGGAGTCGACCAGCTGCCAGCTGGTGATTCCGAGCAGCACCAGCGTCGCAAAGATCGGCAGCCAGCGCCGAGCGGCGCTCTCGTTTTGCATATACACCCTCTCGATGGAGAGCGTAGAGGCAGCCGCGCCACCAAAAATGGGCGTGACAGCCTTGTGTCCGGTTCCTCAGAGATCAGGCGGTGTGCACTGACAGGGATCCCGTGAGCGCCTGGCCGATCACCTGCCTGCCGTTCATCGGCGACAGCACCAGGTCTGCGGGACCGGGCGATCCGGCGTCGAAGAACAGCTGCACCGGAGCGCTCGACTGGCTGGTGAGCTCGCCGCCGCACGCCTTGCCGTCAATGAAGGGCTCCTTGTCGACGTTCTGGAAGACGGCATCGATCGGTGTCAGAGGTCCCTGCACGAGGGCGCCGACGCAGATCTGACCGATGACCGGATCACCGACGTTGTCGACGGAAACATCAATCTCCACCTGCTTGCCGGCGATTGCGGTGCTCGGAATCACGCCACTGAGATCCGCCTTCGGCGGTCCGGCCGTCGCGAAGAGCGGCGTGACGACTCCAAGGAAGAGACCGAAGACCACCACACCGACAACGATCACGAAGACGGTTCTCGGGTTGTCCTTGAACCAGCGTCTGATGGCTGCGAACACGCGTGGTCAGATCGTGGCCGGCGGCTGATAGTCGCCGAACACGCTGCGCAGCGAGCCGCAGATCTCCCCGAGGGTCGCCTCCGCTCGAACCGCCTCGAGGATGCGCGGCATCAGCGCCTGGTCAGACGCTGCGGCGTCTTTGACGGCGGCGACCGTTGCCACAACAGCTGCCGGGTCGCGCGCGGCACGATGCCTGGCCAGCCGGGCCGCCTGTCCTGCCATCGCTCGCTCATCGGGCCGGAAGAGCAGTGGCGGGTCGGCCTCCTCGGTCTCCGTGTAGCGGTTCACGCCGACGATCACCTTGTCGCCGACCGCGATCGCCCGCTCGGTGCGATATGCCTCGTCCTGGATGTGCTGCTGCATCCACCCGGTCTCGATGCACGCAACCGCACCGCCGAGAGCGTCGACCTCATCGAGGAGACGCAGGGCCTCACGTTCGAGCTCGTCGGTCAGCCATTCAATGTAGTACGAACCACCCATCGGGTCGACCGTATTGGTCACGCCGGTTTCCTCGGCGATGATCTGCTGGGTGCGCACGGCGATCCGCTGCGCCTTCTCGGTCGGGATGGAGAGCGCCTCGTCGTAGCACGACAACGCCAACGACTGGACGCCGCCGAGCACCGCTGCGAGCGCCTCGATGGCGGCGCGCACGATGTTGTTCTCGGGCTGCTGTGCCGTCAGCGTCGAACCACCCGTCTGCGTGTGCGTGCGCAGCATCAGCGAGCGTGGATCGCGCGCCCCGAAGCGCCTCGCCATGATCCGCGACCACATCCGCCGCAGCGCTCGATACTTGGCGATCTCCTCGAAGAAATCGATGTGGGTGTTGAAGATCCACGAGAGCTTGGGCGCGAAGTCGTCGACACCGACACCGAGATCGATGGACGCCTGCACGTATGCGCACGCGTTCGCGAGCGCGAACGCCATCTCCTGGGCCGCGGTGCTGCCCGCTTCCCGAATGTGGTATCCGGAGAGCGAGATCGGGTTGAATTTCGGCGCATTGACGGTGCACCAGGCGATCAGGTCTGCGGCGAGCCGCAGCGACGGCCGCGGCGGATAGATGAAGGTGCCCCGGGCGATGTATTCCTTGAGCACGTCGTTCTGGACGGTCCCCATGATCGACGCGGCGTCGAGCCCCTGACGCTCGGCGGCGACGACGTACATCGCGACCAGCACCGGCGCCGGTGCGTTGATGGTCATCGACGTGCTCACCGCGCTCAATGGAATGCCCAGGAACAGGTCCTCCATGTCGCGTACCGAGTCGATGGCCACGCCCACCTGGCCCACCTCGCCCGCACTGCGCGGATCGTCACTGTCCAGCCCCATCTGGGTCGGCAGGTCGAAGGCCACCGAGAGCCCAGGCTGGCCCTGCGCGAGCAGGTAGCGGAAGCGCGCGTTGGCGTCGCCTGCCGTGCCGTAGCCCGCGTACTGGCGAATGCTCCACAGGCGGCCCCGGTACATCGTCGGCTGGATGCCGCGGGTGAACGGAGCCACGCCCGGAAAACGCTCATCGCGCAACGGGTCGTGCGCCGTCAGGTCGGCCTGGGTGTACAGGGGAGCCACCGGGATGCCGCTCCCGGTCTCGAAGGGATCCTTTCGTTCGCCGCGCGAGCGAGCCGGTTCGAGAATCGTGTCCTGCCAATCGAGGAGCGCCTCGATGAAGTCGGGTTCTCCGTCCTCCACCGTGACGGACGAGGGATCATCCCGCTCGGTGACCATCGCCGCAGCATATCGCTGTGTCACGAGCGCGCGAACTCGTCGACCCACGTCCGGAACCTGTGCGACACTCCCAGCGATGGCGCTTCCGGTAACGACGTTGCTTGTCGAGGACTCCGCGGCCGGTCTTGCAAGCGGTGGCTGGCGATACACGCAGCGCCAGCTGTACTACGCGACGTGCGCCCGCGCGGAAACGACGCCCTCCGATGCGGCATCCAACGGCGAGATCGGCCTCGGTGTGTTGATGATCCTCGTCGGATTGATCTTCATCGGAGTCAAGGTCGTTTTCGCGCTGTTCGTGACCCTCGGCGTGGCGCTGCTGCTCGCCGGCATCCTCGGACGGACGCGCCGTCCGAGGCTCACCGGGCGGATCCTGGCACTGTCCTTCGACGACTTCCTCACTCGATTCGGATCACTTCAACCTGACGGCTTGATCCCGCCCGACAGCTCTTCCGCTGCGGCGGATGCCGGTGCTGCGCCGGCAACGATCGTCACCGACACGCGCGACACGGCGGCGATGATCGCCGCCAACACCGCACGTGCGGAACTGTCCGCGATGCACGTGGTCGTCGCGAGCGATGGCGAGACCACCGCACCGGGCACGCGCGTGGTCGTCGTCCACGATGCTTCCCCGCGTGGGTGCGCCCTGGTCCAGGATCTTCGCGACATGGGGATGGACGTCGTTGACGGCGGATTACGCCCTCGTGATGTCGACGGGCCGGCGCATCAGGTCATCGAGGGAGCGCCGGCGCGACTGCCTCGCGACCTCGGCGCGCTGCTGGAGCCTGATGAGATCGACTGGCTCCTCAGCGGCCGGCGCGTCGAGATGGCCACGCTCTCTCCGGAAGTCGCCATGGATCGCGTCCGAGCCGCGATCAGCCAGGCTGAGCGGCTTCTCGGCGATGCCCCTCAGCCAGCTCGCTGAGCATCTCGGGGGAGAGCTCGTCGCCGGAGGCGGCCGCGACCTTGGACGGCGTGAGCGCCCGGAGCGTCGCCGTCCGCCGGCCACCTTCGAGCAGGGCCCGCTCCCCGAGCACAGCACCGGGCCCGACCTGGGCCACCGAGGTACCGTCGACCTCGACTGAGAACACGCCGTCGAGGAGCACGTACATGTCGCTCCCTGCGTCGCCCTGCTTGACCAGGGTCGCGCCCTCCCTGACCGTCTCGACGCGCGGCCTGGCACCGCCACGCATGATGCGCAGCGAGAGTTCGCGTTCCAAGGCCGTCTCGACCTCGGTGACCAGCGCCGGCGAATCCTCGTCTCCCCACGGCGTGTGCTTCCCGAACGCGTGCTGATACCAGCGCTTGAAATCCACCAACCCCGACTTCTGCGCGAGATTCTGGTCACGGTCGTAGACCCAGTGGCGCGGGAACGGGCTGGCGCCGGTGAGCTCGTGGGAGGACGTCCCGTCGGAGAAGACCGTCAGCGTCAGGCTGGTCCAGGCCAGGGGTGCCGCCAGCTGGACGAATGGAGGTCGATTCACCCTGCGCGGTGCCGGCACGCCGGTCCGTCCTCCAGCGGTCTGGGAGAACCGCACCCAGCCGTCGCCCGTCTCCGGTGCGGGCTGCCTGTCGGGGAACGCGACCGCCGCAAAGGTCATCCCGCGACCGCCGAGCCTGATCGTCGTCGAACCGATCTGACCGCCACCACCCTGGCCATGGGCGACGATCCGCCCGTCCTCGACCTCGATCCACGCGCTCAGGTGATTGGCGAATCGAAAGCGATCGGCCTCCTGGAGCGCCGTCAGCGAATCGATGTGATCCGGTGGTGGCTCGTCGTAATGCGCAAGGCCCATTTCGAACGGGACCTTGGTGACCCCTTGAACCGCCTCAGATGGAATCCACGAGATTGATGTGACCGACGACTCGATGTGCATGGCGTACCTCCGTGGCGCCGATCATCGCTTGCCGTACGGCGGCGGTCGAGGGTGTCGGGACCACAGGTGACGGTGAGGATCACCCCCGCAGAACGTGGTGGCAGCCCCCTTTCGAGGGCCGCTTCGCTGACTAGAGTTGACCCATGGCTACGGAGCATTCGATTCGCGTCGTCCTCGCGGACGACAACCTGATCGTCCGGGAGGGAGTGCGCGCATTGCTCTCCATCTCCGGAGACGTCGACGTGGTCGGCGTGGCGGGCGATTACGACGAGCTCCTCGCCGGCGCGGCCGAGCACGTGCCCCAGGTCGTGGTCACGGATATCCGGATGCCACCCGATTTCACCGACGAGGGGATCCGCGCCGCGCGGATCGTGCGCAAACAGCATCCGGGAACCGGGATCGTGATCCTATCCCAGTACGACGAGCCCGAATACGCGATCTCCCTGCTCAGCGAGGGCGCGGCCGGCTATGCGTATCTGCTCAAAGATCGTGTCGCGGAAGGCGATCAGCTGGCCCGGGCGGTGCGTGAGGTGAGCACCGGAGGGTCGATGCTCGATCCACGCATCGTCGATGCGCTCACCCGACCGGTGAGCGACGCGGGTGGTTTGAACGACGTCGAGGAGCGGCTGCTGCGCATGGTTGCTGAGGGCAAGCCCATCAAGGCGATCGCGGCGTCACTGCACTCGACCCCGACATCGGTCGCCGACGACATCGAGCAGCTCTTTCTCAAGCTCGCGCAGCAGGCAAGCGCCGGCACGCAGGGCGCGCTCGAGCGCCTGCGCCTGCTTCACAAGGTGATCATCGACCGCGAGGAGCAGGGAGAGAGTCTCAGCCGGATGCTGCCCGGAGGGATCGCGCAGCAGATGCGCGAGAACGGCGTCGAGCCGGGCAGGACCGAGCGGCTCACCGTGACGGTGCTGATGTCCGACATTCGTGCGTACTCGACGATCGCCGAGAAGTCGGATCCGTCGGTGCTCGCGGGCCAGCTCAACGAGCATCGTGCGGCGATGAATCGCGCGGTGCTCGCGGAGGGCGGAACCGTGATGCAGTTTGTTGGTGATGCGGTGATGGCGGTGTTCGGTGCGCCCTTTCCCCAGCCGGACCATGCGCAACGTTCGCTGTCCGCGGCACTCGCGATGCACGCTGCGCAGGAATCGGTCAACGAGCGCTGGAATGCGCGCAACCTCCCGCCGTTCCTTCTCGGCATCGGCCTCTCGACAGGTGACGTTGCCGCAGCGCTGCTCGGCTCGGAAGAGCGGCTGGAATATTCACTCGTCGGTGACGCGGTCAACCTCGCGCAGCGCCTGCAGCAGTGGGGCGAGGGCGGGCAGACCGTGCTGAGCGAGCCGACCTACGACGCGCTGGATGAGAAACCCGACGCCGAGCGGATCGAACCGGCATTGGTCAAGGGACGCGAGACGCCGGTCGGCGCATATCGGCTGGGCTCGGCCACGGCATGACCGCTCACGCCAGATCGCGACTGGCATGGGGTTTGGCCACATTCGGGATCGCACTCGGAGTCGGCGCTGCCGCGCTGGCTGTCGCCAACAACGCCTCGATTCACAGTCTCGAGGCCGCCAACCCGCTCGAGATCGTGATGTCACTGACATTTGCGTTTGTCGGTGGCCTGATCGCCTCGCAGCGGCCCCGGAACCCGGTTGGATGGCTGTTCCTGTTCATGGCGATCGTGATGGGTGCCGGCGGAGTCGCCGCCCAATACTCAAGGCTTGCCGCGATCACACACCCCGGTCTGCCGGGGGCGCAATGGGCATTGTGGTGGTCGGTCTGGTCGGAGCAGTTTGTCTATCCGTCAGGCGGCGCGACCATGACCCTGCTCCTGATCCCCGATGGACGGCTCCCCTCCCGCAGATGGCGAACCGTCATTCCGGTGGCGGTGATCGTCACGCTCATCCTCATGCTCCTGGGGGCGCTCGGCTCGTCACCGCTGCAGGGACCCGACAATCAGCCACAGCTCGCCAACCCGGTCGCGGTCAGGAGTCTCGTGGTGCTCGCGCAGGGACCCATTGGATATGTGTGGGCCCTTGCCCTTCTGGTCCTGCTCATTGCCGCAGCCGCGCCTTTTGTGCGTTTGCGCCGGGCCCGGGGTGAGGAACGCGAGCAGTTGAAATGGATCGCGTACGTCGTTGTATTCACAGCGCTGGCAACGGTGGGGGTCGCCGTGACGTCGTTGATTGCACCCCAGGCCGCGGTTGCAACCAATGCCGGCTGGCTGATCGTCAACCTCCTGGGGTTCGCGGTTGCGCTCCCAGTCGCCATCGGCATCGCGGTGCTGAAGTATCGCCTGTACGACATCGACATCATCATCAGCCGCACAATCGTCTACGGCGCGCTCGCCGTTTTCATCACTGCGGTGTACGTGGGCATCGCCGTCGGGATCGGATCCTTGGTTGGGGGCGGAGGCAAACCCAATCTGGCGTTATCGATCCTGGCCACCGCGATCGTGGCGATCGGCTTCCAGCCGGTCCGCGAGCGCACGCAGAAGGTCGCCAACCGCCTCGTCTACGGCAAGCGCGCGACTCCGTACGAGGTGCTGAGCGACTTCTCCGGGCGAGTCGCGGACACCTACGCAGCCGACGAGGTGTTGCCGCGCATGGCCCGAGTGCTGAAGGAGGGAACCGGCGCCGAGTCCGCGACAGTATGGCTGCGTGGCACCACCGACCTACGTCCCGCGGCGACGTTCCCGGAGGGGATCGCTACACATCAGTCGCTGCCGATGCAGAACGGCTCATTGCCGACCGTGCAGGGCGTGACCCGCGCGGTGGAGGTGCGCCATCAGGGCGAGCTGCTTGGCGCGCTGAGCGTGATCAAACGTCGCGGTGAGACGCTGACCCCGATCGAGCTGAAGTTGGTCGACGATCTCGCGCATCAGGCGGGACTGGTGCTCAAG
>JBAPOS010000014.1:0-18397 GCA_049279755.1 Candidatus Dormiibacterota bacterium | reverse complement strand
GGCCCGTTCCAGCTGCAGAATCGCGCCGCCCGCGGTGCGGGTGAGCCCCACACGGCCGGTGTTGCCACCCTCGAGCAGCCGGAACACGGGGCGGACGCGCAGCGTGTTGGAGATCCCCGCCAGCAGCGCGGGCACGCGCCCGGTGCGGGCCACGTAGGTCAGGGTGGCCAGTGCCCCATAGACGCGGATCTGGGTGCAGACGGCGCGGATCGCCGCGACCCACGCGTCGCCGTCGGGCGTCGTCTCGGCGAGGTAGGAGGCGCAGCGGGCAACCAGCGAGAACCCGGCCACCGCCGTTCCGGTGTCGATGACCGTGACCCTGCGCCGGCCCTCTTCGGCCTCGAGCATCCCGGCGGCCAGGTTCGCCGTCGAGTGCATGGCACTCCAGCGTTCGGGGATGGTGAGGCAGAGCACGGTGTCGGCATCACACCGGCGGAAGGCGTCGAGGTATGCCCCCGGCGACGGGGTCGATGTCGCGGTGACCCCGCCCGTGCGGAGCATCGCGTAGAACGCCGCATACGCCTCGACGTTTCCGTCGTCGATGAACTCACGACGTCCGACGGTGATCCGCTGAGGCACGACGGCGATCCCCCGCTCCAGGTCCTCCTGCAGCGCGGCGCCTCCATCCACGACGAGCGCTCTATCCCGCAACGTCATCCACCGTACACAAGCCGCATCATTGGCGGCATCATGATCTCCCCGTGGGTCGTGGCGGGCTGGTGCCTCGCCGCATACCTGATGGGCGGCCTGCCGGTGGGATGGCTGCTGGTGCGCCGCAAGCGCTACGGGCTCGATCTGCGCAACTTCGGCACCGGCAACATCGGGACGAGCAACGTCTACCGGCATGCCGGCATCGATATCGCGATCATCGTCGGCCCGCTTCAATTCGTCCAGGGGTTCGCCCCGGTGCTGGCGTCGCGGCTCGTGGGGCTCCCGCTCAGCGCGAGCATGCTCATCGGCGTCTGCGCGGTGGCCGGGAACGGGTGGCCCATCTACATGCGCTTCAACGGCGGGCGCGGCGTCGCGGTGGCCACCGGGGCCGTTGCCGCCCTCTCGATCGCCGGGTTGATCGCGCTCCTGATGTGTTTTGCCTGGGGGGCGATTCGCGGCCGGATCGCCATGGCGGTGCTGGTCGCGTTCGTCGTGCTGCCGGTGGTCGCGTTCATCTTCGGGGGCTCGCAGGGGTGGATCCTGGGCAGCGGCTGCCTGGCCATCCTGATGCTGCTCCTGCTCCGCCGCCTCGAGGGACTGCCTCGCGATGCGCGCGTGTACGGCCATTTCTGGCGGCGCCTCTATCAGCGGCTCGTCTTCGACGAGCGCCCGGGACGGCCACTCATGGGTCCGCGCACCGACCAGGGCGCGGATCCGCTGAGCCACTGACGGCGCGGGTCAGCCCTCGTAGATCTCGCCGAAGGGGTACCACCATTCCGGAGCGCGACGGATCGCTCCCTCCAGCCCGGTCGCGATGCGCTGGGTGACATCGATATCGCTCGCGCCCGGCTCGATGACGATCGCCGGGTGCACGACGAGGCGGTAGAGCCCCCGGTCCCGCCAGCAGTCGACCGGGAGCACCGGCACCTTGGCGACGCGAGCCAGCCATGCCGCGGCGGTGCTGAAGGCGACCCTGCCTCCGCAGAAGTCGACGACTGCGGTCTCTCCACGATCGGGGATATCGCTGAGGATTGCGGCGAACCTCCCCCGGCGCACCGCCCGGATCAGTCCCCGCGCCGCGTTGGACGACACCAGCACCTCGAGATCCTGGCGCCGTCTCGCCCATGCTGCGAGCCTGGTGACCATGTCGGGACCCACCGGTGCCATGACCGCGGTCACGCGGAGCCCCGAGGCGAACCCGCACGACGCGGCGACGTCCCAGCTGCCGAAGTGGGCGAGCGCGAATACTCCCCCACCGTGCTCGTCGAGCGCCGCCTGTGCATGCTCGAGCCCGTAGGCGCGGAAGTGGCGGTGCATCGCGTGCGCCGGTACCCCGTACAGCCAGACGAAGTCGACCGAGGTGCGCGCGTAGTTGCGAAACGATGCGAGTGCGCGCTGTCGCAGCGCCCGCGCGTCGAGCGCAGGCTCCAGGCGCTGGTGATTGCGAGCGCATAGTCGCCGGCGTTCGGGTGAGCTTGCATAGACGCAGGTTCCGATGACGTCACCAATCGCGTAGCGCCCCCGGCCGAGCATTCGGAGACCCAGGCTCGCCGTCCACATTCCCGCGCGCAGCGCTCTCGAGGGGGGTTGGAGCAGCGCCCCCGACGTCGACGCCTCCGGCGTCAATGCATCATGCGGGCAGTGTCAGGCTGGAGCGCGACGTGGTGCTTGGCGAAAATCTCGCGCACCGTCCCGCTCTGCGCGCGCATCACCAGGCTGTGGGTTTCCGCCCACCAGTTGTGATACCGCACCCCGCGGAGCAGGCCGCCCCCGCTGATGCCGGTCACCGCAACGCTCACTTCGCGTCCGGGAACGAGCTGTTCCATGCTCAGCAGCGCCTCCGGGTCATAGCCCGCCTCGCGCATGGCGGCGGCCTCGTCCTCGTGACGCACCCAGGGACGGCATTGCAGCTCCCCGCCGAGACAGCGCATCGCGCAGGCGGCAACGATCGCCTCGCGGGTTCCTCCGGATCCGATCATCACGTCGATGCCGGAGCCCGGCCAGGCGGCCATCATGGCCAGGCCGACGTCCCCGTCGCTGACGATCGCGACGCGGGCGCCCAGCGCGCGCAGCCGCTCCAGCAGCGCCTGGTGGCGCGGCCGGTCGAGCAGGACCACGGTGAGGTCCTGCACCTGCACGTTCATGGCGAAGGCGACCCGGCGGAGGTTGTTCTCCGGCGTGTCGCTGATATCGACGGCGCCGCGCGCCTGCGGGCCTACCGCGATCTTGTGCATGTAGGCGACCGGCGGTGGCTGCAGGATGCCCCCCGTCTCGGCGACGGCGGCAACGCTGAGCGCCTGGCTCAGACCTCCGGCCACCAGGCTGATCCCATCGACCGGGAGCACCGCGAGGTCGGCTCGGTCCCGTCCGGCGCCGATGGTTCTGCCCGCGAGCAACCTGTTGTTGGAGCCCTCCGGACCGATGACGATCCGGCCTTCGAAGGGCATGACGGCCAGCGCCTCCTCCATCACCGCGTGGCCGGCGTCGCGGGTGCCGGCCTTGTCACCACGCCCCAGCCAGCGTCCCACCGACAACGCCGCGGCCTCGGTTGCGCGAAGCAACTCGAGGCCGCGGTTCCGGCCACGGATCATCCGCTCCGCAGCCGGTACTCCACGCGCTGCCGTGCTCATCGCCAGCAGCGTACCCCGCTACATGATCCCGACGAATTGCTGGCCGACGATGGCCGGGCTGATCTGCGTGACCGCGAGTGTCCCGGGGTTGAGCGCGACCAGCGAGGCCGCCGTATCGCTCTGGCTCGCGATCGAGCCGTAGAGGAGGCCGTCAGCGCCCCACACCGCCGGCGAAAACTGGCCGAGCGTCCGGGTGACGGCGGCGCCGGTGGCGAGGTTGAGGATGCGCAGGGTGGCGTTCCAGGTCGCGCCGCAGGTGGCCTCGGAGCTGGGGACGGTCACGTAGGCGAGCTCGGTGCCGGCCGGGGAGAAGACCGCGTCACCGCCGACGTTGACCCCCGACATCGGGAAGTTGTGGCGAAGCACGCCGCCGCTGGTGATGCGCAGGCCGACGGTGTTGCCGTTGGTGTCCGAGGAGAAGCACGCGGTCTGCATGCCGGGTCCGACGGCGCTCAGCGGGCACGTCCAGCTGCCGGTCAGGGGCGTCACCACCTCGGTGACGGGATTGATGGTCGCCGAGTAAGCGGACTGCATCTGCATGTCGAATGATCCGCACCCGCAGCCACCGGTGGGCACCCGGGCGAACGCGATGCCCGGGGACGTCCAGCTGATCAGGTAGTACTGCCAGCCCTCTGGCGCGTCAGCCGTCTGCACGTTGGGATTGTCGAAGCGGTCGGCGATGGTCGTGGTCGAGCCGCCCGGGTGCACCACCACGATCCGGTTGAGGTTGCCGGCGTTGGACTGGTCGGAGGTCGAGTACGCGTAGGAGGTGCCGTCCGGTGCGATGACGACGCCGTTCGCATCGCCGGGCACCGGCCCGAGCGTGCGGACCGCGCCGGATGTGGTCAGCTCGTGCTCGGCGCCGCTCTGGCTCCAGTACGCGCCGCCAGGGCCGGCGTTGACCATCCATCCGAGGATGGGGTTGATCGTCGTCTTGGCGACCACGACGCCGCTGTGCGAGAGGATCTCCAACCACTGCGTGGCGCCGGCGGTGAGGATCGCGACGACGTCGCCATTCGCCGTGTGCGCCGGGGGGATCGGGTGCGACGCGGCCGGCACTGTCGCGGGCGTGGGCACGACCGCCGGCTGCGAGATGGCGTGCACGTGAGGCGACGCGTCGGCGGCCGCTCCATTCGCATTGAGGTCGGAGACAGTTGTCGTCCGCGCCGTGACTGCTGCGGCAACCCCGCAGCCCGAGAGCATCACCAAAGCCGCTGGGATGGCCAGTGCGGCGCGATTCCGGGTCATCGAAGTGCCTCCGTCAAACCGATCAAGTTGACGGTGGAACGAGGCACCGCACGGCGGGTTTCGCGTAACGAAACTCGCGGACGCGCGTTGCGAGCGGCTCAGACCTTGGTCGTCGTCTCCGTCGGAACCCCGGCGACCTCGCTCAGAACCGTCTGAGCATCGACCAGGAGCCCGCGCGTCGCCGCGGCCATGAACGCGCGGAAGAGCGGATGCGGGCGTCCGGGACGTGAGCGGAACTCGGGATGGAATTGCGAGCCGACGAAGAACGGATGGTCCTGCAGCTCGATGATCTCGACCAGCCGGCCGTTGGGCGAGGTCCCGGAAAACACGACACCGGCAGCCGCGAGCGCGTCGCGGTAGTGGTTGTTGAACTCGAAGCGGTGACGGTGGCGCTCGTACACCACGGGCTCGCCGTAGGCATCCGCGGCGCGCGTCCCGGGAGTCAGCTTGCACGGATACACGCCGAGGCGCATGGTGCCTCCCTTCTCCTCGATGTCGCGCTGCTCAGGAAGCAGGTCGATGATCGGATGTGACGTGAAAGCGTTGAACTCCGTCGAGTTTGCGTCGGAAGCGTCGAGAACCTCGCGGGCGATATCGACCACGGCACATTGCATTCCGAGGCACAGACCGAGGTAGGGAACCAGGTGCTGCCGCGCGTACCGTGACGCCAGCACCTTGCCCTCGATGCCCCGGTGACCGAAACCTCCGGGGACCACGATGCCGTCGGTCCCCTCGAGGGGGCTCATGTCCTCGTCGAGGTGCTCACTGTTGACCCAGACGAGATCGAGGTCCGCACCGCAATGTACTGCGGCGTGCCGCAGGGATTCAATCACGCTGATGTACGAGTCAGGCATCTCGACGTACTTCCCCACCAGCGCGATGCGGACGCTCGGCTTGGGAGCGGCGATCCGCGCGCAGAGATCCTTCCACGCGCTGAGATCCGGGGGCGTGGCATCGAGATTGAGCAGCTGCACGATGTAGTCGCCGAGTCCCGCGTCCTCCAGCATGAGCGGGACCTGGTAGATGGAGCTCGCGTCCGGGACGTTGATGACTGCACGCATCTCCACGTCGCCGAACAGCGCGATCTTCTCCTTCAGCGGCTCGCCGATCGGCTTCTCGCTGCGCGCGATGATCGCGTCCGGCTGGATGCCGATCGAGCGCAGCTGGTTGACCGAGTGCTGGGTCGGCTTGCTCTTGAACTCCTCGCTCGCGTTCACGTACGGGACCAGGGTCAGGTGCACGTAACACACGTTGTTGCGGCCCACGTCGTTCTTCATCTGGCGGATCGCCTCGAGGAAGGGCAAAGACTCGATGTCACCGACGGTTCCACCCACCTCGACGATAACGACATCTGGTTGGGGCAGCTCATTTTCGGCCACGCGCAGGATGCGATGCTTGATCTCGTTGGTGATGTGCGGAATCACCTGTACGGTGCCACCGAGGTAGTCGCCGCGGCGCTCCTTGGCGATCACCGACGCATAGATCTTGCCGGTCGTGACGTTGCTCGCCTTGCTCAACGCGACGTCGACGAAACGCTCGTAGTGTCCGAGGTCGAGATCGGTCTCCGCGCCGTCATCGGTGACAAACACCTCGCCGTGCTGATACGGCGACATCGTGCCGGGATCGACATTCAGATAGGGGTCGAGCTTCTGCATGCCGACATGCAGGCCACGCGCCTTGAGGATCGTGCCGATCGACGCGGCGGTAATTCCCTTGCCGAGTGAGGAGACGACTCCGCCTGTCACGAACACGAACTTCGCCATGCGCAGAGCCTCCCGGGAAAGTTTCAGCGATTGTATCAGCCGCGTGGCGAAAGCACGCACTGATGTTCGAAGGCGACCTTCAGCCGGATCTCGCCTCCAGGAAGACGACCCGAGTCTCGTCGCTTTCCCCGCTCGATCCGGTGAGGACGAGACGAGGCTGTGGCTCCCAGGCGCCATCGGCAAGCCCCATCTCCTGGGCGAACTTGCCGACCGGGTCGAACTCGCCGGCGCCGAAGCGGGCCGGCACCACGATGCTCGGCTCCACGGCATTGACGAGCTTCGCCGCCTCAATGGCTCCGAGCGCGTCGCCACCGCCGACGGGGATGACCATGACGTCGACGTGGCCGAGGCTGTCGATCTCGTCCTCGGTGAGCTGGCGCCGGAGGCGTCCCGCGGCGACCACACGGACGTCGTCGACTGCAACGCGCATGACCGTCGTCTCGCCGGCGGCGAGGCCGAGAATCCCGACCCCGCCGATCTCGAACTCACCCGGGCCGCAGACCTCCTGGAGTTCACCTTCGCGAGGACGAAGCTTCGCCGGGTCGGTGACCCCTTCGGTGCGGACGATGATGCCCCCGGTGCCTTTGGCGAGCCCGGGGAGGGCCGCCTGCGATGGATCGATGACGACGGTCATGTCCCTGCCGCGAAGCCGGACGCACGAGAGGCCGTGATAGGTCAGTTCCATAAGTCCCCAGTGTGCCGTCTCGGAGCCATCAGGCGCTCCCCACGGTCAACTGCACCGTCTTCGACGTCCCGTTCCGGTAGACAGTCAGGGTCACCTGCTCACCCGGAGCAAGTCCGAGTACGGTCGGATCGAGGGGGTGACCGGCGTCAAGCGCCGTGCTTCCGACGGCTGTCACAACGTCCCCAGGAAGCAACCCGGCCGTCGCGCCCGGCCCGAGTGGGCTGACCGAGACGATCAGCGCCCCCGCCGGTAGTCCCGCCGCGGCGGCGGTCTCCGGATCGATCACCTGGGACTGGACTCCGAGATTGGGAACCGGGGTGGTACTCCCGCCGCCTCCGGTTGCCGCCACCACGAGGTCCGCCGCCGAGGTCATCGAGAGCGCCACGACACCCGGCGCGGCGCTGCCCGCGTCGACGACGACGCCGATGACGCTGCCGTTGCCGTCGAGCAGCGGGGCCCCGTCCTGGCGCGGATCGGGGGTCGCGTCGACGGTGAGGACGTCGTGGAGCGTCGGTTCCGAATCGAGCAGGCTCAGTGTGATCCCGATCGAGCTCACCGCCCCGGTCGTCAGCGTCAGCGACGTCAACGGCGCGTGCCCCACCGCGATTGCCAGGTCGCCCACCCGCGGTGCGACCGCCGCGAAGGTCAGTGGGGTCAGCCCCTGCGCTCCCACCGCCTGGAGCAGTACGACGCCATGAGTCGGATCGGCGCGGAGGATCGTGGCCGGGTAGCTGTGACCGTCGGCGGTGGCGATGCGCAATGGCGACGCACCGCGAATGGCGTGGATGCTCGACACGACCAGGCCATTCGCTGACACGACGAAGCCGTCGACGATGCCCGAAGACCCGTCGAGGAGCGACGCTGGGGTCACCGGCCGGGTGAGCACCTCGACGATCGACGCCGCCTTGGTCTGAGCGATCGACCCGGCGGTGAGCGCGCCGCTGTTGCCCCCGGGTCCTCCGATGATGTTCTGCTGCGTGACTCGTTCGACGGGTCCGAAGCGCGCATAGATGCCCCACGCGGCCACGCCCCCGCCCACCAGCCCGATCACCGCGCTCAGCACCACCGCCGCGATGAGGCGGTCGCGCGGCCGGGCCGTCGTCATTGCGTGGGTGCCGCTGCCCGCTGCGCCAGGTAGCGAACGATGCCGGCCGCATTGCTGTGCACGCCGTTGAGGACCTCAGCCTTCTCGCGAATACCCTCCGGTAGGGTCTCGGTGTCCAGCGCGAACGCCTCAGCCAGCGCCGCGGCGACGTCGTCGATGCCGGCGTCGGCAGCGCCCTCGATCACCCGCTCGGCGACCTCGACCCAGCTGTGCAGCATCACCTCGGCCTCGGCGAGCGTGGCCTGCGCGTCGGCGACCGGACCATAGTGGGTGAGCACCATGTGTTCGGGGCGGAGCTCGGCGAAGCGCCGGAGGCTGTGGGTCGCCTGCTCCAGGTCGAAATCCGGGGGCGGTGTCGCCGGCCTTAGCACTCCGAGCTCCGGCAGCAACACGCCCACCGCGTCACCGACCAGCAGAGTCCCGGTGTGCTCGTCGAGGACCGCGTGATGGTGCTTGGCGTGCCCCGGGGAATCCACCAGCACCAGCTCGCGGCCATTGCCGACGTCGACCTTGAATCCATCGCCGGCGGCGATGAGGCGGTCTTCCGGGACGGCGGTCATCCTGCCGTAGAGGCCATCGAGGAGCGGTCCGTAGACGCGCGAGGCGCTGTCGATGAGCCTGGTCGGATCCACGAGGTGGCGCGCGCCACGCTCATGCACGACCACGGTGGCCGACGGGAAATCCTTCGCGAGGTCACCGACCGCTCCGGCGTGATCGAGGTGGATGTGGGTCACGATGATCCAGCGAAGGTCGAGCGGCCCGAGGCCGAGGGCGGCGAGCGCCGCGTGCACGGCGGGGACGCTGGATTGTGAGCCGGTCTCGACCAGCGCGGGCATGGGCCCGTCGATCAGGAATCCCGCCGTGAGCTGCTCCATCCCGCCAAGAAGGGTGTCGAGTTGCCGGATCCCCGGCGCGATCTCAACCGCGTCGCTCATCGATTCGGCGGTCTCCGGCTATGGCGACGGGCTCGGTGCCGCCTGCTGGGCGAGCAACTTCTGCAGTGCCTGCAGGTCCGCCTGCACCTTGGCCTCATCGGCGCCGTAGAGGGTGAAGTTGCCCGCCATGAGGGCTGCTTCCGCGGCCGAGTTGTCGGCGACGATCTTGCCGTCGAGCGCGATGATCTGCTGCTGGATCGAGCCGCTCGGCACCGGCGTCGGGGTCACGCCGGGGCTCGGCGACGCCGTGGGCGAGGTCGACGGGGACGGCGAGGGAGTGGGCGTCGTCGTCCCTCCGTTGTTCAAGCCCGGGATTGGCTGGGTGGTGCCGAGCAGCGTCTGCAGCGCCGCGCTGAATGACGTGCCCTGCTGGACGTTGCTCTGGTCGCCGACGATCACCTCCTGCAACTGCGGGAACGCGGTGCCGCCGTTGGAGGCAGCGGTCACGTAGAGCGGGCGGATGTAGAGGAAGGAGTCGTTGTTGAACGGAAGGACGATCACGTTGCCAAGGGTGACGACCGATCCGTTATGGCTCAGCAGGGTGATCTCCGAGCTGATCTGCGGATTGGTGTTGATGTTGTTGTCGAACTGCAGGGGACCGAGCACGTTGTCGGCGTTGTTCAAGCGGACGGCAACAAGCTTGGGTTCGTTGGTGCCGGTGTAGTCGCATTCGGCGGCGAGCCACGCCGTCATGTTGTTGGCCGTCACACCTCCCCCGCTGGCCCCGGGAGAAAACGTCTGCAGGAGCACGAACTGCGGGCTGGTGGTACCGGGGAGTGTCATCTCGACGTAGTAGGCGGTGGTCGCCTGGTTCGTCCCGTTGAGGTTCTCCTGGGCGATGTTGAACAGGTCGGCGCCCTGGTAGAAGACCGACGCCTGGTGGATGTGCACGGACGCGTATGCCTGCGCCTGATCGTTGAACAGATCCTCCGGGTAGCGCAGATGCGACCGGAGGTAGGGCGATATCTGGTCGAGCGGGGTGAGCAAACCCGGGTAGATCGCGTTCCAGGCCGCCGTGATCGGCTCGTTCATGTTCACCGCGTACAGCTTGATCGCGCAGGTCTTGGCGTCGATCACCGCTTTCACGGCGTTGCGCATGTACGACGTACCGTCGCTCTGCTGGTACGCCTCGGGGAAGAGCGAGGACTTCACGTACGCGTCGGCGATCCATTCCAGGTGGCCGGTGGTGGGATCGACCACGATGTACGGATCCGAGTCGACCGTCAGAAACGGGGCAAGCGAGGTGATGCGCGATTTGATCTGGCGGTTGACGAGCGCCCGGCTGTTCGCGGTCAGGGAGTTGTTGAGGAAGAGGTTGAAGCCCCCGAAGTCCTGGAGCGAGAGCGCCAGCTTGTCGATCGGGTTGGTGATCGGGATTCCGACCTCACTCGAGTCGGCGTGGACGGTGGAGTCGCCGCTGCCGGACGGGTAGTTGAACTCGGGCTGCGTCGTGCCGGAGACGACATTCTGGGTCGTGTCCAGCCCGCAGTAGATGCTCGGATCGGCGGTGGTGGAGCCGCCAAACGAGAGATCCGGAGGCGCGGTCGGGCTCACCTGGGTCATCGGCTGCTGCCCGACCAGCACCTGGGGCTTGCCCTCGCCGCCCACCGCGCTCACCGACACCGCGGTGACGCCGTACCCGTGGGTGAAGTTCAAGGAAGTGTTCACGAACGAGGGGTTGGTGATGTCCCCCTCCGCGATCTCGCGCGGTCCGAGCATGACCTCGGTGTCGCCGCCGGTCGCCGCCGGGTAGCGATCGACGGTGATCGTCGAGTACGTCTGATAGCTGCGGCTCCGGTCGATCTGGGCCAGCGTGTCGGGCAGCTGGGTGGGGTCCTGGATGCGCACGTTCTGGAGCGTCCCCACATCCGATTCGAGATCGGACAGCGTCGGAGCGTGAGGTGTGCCGAAGGTGCGGTTCTCGACCTGCGGATTGGATGTGTCGTCCTGGATCGCCCAGGCGTACCGGCTCGTGGTGAGGAAGTCGCGGATGGTGGAGGTCTGCGCGGTCTGCTCGTTCGGCCCCACGCTCGTGGCCTGGTACACCGCCGCTGGGATGGCCTGGGCAAGGCCGGCGACCAGCAGCCAGCCGCCGAGCAGAGAACCGAACGCGATTGCGGTCCCGGTGGAGGCGTGGCGCCAGCGAACGGCCACGAGCACCAGCGCGACCACGGCGAGCACCAGCGCCAGAACCTGCAGGAACCCGAGCACCGGCTGGATCACCGCGCGCTGAGTGGCATCGAGGCCGACGTAGCTCCCGCCCTGGGTGTGCGTGCTGGTCGCAAGGTGGTAGACACCGAAGTGAGCCCCGAGCGCGGCCAGCACGAACACCACGGCGAGCCCGATCCCGCCGGTGAGCACTGCCGCGCGGAGCGCGTCCTCCGGGGAGCGACCGGGTGGCGGCTCGAGCGGCAACGGCAGTTCCTCGGGAGCGTTCATCACGGTGATCGACACGACGGCCATGGCGATTGCCGCGAGCAGCCCGAGGATCACCGCACCCCAGAGCAGGCCCATGAGGTCGTCCACCGCCGGGAGGGTGAACACGAAGAACGAGTAGTCGAGATGAAAGACCGGGTCGGTGGCGCCAAAGGGCACCGAGTGCGTCCAGACCAGGATGTCCTGCCACTCGCCCGAGAGGGTTGACCCACCGACGATCCCGGCGAGGACCGCGATGACGGCTCCAGTCCAGAGGGCGATCCTGCGACCGCGCCGGTCGAGATTTGCCGCCGCCATGGCGCACCCGACCACGGCTGCGCCGAAGACCACCGCCACGATCGCGAACCCGATGAAGAACAGGACGATGTGGGCGATCAGCGGCGTCCAGAAGACGTTGGTGTGCCCGACGCTCTTGTAATAGAGGTAGTCCGCGCGCAGGCCGAGCAGCCATCGGATGACGATGAGCAGCACGATGATGGCCGCGATGACGCCGAAGATGATGATCCGGCGCCGGAGCTGCCCTGGCGGCCGAACGATCCTGGGACGGGAGCGCCGCCGAGCGAAAATCTGCTCGGGATCGAAGCCGAAGGCACTCATGGACTGAACGAGTGTACCTGCGAGACCTCTCCCGGACGCGCGAGCCTCAGCGGCGTTGGAGCAGCAGCCTCACGTCGAACGGGTCGCGGCGGCGGCGAACCCTGCGCGAAACCTCAGGACGGATCTGCACCATGTAGGGCTCCTGCTGACGCAGAACCTCCTCGATCGCCTCGGCGATGAGCATGCCCGGATGAACCGTCGGCACCCGCTCGCTGAGCGCCTCCGCCATCCGATCGCTCACCTGGGTCAGGTTGAGCTCGTGTGCCTGCTCGAGCACGTCGAGACAGTCATCGAGGCGCCTGAGCCGAAGGCGGCGATCCTCGCCATCCATGGAGGTCATCGTTCCGCCACGTTAGCGCACCCGATGTGATCGTGCTGTTCGTTTACGTCGAAACTGGAACGCGTCTGCGTTGCCGCGGTGTCGCGACGCGGGTACCGGTGACTCGCGTGACCGCCACCCGCGGGGCTGGCAGCATCCGGGCCAGGTACTCACCGGTGGCGCTCCGCGGGTTGGCCGCGACCTCCTCCGGTGTTCCTGCAGCGACGATCTCGCCGCCCGCGTCACCACCACCCGGACCGAGATCGATGATGTGGTCGGCGGTCTTGAGCACGTCGAGGTTGTGCTCGATGACGATCACCGTGTTGCCGGCGTCGACGAGTCGGTGGAGAACGGCGAGCAGCTTCTCGACGTCGGCGAAGTGCAGTCCCGTCGTGGGCTCGTCGAGGATATAGAGGGTGCTGCCGGTATCTCGGCGTGACAGCTCGGTGCTCAGCTTCACACGCTGTGCCTCGCCGCCGCTCAGCTGCGTCGCGGGCTGTCCGAGCCGGATGTACCCGAGGCCGACGTCCTGCAGGGTGCGCATCCTGCGCAGGATCCTGGGTTGGTGCTCGAAGAGCACCGCGGCTTCGTCGACGGTCATCTCGAGCACGTCGGCGATGCTCTTGCCGCGGAATTTCACCTCGAGCGCCTCGCGGTTGTAGCGACGGCCCTTGCACACCTCGCACGGCACGTAGATGTCCGGCAGAAAGTGCATCTCGATCTTGATCATGCCGTCGCCGGCGCAGGCCTCACAGCGCCCGCCGGCGACGTTGAAGGAGAAGCGACCTGGCTTGTACCCTCGGATCTTCGCCTCCGGGAGCTTGGCGTACAGGTCGCGGATGTCGGTGAACACGCCGACATACGTGGCCGGGTTGCTGCGCGGCGTGCGACCGATCGGCGACTGGTCGACGTCGATCACCTTGTCGACGAGGGTGATGCCCTCGACTCGATCGTGCGTGCCCGGACGGTGCTTGGCCCGATAGAGCGACTGGGCGAGCTTTCGATACAGGATGTCGTTGACCAGCGTGCTCTTGCCGCTGCCGCTGACCCCGGCGACGCAGATGAACGACCCGAGCGGGAAGGTCGCGTCGATGTTGCGCAGGTTGTTGGCGCGCGCGCCGCGCACCACCAGTTTCTTCGTGGAAGCGGGACGGCGGATCAAGGGCAGGGGGATGCTGCGCTCGCCGCGCATGTACTGACCGGTGATGCTCGCGGGCGTGGCGAGGACGTCCTCGACGGTTCCTGAGGCCATCACCAGGCCGCCGTGTTCCCCGGCTCCAGGCCCGATGTCGACCACCCAATCTGCCGCACGAATCGTCTCCTCATCGTGCTCGACGACGATGAGCGTGTTCCCTATATCGCGCAGCGCGAGCAGGGTTCGGATCAGCTTGTGATTGTCGCGTTGATGCAGCCCGATCGACGGCTCGTCGAGGATGTAGAGCACGCCCATCAGCTTGCTGCCGATCTGGGTCGCGAGCCGGATGCGCTGCGCCTCGCCGCCGGACAGCGTCGCCGCGCCCCGGTCGATGGTGATGTAGTCGAGCCCGACGTCGTGGAGGAAACCGAGACGCTCCTTGATCTCCTTGATCACCTGGCGTGCGATGGTCTGCTCGCGCTCGCTGAGTCGCAGCGAGTCGAGGCGCCGCAACGCCGAACTGATGCTGTGCTTGCAGAACTCGGCGATGTTCATCCCGTCGATGGTCACCGCGAGGTATTCCGGTTTGAGGCGCGCGCCGTTGCAGGCCGGGCACGGCTTCTGCATCATCAGGCGCTCGATCTCCTGCTTGACCCACTCGGACTCGGTCTCGCGGTACCGCCGTTGCAGGTTGTTGATCACGCCCTCGTAGCCCGCTTCGAAGCTTCTCGAGTGGCCGCTGTGCGACACGTACCGCATGCGCACCGTCTCGTCCTTGGGCAGTCCATAGAGGATGAGCCGCCGTTCCTTGGGGTCGAGGTCGCTCCATGGGACGTTGAGCGGGATCTTGAAGCGCCGGCAGACGGTCTCGAGTACCTCCATCATCCAGTGCTGCGACGGGCCCCGCGTCCAGCCTGAAAGCGCCCCTTCGTCGATGCTCAGTGATGGATCGGGGACAACCGCGTCGGGGTCGACCTCGAGACGCACGCCGAGACCGGTGCACACGGGACACGCGCCGTGCGGATTGTTGAACGAGAAGTTGCGCGGCGCCGGTTCCTCCATCGAGATGCCGCAGTAGACGCAGGCGAACTCCTCGGAAAAGAGCATCTCCTGCATCCCGCTTTCGGCGTCGGCGGGGATCAGAAGAATGAGCCCGTCACTGAGCTTTGACGCCTGCTCCAGCGACTCGTGGAGACGCGAACGCAGCTCAGGACCGATGATGATGCGGTCGACCACCACCTCGATGTCGTGCTGGAATTTCTTGTCGAGTGTGATCGGGTCGGAGAGATCGTGCAGCTCGCCGTCGATCCGCGCTCGGACATAGCCGAGCCGCTTCGCCTCGTCGAGGACGTCGCGATGCTCGCCCTTGCGCCCTTGCACCATCGGCGCGGAGATCAGCAGCCGTGTCCCTTCGGGGAGGAGCAGCACCTGGTCCGCGATCTGTTCGATGGACTGCTTGCTGATCTCGCGTCCGCAGTTCGGACAGTGCGGGTGCCCGATACGTGCATACATGAGACGCAGGTAGTCGTAGATCTCGGTGACCGTGCCGACCGTTGACCGCGGGTTCCTGCTCGTTCCCTTCTGGTCGATGGAGATCGCCGGGCTCAGCCCTTCGATGTGATCGACATCGGGCTTCTCCATCTGGCCGAGGAACTGGCGCGCGTATGCGCTCAACGACTCGACGTAGCGACGCTGTCCTTCTGCATAGATGGTGTCAAACGCGAGCGACGACTTGCCGCTTCCCGACAGCCCCGTGATCACGATGAGCTTGTCGCGCGGCAGGGTCAGGTCAATGTTCTTGAGGTTGTGCTCTCGCGCACCGCGAATCACGATCTGATCGTTGGGCATTGACCGTCTAGCGTACCCAAGTGGCGTCGGTGACCAACCTGCCCCATCGGGGTCCGAGACGCTGGGTCAGGCGGCAGGCCATGGCGTCAGAGCATAGCAAACGTATGTTCGATCCGTGGCGCCCAGGATGCGGGCATGCGCCCCACCCAGGCCGTGAGACCTCAGAGCCTGGGTTGCGTCCGGATGACCTACTCGGTGGGAGGTGCGCTGGGCGGCCCGGCCGCGGCTCCGGCAACGGCCTCGGCCTTCTCCTTCTTCTCCCGGCGGACGCCCTTGGGCACGAGGCGCATCTTCACCTCGTCATCGACCACCTCGACGATCACCGCGTCACCCGGACCGTGCTTGAGGCGGAGCAGTTCCTCGCTCAACGGGTCCTCGATGACACGCTGGATCACGCGCCGCAGCGGGCGTGCTCCGTAGATCTTGTCGAAGCCTTCGACGACGAGCTTCTCCTTGGCATCGTCCGAGACGGTGAAGGTGAGCTCCTGTGCGGCGAGGTGCAGCGCCACCTTGGCGAGCAGCAGATCGACGATCTGGCGCATCTGCGGATGGTCGAGGCGCTGGAAGACGACCACCGCGTCGACACGGTTCAGGAACTCCGGACGGAATTGCTTCTTGAGCTCGTCCATGATGCTGTCGCGCATCTTGCCGTGCTCCGACGACGACGCCCGCTCATCCGGCACCGCCGGCTGGAAACCGAGCGACATGTTCAGCTTCAACCCGTGCACGCCGAGGTTGCTGGTCATGATGATGATCGTGTTGGCAAAGTTGACCGCCTTGCCCTTGGCGTCACTGAGCCGGCCGTCCTCGAGAATCTGCAACAGCATGTTGAAGACTTCGGGATGCGCCTTTTCGATCTCATCGAAGAGCACCACGGAGTATGGCCGGCGGCGCACCGCCTCGGTGAGCTGTCCACCTTCGTCATAGCCGACGTAGCCTGGCGGCGATCCGACCAGGCGCGCGGTGGAGTGGCGCTCCATGAACTCGCTCATGTCGAGCCGGATGATCGCGTCCTCGTTGTCGAAGAGGAACGCGGCGAGTGCTCGCGAAAGCTCGGTCTTGCCGACGCCGGTAGGGCCGAGGAACATGAACGACCCGATCGGCCGCTTGGCATCCTTGAGGCCCGCGCGCGCGCGGCGCACCGCCTGGGAGATGACCTTCACGGCGTCGTCCTGGCCGATGAGCCGCTTGTGGATCTCCTCCTCCATGCGGAGCAGGCGTGAGGTCTCCTCTTCGACGAGGCGCGAGACGGGGACGCCGGTCCAGGACGAGATGATCTCGGCGATGTGCTCCTCGGTCACGTCCGGGACGGTCGCGCCGAGCTCGTCACGCCACTTGGTCTCCTGAGAGACGTACTTGTCCTTGAGCTTCTTTTCCTTGTCGCGGAAGTTGGCGGCGGTCTCGTAGTCCTGCGCCGCGATCGCCTCTTCCTTCTGGGTCTGGAGCTCACGAATCTCGCGCTGCATCGCGCGGAGCTCCTCCGGCGTGGTGGTGAGCTTCATGCGCACGCGCGCGCTCGCCTCATCGATGAGGTCGATGGCCTTGTCGGGCAGTGAGCGATCGCTGACGTAACGCACCGACAGCTCCGCTGCGGCCTTGAGCGCCTCATCGGTGATCTTGACGCGATGGTGCTTCTCGTACAGAGGGCGGATGCCGTGCAGGATCTCGATGGTCTCGACCAGCGACGGCTCGTCGACAAACACCGGCTGAAAACGCCGCTCGAGCGCCGCGTCCTTCTCGATGTACTTGCGGTATTCGTTGAGCGTTGTTGCGCCGATGCACTGGATCTCGCCACGCGCGAGTGCGGGCTTGAGGATGTTAGCGGCGTCGATCGCACCCTCGGCTGCGCCTGCGCCGACGAGCGTGTGCAGCTCGTCGATGAAGAGGATCACCTCACGCGATGCGCGGATCTCGTCGAGGATCTTCTTCAAGCGTTCCTCGAACTCGCCGCGGTACTTGGTGCCGGCCACCAGCGCGCCCATGTCGAGCGTGAGCACGCGCTTGCCCATGAGCGACTCGGGGATGTTCCCAAGGATGATCTGCTGCGCCAGGCCCTCAGCGATCGCCGTCTTGCCGACGCCCGGCTCGCCTATGAGTGCTGGGTTGTTCTTGGTCCGCCGGCTCAGGATCTGCACGACCCGCTCGATCTCCATCGCGCGTCCAATCACTGGGTCGAGCGAGTTCTTGATGGCCAGGTCGGTCAGGTCGCGGCAGAACTGATCGAGCAGGGGCGTCTTTGAAGGCTTCTTCTGCGCTTCCTTTGACTCCTCGTCGATGCCCGACTCATGGAGCAGCTTGTCGATCTCGCCGCGAACCTTCTCGAGGTTTGCGCCGAGGTCCTCGAGGACGTGCGCGGCTATGCCCTCACCCTCGATGAGCAGCCCGAGCAGCAGGTGCTCGGTTCCGACGTAGTTGTTGCCCATACGACGCGCTTCTTCAAAGGAGATCTCGATGACCTTCTTGACTCGCGACGTCGGGATGATCTGTTGAATGATGATCCGCTCGTTGCGGCCGAGCACCGACTCAATCGTGCTGCGAACCTTGTTGATCTCCACGCCGAGATTGTTGAGGACCTTGGCCGCAAGTCCTTCGCCTTCGCGGAGCAACCCCAGCAGCAGGTGCTCTGTTCCGATGTACGAATGATGCGAGCGCTCGGCCTCTTCCTGCGCAAGCGTGAGCACCTTCTTCGCCCTTTCGGTGAAGCGCTCAAACGGGTACAAAGCCGCCTCCATTGCCCTTCCGGCCCCCCCGTGGATGGAAAGGGTCAGACACCGGGCACTGCTGTAACGCCTCCCATTATGCCCGGGTCCGACGACAGCTAAGCAACTTTGCAAATACGGGCCGGTTGCTCCGTCGAAACGGCATCGTCGCTGCGCACAACCGCAATGGTCGCGGGCTTGGTGTCCGCGCCCTAGGCTTCGGGCTCTTTCGCCTTGGTGTCAGCCGATTCCTCGGGCACGGCCTCGGGGGCTTCGGAGTCCACAGCCGCAACAGGCGCGGCGCCGTTGGCGGCCGCGGTACCGTCGGCAGCGGGCGCCTCCACGG
>JBAPOS010000013.1:0-23792 GCA_049279755.1 Candidatus Dormiibacterota bacterium | reverse complement strand
CCTTCCTCCTCGAACGTCTCATCACCGCTCAGGCGGCGCTGCGACGCAGGTTCCTCGAAGTGGCGTCGCCGACGCTGCACGCGGAATTCGCAGAGGTTGGTGGCATCACGGTCCACCAGATGGAGGTTGTTCGACGCCTGCTCCTCGGCGACGGCATGAGCATGCGCGAGGTCGCCGAGGCGCAGGGGATTGGGCTCAGTGGCGCCACCCAGCTGATCGACCGGCTCGAGCGCGGCGGCCTGGTCACGCGCGTGCGTGACGCGCGCGATCGGAGGGTGCAACACGTTGTACCGACCGAGCGCGCAAGGGATCTCGCCGCGCGCTTCAAGGCCGGGATGCGCCGAGCATCGGCGGAGGTGTTCACCGCTCTGGATGACGACGAGCTGCAGACCTATGTCGATCTCACCGAGCGCATCGCCGCCACCGCGCAAAACGACGCCGGGGAACCCCTCCGGAGGGCGACGGCATGACCCAGCGCCAGATCTACGCGGTGCTGGGCGCGTTGATGCTGGGGATGCTCCTCGCCGCCCTCGATCAGACCATCGTCTCGACGTCGCTGCCGACAATCGTGGGCGACCTCGGGGGATTGAACCAGCTGTCGTGGGTGGTCACGTCCTACCTGCTCGCCTCGACAGTCTCGACCCCCCTCTACGGCAAGCTCGGCGACCTCTACGGACGCAAGTTCCTGTTCCAGGCCGCGATCGTCATCTTCATCGCGGGATCGATGCTCGCCGGCCTCTCCCAGAACATGATCGAGCTGATCGGCTTCCGCGCAGTCCAGGGAATCGGCGCCGGCGGGCTCATGGTCGGCGCGCAAGCCATCATCGGCGACGTCGTCCCGCCCCGCGAGCGCGGCAAGTACCAGGGATGGATGGGCGGGGTGTTCGCGCTGGCCAGCGTCGCCGGCCCGCTCATCGGGGGATTCCTCACAGACGACGTGTCCTGGCGCTGGATCTTCTACATCAACGTCCCGATCGCCGCCGTGGCGCTCTTCGTGACGGCGACGGTCCTCAAGACCCCAACCCGGCGGATATCGCACAGCATCGACTGGCTCGGGGCGTTCTTCCTCGCGGCCGGCGCCTCTGCACTGATCCTGATGACCACGTGGGGCGGCACGCAGTACCCCTGGGCGTCGCTGCCGATCTTCGCTCTCGGGATCATCGGGGTCGCGATGCTCGCCGGGTTCGTCGTGATTGAACGCCGCGTGAGCGAGCCGATCCTCCCCTTCCGTCTCTTCCGCATCCAGGTGTTCAACGTTGCCAGCGCTGTTGGCTTCGTGATCGGCTTCGCGATGTTCGGAGCCATCACCTTCCTGCCGGTGTTCCTGCAGCTTGTTGACGGCGCGAGCGCAACGAGCTCCGGGCTGAACATCCTGCCCCTGATGGCGGGGCTGCTGACCGCCTCGATCACAAGCGGTCAGCTCATCAGCCGTCGCGGTCGTTACAAGATCTTTCCGGTCGTCGGCACGGCGCTGGCCGCGATCGGTGTCTTCCTGCTCTCCACCATCGACCCGCACACGCCGCGCGCCCTCCTCTCGGTCTACATGGTGCTGCTCGGCCTCGGACTCGGCTGCGTCATGCAGGTTTTGGTCATTGCCGTCCAGAACGCAGTCGAGCAGCGTGATCTGGGGGTCGGTACCAGCTCGGCAACGTTCCTGCGCTCGATGGGGGCGTCGTTCGGGGTGGCGATCTTCGGAGCGATCTTCAGCAACGAGCTCGCAGCCAATCTCAGGAAGAACCTGCCCGCGAGCGCACTCCATTCGGGGATCAATCCCGCCTCGCTCGAAGGCAATCCGGCACAGCTCGCCAACCTGCCCCCGGCGATCCACACGGGCCTCATCAACGCAGTCTCCGAGTCGCTCCACGTCGTGTTCCTTGCCGCGGTGCCGATCCTGGTCCTCGCGTTCTTCCTGACGCTCCTGATCAAGGAGATCCCGCTCCGGACCAAGGCTCGTGGCATTCCAGTCGCCGACGAACCCTCGGCACTGGACGTCGCGACCGACCTCGGGGGCGCAACGCCCGTCGAGGCAGGGGTCGGGTCGAGCTGAACGCTCGACGGCGCCGAGCGAGAGCCACGACGGGACTAGACTGCATCGGATGACGTCGGATCGCAGGCGGCGAATCGTGGTGGCGGGGGGCATCGGACTCCTCGCGACCATCACCGCAGCCCGCGTCCTCGCCATGCGACGTTCGCTCGCCCAAGACGAGGCTCAGGACGACCCCGCGGGGGGCGCCGTGCTGACCAGCAGCAGTGTCGCGGTCGCCGGCAGCGCGCTCACCGTGGAGAGCGCTGCCGTCGCCGGAAGCGTCGCGACGCGCCGCTCGTCCGCGGTTGCCGGATCGGCCGCAACGTCCTACTCGACAGCCGTTGCCGGATCCGCCCTCACCCGAGGATCTGCTGCGGTGCTGGGGAGCGCCGCGACGGCGTTCAGCGCTGCCGTGGTCCGGAGCGCGGTGACCCTCGCCAGCGCCGCGGTCGCAGGCAGCGTGCTGACCTTCTTCAGTGCCGCGATTCGGCGCTGCGCGTTGACCGTCGCATGTCTGCGATGCACCCGGTGCATCGCCTGCGTCGCCTGTTCGGACTGCACCGACTGCACCGGCTGCGTCGGCTGTCGCGGGCTGCGCGGCGCCGTCGGCAAGATCGGCGTCAGCGCCCGGTGACCGCCCCCAGGCTCGCCGACGAGACAGTGGCCGCGTACTTGGCGAACACCCCGGTCGCGTAGCGCGGTGTGGGCGGCGTCCACGCCGCCAGTCGCGCTGCGATCTCCGCCTCCTCCAGGTCGACGTCGATGCGCCGGGCGGCCACGTCGATGCTCACGATATCCCCGTCTCGAACGGCTGCCAGCCCGCCACCGAGCGCCGCCTCGGGTGCGATGTGCGCGACCATGAACCCGTGGGTCGCGCCTGAGAAGCGGCCGTCGGTGATCAGCGCGACTGAGTCGCTCAGGCCGGCTCCGACGATGGCGCCAGTGACGCCGAGCATCTCGCGCATCCCGGGCCCTCCCACCGGTCCCTCATAGCGGATCACGACGACGTCGCCGGCATGTATCGCGCCATCACGCACCGCCGCGAACGCCTCCTCCTCGGAATCGAAGACCCGAGCCGGTCCACGATGGGAGTCGCGATCGTTGCCCGCGAGCTTCACGACGCATCCCTCGGCGGCGAGGTTGCCTCGCAGCACCGCGATCCCGCCGTGAGTGCGAAGAGGCGCGTCCGCCGCGCGAATCACCTGCTGTCCCGGGGTCTCGTTTGCCGAGGCCGCGACCTCCGCGAGGGTCCGTCCGTCGACCGTGGCCGCGTCGCCATGCAGCAGCCCCAGTTCGAGAAGTCGCTGCATGACCACAGCGAGCCCCCCAGCCGCGAAGAGATCGGTGGCGACAAAGCGCCCGCCCGGACGGAGGTCGGCGAGGATCGGCGTCCGTGCGCAGATGGCGTCGAAGTCGTCGATCCCGAGGTGAATGCCCGCCTCGGCAGCGATCGCCAGCAGGTGGAGCACCGCATTCGTGGAACCGCCCGTGGCAGAGAACGAGGCGATGGCGTTCTCGAAGGCGGCACGAGTGGCGATCGACCGAGGATTGGTGCCCGCCTCGACAAGCCTGACGGCCAGCCGGCCCGCTGCTTCAGCGACGGCTGGTTTGTCGGGGTGAGTGGCCGGCACCGCGTTGGCGCCGGGGGGCGACAGCCCGAGAAACTCCAGCGCCGTGCTCATCGTGTTTGCCGTGTACTGGCCGGCACATGCGCCCGCCCCCGGACAGGCGTGCTCCTCCACCGCGCGAAGCTCGTCGGCGTCGATACGGCCTGCGTTGTATGCGCCGACCGCCTCGAAGACGTCCTGGACGGTGAGGTCCCGGCCGCGCAGGTGTCCCGGCTGGATGGTGCCCCCGTAGAGCACAAGGCCCGGGATGTCCAGGCGGCTCAGCGCCATCGCTGCCGCCGGGATGGTCTTGTCGCAACCGACGATGAGCACAAGCCCATCGAAGCTGTGCCCGCGGGTGACCAGCTCGATCGAGTCCGCGATCAGGTCGCGTGACACCAGCGACGCCTTCATCCCCTGGGTTCCCATGGTCACGCCGTCGCTGACCGCGATGGTGTTGAACTCCATCGGCGTGCCGCCTGCAGCACGAACGCCCTCCTTCACCCGTTCGGCGAGGGCGCGATGGTTCCAGTTGCATGGCATGGTCTCGATCCATGAGTGACCGACACCGATGATCGGCCGTTCGAGGTCCTCGCGACTGAAGCCGATCGCTCGCAGCATCGCTCGCGCGGGCGCGCGATCAGGGCCGTGCAGCATCACGGAGCTCGTTCGCGTGGAGGGTGTTTCAGGCATGCGCGGAAGCATACGGCTCGACCGTCACAGGTCCGTGTGTTGACTGGAGCGGCGTTGAGGCCGTATTCTTCGCGCCGAGATGTCCAACGGCTTCGCGCTGGTCCTGCTGGTAGGCCTGCTCCTGATTAGGAGCGGGGCTTTCATGCTTCAGGGCAGGCGCGTGCGCACGTAGGCACAGCACCAAGCCGGAACCAAGCAAAAGGCCCCCTCTCAGGAGGGGGCCTTTTTTCGTTCCCGGCACAAACCGTTTGGAGGAACAGTCATGGCCGGCCCCCGACAGGCACCCGCCCCGTATGACGGCATGGGAACACCGACTCGCTGGGACGCAGGCACCCACGACGAGGGCACCAGCGCCGAACGTCTCGACGCCGCACGCGCGGATCGTTTCGCTCCGGGCACGCCTCGGCACGACGAGAGCGAAGAGTTCGTGCGCAGATCGCTCAACCGCTACTACCAATGATCACCACCCGAACGGATCAACGCTCGAGTGCGGCTGCGACCACAGCAGCAGGCCCCGACGGCCAGACAGAGCCGCCTCGCATGCTCACCGGCGCGCAGGTCGCCCTCGAATCGCTCATCCGCGAGGGTGTCGACACGATCTTCGGGTATCCCGGCGGCGCCAATCTCTGGCTGTATCGATACCTCCCGGACTACCCGGCTCTCCATCACATCCTGGTGCGCCACGAGCAGGGCGGAGCACACGCCGCTGACGGCTACGCGCGCAGCAAGCGCGGGTCGGTCGGCGTCGTGTTCGCGACCAGCGGTCCTGGTGCGCTGAACCTCGTCACCGGCCTCGCCACCGCATACATGGACTCGGTGCCGGTTGTCGCGATCACCGGCCAGGTGCCTTCGACCGCCATCGGAACGGACAGCTTTCAGGAGTCCGACGTCATCGGCTCGACGATGTCGGTGGTCAAGCATTCGTACCTGATCACGCGAGTCGAAGACATTGCTCCGACCATCAAGGAGGCGTTCCACATCGCCCGCACAGGACGGCCCGGACCAGTTCTGATCGACTTTCCGAAGGACCTGCAGGCGGCGCGCACGGTGTTCAACTACCCTGACGGTCCGGTGCGGCGGCGGTCGTACCCCGCGCCGCCGAGGCCCGACCCGGCGAAGCTCCGCCGGATCGCCGAGCTCATCAAGGCGGCCAAGCGCCCGGTGATCCTCGCCGGTCGCGGCGTGCTCATCGCGCGCGCTGAGGAGGAGCTCGCGGACCTGGCCCATCAGGCGCACATCCCCGTCGGCTGGACGCTGCTCGGCACCGGCGCGTTCCCGGTGACGGATCCGATGGCGCTCCAGATGGTCGGGTTCATGGGCGCCGGGTACACGAACAAGGCGGTCTGCGAGGCCGACGTGCTGATCATGATCGGCATGCGCTGCGACGACCGCGTCACCACGCGGCTCGATTCATTCGCGCCCCGCGTCGAGCACCTCGTGCATATCGACATCGATCCAGCCGAGATCGGCAAGAACGTCATTCCGCACGTGAGCGTGGTTGCCGACGCGAAGGCTGCGCTGCGCGAGCTGAACCTGCTGGTCGAGCCCAAGCGAGAGCATGAGTGGCTCACCCAGATCGATCAGTGGAAGGAGGAGCATCCCGTTCGCTTCGCGAACCACACCGGCCTGCTCCAGCCACAGGAGGTCCTGGAAGCGATGTACGCGCGCTGCGAGGACGAGGCGATCGTGCTTGCCGACGTCGGCCAGAATCAGATCTGGGCGGCGCTCTGGTTCAACTACCGGAAGCCTGGTCTCTTCCTCAACTCGGGTGGGACCGGAACCATGGGTTACGCGTTTCCCGCCTCGATGGGCGTGAAGCTCGCCAACCCCGGCAAGACCGTCTTCTGCGTCACCGGCGAGGGTGGCTTCGTCATGAACATGCAGGAGATGGCGACCATGGTCGAGAACAACATCGACGTCAACGTCATCATCCTGAACAACTCCTCACTCGGCATGGTCCGTCAGTTCCAGGACGACTTCTATGACGGCGTCCGATCGGCTGTCGACCTGACCTTCACCCCTGACTTCGTGAAGCTGGGTGACGCCTTCGGCATGAAGGCGATGTCCACGGACCGTCTGGAAGATGTCGGGTGGATGCTCGATGAGGCGATGGCACACAAAGGCCCGGTGCTCCTGAACTTCAACATCGACCCGAACGCAAACGTCTATCCCATCGTGCCGCTCGGCAAGGGCATGCTCGACTTCGTCGAGGCGAGCTGATGACCCAGAGCCGGCTGCTGTCCGTGCTGGTCGACAACAAGCCTGGCGTCCTTCAGCGCGTTGCGTCGATGATCCGCCGGCGCGGCTTCAACATCGACTCGCTCTCGGTCGGCCCCACCGAGGACGACACCATCTCGCGTATGACCATCACCGTGCACGTCGGGCGTCAGCAGGCGGAGCAGGCCACCAAGCAGCTCGCCAAGCTCATCGACGTCATCACCATCGACGACATCACGGGGCTTCGCAACGTGGCCCACGAGCTGGTGCTGATGCGCATGCAGGCACCTCCGGGTGAACGCACCGAGCTGTTGCACCTGGTTGACATCTTTCGGGGACGGGTGGTCGATGTCGCCGCCAGCTCTGTGATCATCGAGGTCACCGGCAGTGCTGAGAAGATCGACAACTTCATCGACCTGATGCGGCCGTACGGCATCAAGGAGCTGGCGCGAAGCGGCGTCGTGGCGCTGGTCCGGGGCGACCAGGCGCGCTTCCGTCTCATGGACTTCGCAACCGACGGCGACGAGCCGCAGACAGAGCCGCGCCAGCTTGGCGTGGCCGGCGACACCACCGGCACCGTATGAGCAAGCGCAGAGGAGGCAGCGATCGATGACCGCTCGGATGTACTACGACGCAGACGCCGATCCACAGGCTCTGTCGGGCAGACCCATCGCCGTGCTGGGCTACGGTTCGCAGGGCCACGCTCACGCCCTCAACCTCCGTGACTCCGGGCACGACGTCCGGGTCGGGCTGCCCGAGTCGAGCCGCAGTCGCGCTGCCGCGCATGCCGAAGGGCTGCGCGTCCTGACGCCTGCGGGCGCGTGCGAGGAAGCGGACGTGATCATGGTGCTGACACCGGACACCGGTCAGCGCGCCCTGTACGACGAGGCGATCGTTCCCCACCTGCACGCCGGCAAGATGCTGATGTTCGCGCACGGATTCAACATCCGCTACGCGCTTATCGATCCACCTGCCGGTGTCGACGTGAGCATGGTGGCGCCCAAGGGCCCGGGGCACCTGGTGCGCAGCACCTTCGTCGCCGGCCAGGGGGTTCCCTGTCTCTTCGCGGTGCACCAGAACGCGACCGGCCTCGCCCGGGAGCGCACGCTGGCTTACGCGCGCGGTATCGGTGGCACCCGGGCGGGCGTGCTCGAGACCACGTTTGCCGAGGAGACCGAGACAGATCTGTTCGGCGAGCAGGCGGTGCTCTGCGGTGGCATCACGTCGCTGGTCAAGGCCGGCTTCGACACGCTAACCGAGGCCGGATACCAGCCCGAGCTCGCCTATTTCGAGGTCATGCACGAGCTCAAGCTCATCGTCGACCTCATGTACCAGGGCGGTCTCTCCTGGATGCGCTACTCGGTGAGCGACACCGCCGAGTACGGCGACTACGTGAGCGGTCCCAAGGTCGTCGATCAACGCACCCGCGAGACCATGCGCAAGCTCCTCAGCGACATCCAGGACGGCTCCTTCGCGAAGCGCTGGATCGAGGAGAGCGAATCCGGACGTCCCAACTTCGTCGAATATCGCGACGAGGAGCAGCACCTTCCGATCGAGCGCGTGGGCGCCGAGCTGCGCTCGAAGATGACCTGGCTCGAGTCAAAGACGGCGCCCGGCATGGACAAGGTGCTGGCCGAACCCGATCGCGAGGAGGCGAGGGTATGACCGAGGCGCTCACGATTCTCGATACGACACTGCGCGACGGCGAGCAGTCCCCGGGAGTTGCGCTCAACGCCGAGGACAAGCTGCAGATCGCGCATCAGCTTGCGCGCCTCAAGGTCGACGTCATCGAGGCCGGGTTCCCGCACAGCTCCCCGGGCGATTTCGCCGCGGTGAAGGCGATCGCGGAGCAGGTCGAGGGTGCGGTGATCGCGGGGCTCTCACGATGTTTCGAAGCTGACGTGCGCGCCTGCGCCGCGGCGCTCGAACCGGCCGCTCGCGCGCGCATCCACGTGTTCATCGGCACCTCGCCGATCCATCGCGAGGGTCAGTTGCGCATGACCCAGCGCGAGGTCCACGACCGGGCTGTGGCGATGACGGCGCTGGCAAAGACCTTCCGCGAAGACGTCGAGTTCTCCCCCATGGATGCGAGCCGCACCGAGCGCGAGTATCTCGCCGAGGTGGTCAACAGCTGCATCGACGCAGGCGCGACCACGATCAACCTTCCCGACACCGTCGGCTACGCAACCCCCGACGAATGGCGCGGCCTGATCGCGTGGATGTACCAGCAGGTACCGGCGCTTCGTAACGTCGTGCTCTCGGTGCACTGCCACAACGACCTCGGTCTCGCGACCGCCAACTCGCTGGTCAGCGTGCTCGGCGGAGCGCGCCAGATCGAGACCTGCGTCAACGGCATCGGCGAGCGCGCCGGCAATGCGGCGCTCGAGGAGGTCGCCATGGCCACCCGGCTGCACCCGGAGGTGTACGGCGTCGCCACCCGGCTCGACCATTCGCAGCTGTATCGCACCTCGCGGCTCGTCTCGCAGCTCACCGGCATGCTCGTGCAGCCCAACAAGGCCGTGGTCGGTGCCAACGCGTTCGCGCACCACTCCGGCATTCACCAGGACGGCATGCTCAAGGACCGGCGCACCTTCGAGATCATGGAACCGGGGCAGGTCGGCGCGGGATCGAGCCTGGTGCTCGGTAAGTTGAGCGGTCGTCATGCCCTGCGCGACCGTCTCGAGCAGCTCGGCTACCGCCTCGACGGCGAGGAGCTGCAGCGTGCCTTCGTCCGCTTCAAGGGACTCGCGGACCGAAAACGTGATGTGACCGACCGCGACCTCGAGGCGATCGTCGCCGACGAGCGGCAGGGCTCCGAGGAGACCTTCCGTCTCGAACATCTGCAGGTCAGCTGCGGCACCAATCTGCGGCCGACCGCGACCGTGCGCATGCTGCTCGGCGACGGCGTCAGCCATGAAGCGGTCTCCACCGGTGATGGTCCCGTCGACGCCACGTATCGCGCCATCGACATGCTCGTCCAGGTCAAGGCTGAGCTTGAGGAATTCGCGATCCAGGCGATCACCGAGGGCATGGACGCCGTCGGTGAGGTCAGCGTCAGGCTGCGCCAGGGCGACGCCCTCACCGCCGGCCACGGCGCTGACACCGACATCCTGGTCGCCGCCGCGAAGGCCTACGTGCATGCGCTGAACCGCCTGGCCACCCGCCTCGCCGATGGCCCGCGGATCACCCCGGAGCAGATCGTGACCGGCACCCCGGCCGGCGCACCGGCCGGCGCGGCCTCGGGGGTTGGATGACGCCGCGAACGCTGTTCGACAAGATCTGGGACGCGCACGTTGTCGCCGAGGCGCCCGGAGAGCCGTCGCTGATCTATGTGGATCTTCACCTCGTCCACGAGGTCACGTCCCCACAGGCATTCGAGAGCCTTCGAATCGAGGGCCGGACAGTGCGCAGGCCGGGACGAGTTGTTGCCACGATGGACCACAACGTCCCCACCGATGGCGATGGGATCAGCAGCGCCGACGCGATGAGCCGGGCGCAGATGGATGCACTGCGCGCGAATTGCGACCAGTACGGGATCTCGTGCTTCGGTGCCGGACATCGCTGGCAGGGCATCGTGCACGTTATCGGACCGGAGCTGGGTCTCACCCTCCCCGGGACGACCGTGGTCTGCGGCGACTCCCACACGGCAACGCACGGCGCCTTCGGGGCATTCGCCGTAGGGATCGGGACATCCGAGGTCGAGCACGTGCTGGCGACGCAGTGCCTGCGCCAGTCCCGGCCGTTGACCATGGAGGTGCGAATCGACGGGACCTTGCCGATCGGCGTCACCGCCAAGGACGCGGCGCTCGGGGTGCTCAACGCCATCGGCACGGCCGGGGCCGCCGGTCACGTGGTGGAGTACACCGGGTCGGTCGTTCGCGGATTGTCGATGGAACAACGGATGACCTTGTGCAACCTCACCATCGAAGGCGGTGGGCGCGCCGGGATGATCGCTCCGGATGCGACCACGTTCGCATACATCAGACGCCGCCCCTGTGCGCCGTCCGGCAACGACTGGGACGCGGCGGTTGCGGCATGGAGCGAGCTGCGCAGCGACGCCGGCGCGGCGTTCGATCGCGTGGTCAGCATCGACGCCGCAACGCTGGAACCGACGGTGACCTGGGGGACCACGCCGGCGCAATCAGTGCCGGTCACCGGGCGGGTCCCCGACCCCGATTCCTTCGAGGATGCGGCTGAGCGCGAGTCGGCTGTGCGCGCCCTCGCCTACATGGGTCTCGCGCCGGGCATGGCCATCGAGGACATCCAGCTGGACACGGTCTTCATCGGCTCGTGCACCAACGGTCGTATCGAGGACCTGCGCGCGGCCGCGGCGATGCTCGAGGGCCGGCGCGTCCACGACGGCATCCGCGTTCTGGTGGTGCCGGGATCCGCGCAGGTGAAGGTGCAGGCGGAAGCCGAAGGCCTCGACGCGATCTTCACGAATGCCGGAGCGGAGTGGCGCAACCCGGGGTGCTCGATGTGTCTCGGCATGAACCCCGACATCCTGCAACCCGGCCAGCGATGCGCGAGTACGAGCAACCGGAACTTCGAGGGCCGCCAGGGACGTGGTGGGCGCACCCACCTCGTCTCGCCGGCCATGGCCGCGGCGGCGGCCGTGGAGGGCCGTTTTGTCGACGTGCGGCGCCTGGCGACCGCGGCGGGGCGCGCATGAAGCCCTTTCATCGCGAGGACGGCGTGCTCATCCCGCTCGACCGGTCCGATGTCGACACCGACCAGATCATCCCCAAGCAGTTCCTCAAGCGGATCGAGCGCAGCGGCTACGGCGAGTTCCTCTTCAACGACTGGCGACGCGACCCGTCGGGCGCATCCCGACCTGATTTCGTGCTCAACCAGGACGCCTATGCGCCGGGAACCGTGATGGTCGCAGGACGCAACTTCGGGTGTGGCTCCTCGCGTGAGCACGCGGTTTGGGCACTCGCCGATTACGGGATCCGCGCAGTCATCTCCGAGTCGTTCGCGGACATCTTCCGAGCCAACGCGCTCGGCAGCGGGCTCCTGCCGGTGATCATGCCCGATCACCAGGTGCGGACATTGATGGACCTCGCCATCGAACACCCGGGAATCTCGGCTTCGGTCGATCTCGAGGCGCAGACGGTGAGATGTGGCGATCTCAGCTTCGCGTTCAGCATCGACCCGTTCGAACGTCGCCGGCTGCTCGAGGGCCTCGACGACATCGGGCTCACCCTGGAGCACGAATCGGAGATCACGGCGTTCGAGGCCCGCCGACCTTCGTGGATGCCCGACATGGCGCGCGCAGCGGTGGAGTCGTGAAGGCAGATGTCGTCGTCCTGCCGGGAGACGGCGTCGGACCGGAGGTCGTCAACGCCGGTCTGAACGTGCTCGCGACGGTGTGCGACGCGGCCGACATCCGGGTGAGTGTCGAGGTGCACGCCATCGGTGGGCAGGCGATCGACAACTTCGGCACACCCCTGCCCGACGAGACACTCGAGGCGTGCAAGGCAGCCGACGCGGTGCTGCTCGGTGCTGTCGGCGGCCCCTCGTGGGATCACCTGCGTGGGGAGCAGCGCTGCGAGGCGGGTCTGCTGCGGTTGCGACGTGAGCTGGACGTCTTCGCCAACCTGCGTCCTGTCAAGGTGCATCCGCATCTCGCCGACCGCACCACGCTGCGCCCCGAGGTCACCAGGGGGACAGACCTCGTGATCGTGCGCGAGCTCACCGGTGGCGCTTACTTCGGTCTCCCGCGCGGCCGCAGCGGGACGGGTCCCGATGAGATCGCGCGCGACAGCATCGTGTACAGCGCCGCAGAGATCGAGCGCGTTGCCCGGGTGGCGTTCAAGCTCGCGCAGTCGCGCCGCGGGCAGCTGGTCTCCATCGACAAGGCGAACGTGCTCTTCACGAGCCAGCTCTGGCGCGAGGTGGTGAGCGGGCTCGCGCCGGAGTATCCCGATGTCACGTTGACCCACGAGCTCGTCGATTCATTTGCGATGCGCCTGGTCCGCGAGCCCTCCACCGTCGATGTCGTCGTTGCCGAGAACCTCTTCGGCGACATCCTGAGCGATGAGGCAGCCGTCCTCGCCGGTTCGCTCGGGCTGCTCCCCTCGGCCAGCCTCGGTGCGTCGGACCAGGGCCTCTATGAGCCGATCCACGGGAGCGCACCAAGGCTTGCGGGGCAGGGCGTCGCCAACCCCTATGGCACCATCCTCTCGGTGGCGATGCTCCTCCGCCACTCACTCCACCGCGATGATCTGGCTGTGGCCATCGAGACGGCGGTGGACGTGTGCATCACCGAGGACGTGCTCACCGCGGACCTGGGTGGCGCGACTGGCACCGACGCCGTCGCCGACGCCGTGGCGCGCGAGGCGTTGCGTCATCTCGGTGCCCGCGCCGGAGCGCCGTCGTGAGCCTCGAGATCTACGACACGACGCTGCGCGACGGTGCGCAGGGAGTCGGCATCAACTTCTCGGTGTCGGACAAGCTGCGCATCGCTGACCACCTCGACACGCTCGGCGTGACCGTCATCGAGGGCGGCTGGCCTGGAGCCAACCCGACGGACACCGAGTTCTTCGAGGCGATGCAGACCCACCTGCTGCGCAACGCGACCCTCGCCGCGTTCGGGGCGACGCGACGCCCGGGCATGATGGCCCAGGACGATCTGCAGCTGCGCACGCTCCTCGACTCGATGGCGCCGATCGTCACCCTGGTCGGCAAGGCGTGGGACCGTCAGGTGGCCGACGTACTGCGCACAACGAACGACGAGAACCTCGCGATGATCGCCGACTCGGTTCGCTGGTTCGTCGAGCACGGCCGGCGCGTGGTCTATGACGCCGAGCACTTCTTCGACGGTTATAGCAGCGACGCCGGCTACGCGCTGCGCTGCCTCGACGCAGCGATCAATGCCGGTGCGGAGCGGATCACCCTGTGTGACACCAACGGCGGGACGCTGCCGGATCGCGTCGAGTCGGTCGTCCGCGAGATCACCTCGCGGTTCGGCAGTGTCGCCGGAATTCACTGTCACGACGACTCCGGATGCGCGGTCGCCGCCACCCTCGCCGCGGTGCGCGCCGGTGCCGTACAGGTGCAGGGCTGCATCAACGGCTACGGTGAACGCACCGGCAACGCAAACCTCTGCACGCTCATCCCCAACCTGCAGCTGAAGATGGGGATGCAGGTCATCGACGACGAGCAGCTGGCGCGGCTCACCGAGGTGGCCCGCGATGTCGCGGAGATCGCCAACATCGCCCCACCGCTTTCGGCTCCGTACATCGGTCAGGCCGCCTTCACACACAAGGGCGGGCAGCACATCGACGCGATGAGCAAAGCCGCATACGCCTACCAGCACATCGACCCGGCTCGGGTCGGCAACAAGCGCCACTCGGTGATCACGCAGCAATCGGGACGTGGCACCGTGCTCGAGAAGGCCGCAGCATTCGGCGTTGACCTCACAGAGGATCGCGCCCTGGCGCGCCGGGTCGCCGACGAGGTCAAGCAGCTGGAGTTCAGCGGACACTCGTTCGAGGGTGCTGAGGCGTCATTCGAGCTGCTCGTGCATCGGGCGCGTGGCAATCCCTCGCCGTTCACGCTGATCGATTACATCGCACTGGTCGAGCAACGCGAAGGGCGTTCGCTCGTGTGCGAGGCGACCATCAAGGTGCAGGTCGGCGATTCGGTGGTACACACCGCCGCCGAGGGCAACGGACCGGTGAACGCGCTGGACGCGGCGCTGCGCAAGGCGCTGACCCCGAGCTACCCCGAGATCGGCGCCACCCAGCTGTTCGACTACAAGGTGCGTGTCCTCGACGGGAGGGACGGCACCGCGGCAGGGGTCCGGGTGCTCGTCGAAAGCGGCGACCACCACCGACGCTGGAGCACCGTAGGCTGCAGCACCAACATCATCGAGGCGTCATGGAGCGCGCTCGCCGATGCCTTCGAGTACGCGATCATCGCGACACGCGCACGCTCAGGCCTTGCGGGCGAGCACCTGGAGGTAGTCTGATTCGAGGGTGATGCCACCACCGGAGACCTGATTCAGCTCAGCGAACAGCTTCCTGCCATCCTCACGAAGCGACGTGGTCTGGTCGGCGTCGAGCATGCTGAGCATCGCCATCAGAGGTGGGTTGGTCCGCTCCCAGAAGTCCCAGGCGGCATCGAGCGATGCGAACTCGAAGGTGAGCGCCTGCGGGTAGATCTCGATGGATGAGGTCAGGCCCTTGAAGCGCCGGTGGACCTCATCGGTGACCCCCCACTCGAACGGCGAGTGCATCCCGGGTGGCGGAGCCGGCCCGCGCTCGGCCATGAGCGCGGTGAACCGGGGCAGAAACCCCTTGGGTGCGTAGTTGGCCATGGCCACGAGGCCGCCTCGTTTGGCAACCCGGAACATCTCGCTCGCAACCCGCTCCGGGTGCGGCGCGAACATGGCACCGAACACCGACCCCACCACATCGAAGCGCTCATCGGGAAAGGGAAGGTCCTCTGCATCAGCCTCGAGCCATTCGATGGCCATGCCGAGCGTCCTGCTCCGAGACCGGCCAAGCTCGACCATCGCGGGGGTGAGATCCGTGGCCATCACGGTCGCACCGAGGCGAGCCGCCGCGATCGCGAAGTTGCCGTTGCCGGCGGCGACGTCGAGCACTTCGGACCCCGGCTGGAGGCGGCTCCGCTGGGCGAGTTCGATCGCGTGGGGCTCGAGATGCACGGCGAGCGCTCCGTAGTCGCCAAGCGACCACATCCAGCGAATGGCCTCCTTCATGCTCGCGTCGTCCGCCACGTCAACCTCCTATGCGGCGACGTCACGCCGCGCCAGCACGACGCCGGCGGATCCGAAACCAACGACCACGATGGCCACCATCGCCACCAGCCCGCCGACGAACACCGGGGTGACCAAGGGCGTGCCGTACAGCTGAAACACTGACAGGTTGTCCGCCCAGTCGGGCCATTTGAAGAGCGGCCCGAGCTCGAAGACGAGGTACGAGATCGCCGCGATCGTCGAGAGCGCCACCACCGCCGCGCGCGGGCGCCAGCCCGCGAGCAGCGCTCCAGCCGCGGCAAAGGTGAGCGCAAAGGGTACGAGCAGCGCAGTCGCGGTAAGCATTCTCCCGACGTCGATCGAGATCCCCTCGGCAGGCGCCAGGGCGAGGATCACCGCCATGGCGGCAAACGACATGAGGGCGACCGTGATCGTGAGCTCGGCGAACCGCTCGCCGAGAACGCCCCATCGCGGCAGTGGCTCTGCGAGCTGCATCTCCAGCACGCCCGACGAATCGTCGCCGGACCACCGGGACACACACGTGATCGCGAAGATCGCGACCAGCGCCTGCGCGAAGCTCAGCCATATCAAGGCGAGCAACACGGTATGCACATCACCCGGAAGGCCGCGCAGATAGAGACTGAGGCTCGGGGTGGTTGCGAAGAAGGTCGCAGTGACATTCACCAGGAGCACGACCGCCGCCGCGGTGACAGCCATACCCGCTGTCCAGCCGAGCGACCCGACCCGCCTGATCCACAGTCCGCGAACGATGGGAATGCGCAGCAAAGGATTGGCCGATGCATCGTGGACGTCCGCCGCACGCCGGGGACGCGTGCGAATCAGCCCGGAGCCGACATCTCGACGCGTGAACCCCAGCGACGCGACGATGGTGGCGACGGCGGCCGTCACGAAGAGGAGCATCGTGGCCGTCAGATCGAAGACCCCACCAGGAGCAACCGCGTTCGACTTGTTGAAGAGAAAGAACACCGAGATGTCGGTGAAGGGCGTCCGGTTGACACTCGACCTCCCGATGCTGTCGAGAAGAAACATGAGCACGAGCAGGGCGCTCCCCGCCGACGCGGCCGCGCGGAAATCGGAGACCAACTGCGAGACCAGCAGCCCGACCCCGAAGCAGGCAAGTGTCAGCCCCCACAGCGCAGCGCTTTCGCCCACCAGGCCGCCAACCTCGGCCGGCGTTCCCGCGATCAGGCATCCCAGCCAGCCGGCGGCGCCCGCCAGCGTGACGATCTCCGCGCTCAGCCCCGCGAAGAAGAGGCTTCGGGTGGCGAGCAGACGGAGTCGCGGGATACCCGATGACAGCCAGGACTCCACGAGACCGCGATCCTCGTCGCGCCGCACAGCGCCGCATGCGCTCAGCAGACCCCAGGCAGCAAAGGCGATCGCAAAGAAACCGTAGCCGCGCCACTGCAGATAGCCGGCGGCGGTGTCCGGGCGCACGGGCACCGGGAGGAGCCAGCTGAACGTGGCGCCAAGCACGGTGATGGAATGACCGAATGCCTCCTGGGACGCACGTGTCTTTCCCGCGATCAGGGGAAAGGCGGCGCTGTTGACCAGTACATAGAAGATCCCGAAGTAGGCCATCGCGATCAGTCCGATGCGATGCAGGCGCAGCAGGAGCCGGGGCGGCATCACTTGCTGTAGTAGCTGAGGAAGATCGATTCCAGGCTCGGCTCTCTGCTCACCATGTCGAGCACGGTGCTGCCGTGGATGGCCGCGAGCAGCGCGGCGAAGCCGCCGTGCACGGTGCAGGTGAGCCGCTGTCCCTCCACCGCGACATCCTCAACCCCCGCGGCGGCGCGAATGGCTGCCTCTGGGACATCACCGCCGAACTCGATGATCACCTCATGAAAGCGCAGTTCGTGCACCCTGTCCATGGTCATGTCGGACACGAGGCGGCCCTCGCGAATGATCCCGACTCGCGAGCAGGTCTCCTCAACCTCGGAGAGCACATGTGACGACAGGAACACGGTGGTGCCGGCGGCCTTCACCTCGCCGACGAGGTGGTGGAACGTCTGCTGGTTGAGCGGATCGAGGCCACTGGTCGGCTCGTCCAGGATCAGGAGGCGCGGCCGATGCATGAATGCCAGCACCAGCCCCAGCTTCTGCTTGTTGCCGCGCGAGTATTCACGGAAGCGCCGGCCGAGGTCGAGTTCCAGCCGTTCGGAAAGTTCCCGGACACGCGGCCTGTCGATGCCGCCGCGCATTGCACCGAGGTACGCAACCACCTCGCTACCGCGCATCCCGCCGAACTGCGGCAACTCGCCTGGGAGATATCCGACCTCGCGTTTCACCGCCACCGAGTCGCGATCACAGTCGAGGCCGAAGACGGTGGCGGTCCCGGAGGTCGCGTGGATGACGCCCATGAGGAGGCGGATGGTGGTTGTCTTGCCCGCGCCGTTGGGTCCGAGAAATCCAAACACCTCGCCTTCCGACACTTCCAGATCGAGTTCAAAGAGGCCGTGTCCGGAGCCGTAGTCCTTGGTCAGCCCGTGCAAGACGATGGCGCTGGTCATTTCGTCCTCCGCTTCTCGAGGCGTCGCATCACGATCGGAAACTGCCTGGTCCACTCCTCGCACCAATCGGCCATGGCCTGCAACCTCTGACGTCCTGGCCCACCGGATGCGACCCGGGCTCCCTGGCGCAGGTGCACAACCAGGTCGTTCATCTGCGCTGTGCGGGCGGCGATGATCGAGTCGATGTTGGCGAGTGCCTCGTAGAGGACGCGCCGGCTGCCGGGCTGGCCGACCGCTCGCGCCAGACCCAATTTCGCCAGCTGTCGCGAGGCAACGCTCACGCCGCTCTTCGCGATGCCGAGTTCGGCGGCGATGCCATCGAGGGTCGCGAGATCGCGCTGGAGGAGCAGATACGCGTAGATGCGACCGGTGTTCCGGGGGATCCCCCAGCCGACCATGAGCTGACCCATGTCCTCGATGAAGGCCATCTGCGCTCCAGTCACGGATCCGCGCTCATATTCAGTAAATTCAGAATATCACCGCGATGGTGCGAGCGGCGACGAATGCAAGAGAGCTTCAGGGCCGGCGGTCCGTGTGACCAAAGGCCCGCTGACTTCGGCAACACCGGAATGAAGCTCGACCTCACGCCGCACCGCACGGGCCGCGTTCACGGCCAGACCAAGAGCAGGCAGCGACCCCAGAGTGCGTAGCGCTCGTTTGGGACCTTTGACCCGGTGCTTCCGGCTCGAGGGCGCCGGATTGATGCCTCGCGGCACTGGCAGGTATCGGCATGAGCCGCGACGATGAGGTTCAGGTCAAACCAAATAAGGAGATACCCATCATGACCAGTGGACTTCGTTGGCGGATTTTCGTGCTGCAGATCGGACTGATCGGCATCCTTGGCTTCGTGAGTGGGTTCGCCTTCTGGGGCAGCAGCTTCGCGACATCGACGGTGCACGACCAGCTCGCCGCCCAGCAGATTTATTTCCCCGCCGCCGGCTCCCCGGCGATCACCTCGCTGCCCAAGGCCGATGCCGCCGCCATGACCCAGTACGCGGGCCAGGAGCTGCTCACCGGTCAGCAGGCCGAGGTCTATGCCAATAACTTCATCAACGTGCATCTCAGCGAGATCGGCGGCGGCCAGACGTATTCGCAGCTCAGCGCAGCCGCGCAGGCCGCTCCCACCAACACCAAGCTCGCGGGCGAAGTGGCGACGATCTTCAAGGGCACCACGCTCCGCAGCATGCTGCTGAACGCCTACGGATGGGGCCAGATCGGCCAGTTCGCCGGCTACGCGGCCATCGGACTCGCGGTGGCGACCTTTGCGGTCTTCGGCGCCTTCGTGTTCGAGATATTCAGCTTGATGACATCGAGAAAGAAGGAATCCACTCGACGCGCGCTGCCGGCATCAACCCGGGCACACGGCGTCGCGTAGCGCCTAGTCTCAACCACTCACCCGATGACCCATCGGCCGGTACCGATGGGTCATCTTTGTGTCCGGTCTAACGCATCCCCACGGGCGCGGCGCCAAAACTGCGAACCGCCCATGCGACTGCGCCGATCAACCCCGCGTCGGTGCCGAGTGCCGCCGTCACGATCTTGCAGCGTCGGTAGGGAATCTCAAACGCGATCTCGGTCGCGGCGAGACGGGCCGGCTTGAGGAGCAGATCGCCGGCGTGAATGAGCCCGCCCCCGATGACGATCACGTCCGGGGCGAGCACATTGATGAATCCGCCGATGGCCCGCCCGAGCGCGTGCCCCGCATCGTTGAAGACCTGCAGCGCGAGCGCATCACCTGCATTCGCGGCGGTCACGATGGCGCGTGCGTCGATCGCGGCGAGGTCGACACCCTGAAGCGACGATGGAGTACCCCTGGCGAGCTCGGCGCGGGCTCGGGCTGCGATCGCGGTGCCCGACGATGCGCCTTCGAGGCACCCGGGATGGCCCTGCCCGCAGGGTGGGCCGTCGTCGGTGACCGGCGTGTGGCCGACCTCGCCGGCCGATCCGGTCGCTCCGTCGTAGAGATCGCCATCGATGAAGAGCGCACCGCCGATGCCGGTGCTGACCGTGATGAACAGGAGATGACGCGCGCCGCGGCCGGCACCCGCCTTGAGCTCGGCATACCCCGCCGCGGCCGCGTCGTGGCAGATGACCACGGGACACTCGACCCGTTCCGAGAGCATGGCCGCAGCGGGGATCTCGGTCCAGCCAGACATGTTCGGCGCGTCGTGGACCACGCCCGCGCCGGGATCGAGCGGACCGGGGATGCCGATCGCAAGGCCTCGGATGTGCGCGTTGCCGGCAGCCTCGCGGGCACATTCCGCAACGGCGTCGAGCACGGCGGCGGGGCCATCCTGTGACGGGGTGTCGCGGTGCACGGGCTCACCATGGGTGACGTCTCCGATCGCGACCGCCGCGCGGATGCTCGTCCCGCCCAGGTCGACGCCGATGAGCGCGGGAGTCATACAGCGGCGACCGAATCGTCCCAGTGGCTCGGGCTCGCGATCCGCCCGGCGTCTTCAGGTCCCCACGTGCCGGCAGCATAGAAGGTGATCGGGGGCGGGGCCTCGATGACCGGCTCGACGGCCGCCCATCCGTGCTCGACCTCGTCCTCGCGGATGAACAGGGTGTGATCACCCTCGAGCGCATCGTGGAGCAGACGCTCATATGCCTCGGGTGGTGACGTCTTGAAGGAGTCGCCGTATTTGAAGTTCATATCGACCGACTGAGCGGTGACCTCCGGACCCGGTTGCTTGGCGACAAACGAAAGCGCGATGCCCTCGTCCGGCTGGATGCGAACGACCAGCTGGTTGCGATGCAGCGTATGCACGCCCGCCGTCTTGAACAGATGCAGCGGGACATCATGGAAGGTGATCACCACGCGGGTATCGCGGGTTGGCAGGCGTTTTCCGGTGCGCAGTAGAAAGGGCACCCCGGACCAGCGCCACGACTCGAGATGCAGGCGCAACGCCGCATACGTCTCGGTGGTCGATGTGGGCGAGACCCCGGGCTCCTCACGATATGCGATCACCTTCTCACCCTCGACGGTTCCCGCCGTGTACTGGCCACGGACGACGTCGTGCGGATGGATCGGCTGTATCGACTGGAGCACCTTGACCTTCTCGTTGCGGATCGCCTCCGCGTCAAAGGACAGCGGTGGGTCCATGGCGACCAGCGAGAGCACCTGGAACATGTGGTTCTGCACGATGTCACGAATCGCGCCGATCTCCTCGTACAGCTTGCCGCGCTGTTCGACGCCAAGCGACTCCGCAACGGTGATCTCCACACGTGATATGGCCTCGCGATTCCAGATCCGTTCGAACAGCGAGTTCCCGAACCGAAAGACGAGCAGATTCTGGACTGTCTCCTTGCCCATGTAGTGGTCGATGCGGAAGATGCGCTGCTCGGGCACGACGTCGTGGAGTGTTCGGTTCAGTTCCTCCGCGGATTTCAAATCGTGACCAAATGGCTTTTCGATGATGATCGACGTGCCCTCGACGAGCCCCGACGTCTTGATGCCTTCGATGAGGGACGTGAAGGCGGATGGCGGAACGGCCAGGTAGGCGATGCGACGCTCCAGCGTTGTCGCCGGGCGGATCGCCGCCAGGCTCCCGTCCGGAGGAAGTGGCACGAACCGCAGCCGCCTGGCGAACGAGGCAAAGGTGGACGTCTTCAGTGGCGTCCTCGAGTACTGTTTGACGGCCGATTCAGCGAGGTCGCGGAAACGCTGATCGTCCCAGTCGAACGGCGCCGCGCCGATGATCTCGCCCTTGTCGGGCAACAGTTTCTGGGCGTGGAGGTTGTAGAGGGCGGGGATGAGCTTGCGTTGCGCGAGATCGCCGGTGGCGCCGACGATGACGATGTCCTGATCGGGCGGCGCGTGGAGGGGCATGGACTCCGAGACGGGGTCCGCTACCTGCCGCTGAAGTGACGCACGGCGGCGTCGACGACCTTGATCACCGCGGCGATGATGGCGCACGAGAGGCTGATGACCAGCACCGGCAAAACGGCCCCGGGGGTCGAGTACGTGTACGTGGCAAGCACGGCTGTGGCGAACAGACCCATCACGCAGACCACAAGGAGAAACACCACCGTGCGTGTCGCAGCGTCGAGCTCCGGTGTGGCGCCCATCGCCTCCGCAACACTCGGACTGAGTTGCTCCGCGGGAGCGAAATGCCGGATCGCCAGAACGATCAACCGCAGCGCGACCACCCCGACGAAGATGAAGACGATGCTCAGCACCAGGGGCAGCTCAACGCTCGGCGTGGTGTACGACAGCGCGGCGAAGAGGCCGGCAAACAGCAGTCCCACCAGCACGGAGATCATTCCCAGCACGGTCAGCCATGTGATCGCATCCCAGGCGGGCAGCGTGACCGTCGGGAATTGCAACGGTCGCACGATCGACTCGCCGCCCGTGAGCTGGTCGATGAACGCGGGCTGTGCGCTCAGCCCGGACACCCGCGCCTGCATGCCGAAGTGCTCACGCTCGGTGGCGACCGGCGATGCCGCGGCGAGCAGCCCCGGCTGCGGTCCCGGGAAGAGACGCCGCTCCTCGGTGCGGCCGTCGGGGTAGCTCAGGCGGAGCAGCCCGCACTTCTCGCAGTGCCAGGCGCGAATCGGAAGGCCGCCGACGATCGGGCCATAGAAGGTGACCGTGCGGCGGAGACCCTCGGGTCCGACAGCACCTTCGTAATGCGCGAACTCATGCGCCATGATCCCGGTGACCGGCGCGGGATGGTCGCAGGTTTCCGGCGTCGGCGGAGTGACGGAAGGTGCGTCGGCGACAGCCACTGAGGATCGGATTGTAGTGCTGCGAGCCTCAGCTGACGGTGCGGCAGGCGCGAGCATTGAACCCTGCGGCACGCATGGCGGCAGCGAGTCGCTCGGCTTCATCGCGCCCGCCGGCGGCGGCGAAGACGGCACCGCCGCTCCCCGTCAGGTGCCAGTCGACATCAGCGACCACCCGCCGTGCGCTCCGCAGCGCGTCCGCAAGTGCGGGGTTGGCGCGGCACGCGGCGGGTTCGAGAGCGCTCCCCAGCAGTTCAGGTGCCGGCGCATGACCGTCAGTCAGGAGCCGCGCCAGTTGCGCAGTGCGGCCGTCGTCGCGAATCTCGTCTGGTGCAACGGCCGCATACGTGTCGGACGTGGAACTCGGTGAGGTCGACGCGATCGCGAGATGCAGCGTGGGGACGGCGAGTGCCTCGAGGCGATCGCCCCGGCCGCGCACGCGTTGGCCGGACAGTGCGAGCAGCGCCGGCACGTCACTGCCGACACCGAGCGCGGCAGCGGCGATGCGACCCGGTTCGATGATCACGCCCAGTTTCGCGAGTTGGGCGACCCCGGAGCGCAGGACAGCCGCGGCGTCGGCCGATCCGCCACCGAGCCCCGCGCCGTGGGGCACGATCTTCGACAGCCATACGCGCATCGCCAGGGGCCGGCCCGCGAGCGCGCGCAGTGCCTGGGCGGCCCGGACGGTGAGGTTGCTCTCGCCAGTCGGCACCCCGGCAGCCGCCGGCCCATCCACCGTGAGGGACAGCGCGTCGGTGTCCGCTGGCTCCACGCTCAGACCGACCAGATCATGCCAGTCGACGGGCACCAGGACGCTGTCGATATCGTGCCAGCCGTCGGGACGGCGCGCGACCACCGTCAGCGAGAGATTGATCTTTGCGTATGCGGGGACGACCCACGTGGAGGGGCGAGACACAGTCACTGATATACTGCTGGCTTCGCGCGTCCCTGGCTCGTAACTGCCGGGCTGCGCGCCCCAGTTGTCGAGTGATCTAGAAGAGCGAGCATGGCCAACTCCCGATCTGCGCGCAAGCGCATCAGGTCCAGTGAGCGGAAGCATCTCCGCAATCGTGCGGTGAAGTCCGCAGTGCGCACCAAGGTGATCAAGGCGCGACATGCGCTCCTCGAAGAGGGCGGTGCCGGCGGCGACGCCGAGCTGCACGCGGCGATCCGCGCGCTCGACCGGGCGGCGGAGAAGGGCGTCCTGCACAGGAACAACGCCCGGCGGCGCAAGTCGCGGCTGGCGTCGATGGCAGCCCGCC
>JBAPOS010000012.1:0-26493 GCA_049279755.1 Candidatus Dormiibacterota bacterium | reverse complement strand
ACCTCGAGGTGACCGGCGCTGCCGATCAGCGCACCCGGGCCCGCACCGATGTGCGCATAAGTGGTCACCAGGCCGCTGCTGCCGCCACCCGGCCAGCTCACCGATCGGACCGATGCGCCGGCGAGATCCGCGGCGCGAATGGTGGTGATCGCGTTGCCGAAGTGGTCGACCACGGCGACCCGACCGGTGACGCGGTTCCCAACCCATCGGGCAAAGGCGTCTGCGAGGACGACCGGATCGTCGATGAGATCGCCCTCGACGTCGAACCGTTCCCTCGAGGAGAGCTCCGCGGCCAAGGGGGCGAACACATCGCGGCCGTGAAACGTTGGGGACGCGTCCCGGGGGACCTCGAGGCTCACCGCCCGTCGGTCATCCGGAGCGGCCTCCTCCCAGAGATAGGACACGAGCCCATTGTCCGGAGCTACGCAGCGGATGCTGCCGACCTGGACGGCGAGCGCGCGACGTTCGGTGCCAACGCCCGGGTCAACCACGGCGCAGAACGTCGCTTCAGCGAACGCCCTCGCCAGAGCTTTCAGGTGATAGGCGCCCGCGAGCGCGTCGCCAGGAGGGACGCCGTGGGTTCCGTCGACGCAGACGGCGTGGGGGTCGACCCGCCAGGCAGCACCGACCAGCGCCGCCGCATATGCGTCGTCGCGCCCGTAGTCGGTGACGAAGACGATCGGCTGCCCCATGGCGGACTTCGGTACCGTACCAGTGGCATGGAGAATCCGCCGAGCGGGCCGGGGCAGACGTCGGTCTCCGCCGACGCCGGCGTGCCTGTGCCGGTGCGCCACCGGCCGTTCTGGGGTCTGCCGGTCGTGGTGATCGCCGTGGTCGCGATCGTTGCCCTGTTCGTCGTCGGCTTCACGGGGCTGTTCGCGAACCCTGTGAAGTCGGTGAACCCCGACGGGACCGCGACACTCTCGGGAAGCTTCGAGCCCTACCAGTGCAGCCGCGTGTCGTGTGACGGATACATCTCGGCCGGCGCTCGCAGCGTGTTCGTGGTCTTTCCACGCGGCTGCACACCACCCGTGCGCGGCGGGACCATCAGCGTCGCCGGCAAACCCGCCCCGGATCTGGGCAACGCCTCATACCGAGCCACCGTCTGCTCCTGAGCCGCTCGTCCGAGCCCGGCCCAGGCTAGGCGGCGGCGATCCCGGTCAGGCGCCAGCCGCGATGGGCAACCAGCCATCCACCATCGGCGACCTCGTGGTCCTCGTCGTCATGGCTGGTGTCGACAGCCGGGTCGCGCTCGAAGGTCCAGTCCTGGGTGACCGACGTGCTGCCGATGATGCCGAAACGGACCACGGCTCGCTCGCGGCCGTCCACCACCGAAGCCGCCGTTACCTCAGCGGAGGCAATGTCGGCATCCAGTGCCGGCGCCCCCTCAGTGTGCGCGTCCTGGAGGACGCGAAAGGCGTCTCTCGCGATGAGCAGGAAGGTATCGGGAGTGAATGCAGGATCGACCTTGGTCACCGATGCGAGATCCAGACCCGGAACCGCCTCCTCGCCACGTTCGTGAAACTCGCGGTCGAGGTCGGTGAGCATTGTCGCGTCGAGCGCGTCGAGTTGCGCCTCATCAGCGGCACGTCTGGCGAGACGGCTCCCGATCCCGGTGACGTGCAGTAATCCGGAGCCGACTGACTCCGCAAGCGAGTGGTCGGGCAGGGCGTCGCTCATCGATGTACCTCTGAACGGTGATTCGAAGCTCGAATCTACCCAGCACCGTCACGAGCAGATGACACTGTCGCCAGGTTGTAGCCGATCGTTGATCGACTCATCGCGAATGTCGAAGAAACGAAAGAGCGGCCCGGAAAACCCGGACCGCCCTTTCAGTAAATCGGATCAGCTGCCGATCAGTACTCCGGCATCGGCGGTCCCGCCGATGCTCCCTTCTTCTCGGGGATGTCGGTGATCAGCGCCTCCGTGGTGAGCAGCAGCGCGGCGATCGACGCCGCGTTCTGTACAGCCGACCGGGTGACCTTGGTCGGGTCGATGATGCCGGCCTTGACCATATCGACATACTCGCCCTTGGCGGCATCGAAGCCCTGGCCCTTGGGCAGGGACTTCACCTTGTCGACGACGACGGAGCCTTCCATGCCGGCGTTCTGCGCGATCTGACGGAGCGGCTCCTCGAGCGCGCGGCGAAGGATGTTCACGCCGGTGAGCACGTCGCCCTCGGCCTTGACCTTGTCGAGCGCGGGGATCGCGTTGACGAGCACGACACCGCCACCAGGCACGATGCCCTCTTCGACTGCGGCGCGCGTGGCGGACACGGCGTCCTCCATGCGGTGCTTCTTCTCCTTGAGCTCGGTCTCGGTCGGCGCGCCGACCTTGATCACGGCGACGCCGCCGCTGAGCTTGGCGAGACGCTCCTGGAGCTTCTCCTTGTCCCAGTCACTGGTGGACTTGTCGATCTCGGCCTTGATCTGCTCGATGCGGCCCTTGATCGCGTCCTTGCTGCCGTTGCCCTCGACGACCGTGGTGTCGTCCTTGGTGATGCTGACGCTGCGCGCGCGACCGAGCGAGCTCAGCTGCGCGGAGTCGAGCTTGAGGCCGACCTCCTCGCTGATCACCTGGCCGCCGGTCAGGATCGCGATGTCCTGGAGCATTGCCTTGCGGCGATCCCCGAAGCCTGGGGCCTTCACGGCGACGGCGTTGAAGGTGCCGCGGAGCTTGTTGACGATGAGTGTGGCAAGCGCCTCGCCCTCGACGTCCTCAGCGATGACCACAAGCGGTTTGCCGCTCTGAACGACCTTCTCGAGGATCGGAAGGAGGTCGGCGATTGCGGAGATCTTCTTGTCGGTGATGAGGATGTACGGATCCTCGAGCACGGCCTCCATTCGCTGGGCGTTGGTGACCATATACGCGGAGATGTAGCCCTTGTCGAACTGCATGCCCTCGACGAGCTCGAGTTCGGTCTCGAGGCCTTTCGACTCCTCCACGGTGATGACGCCGTCCTTGCCGACCTTCTCCATCGCGTCGGCGACGGTCTCACCGATGGTGGGGTCAGCGGCGGAGATCGACGCGACCTGGGCGATCTTCTCGCGCTCGGAGATCGGGATCGACTGTTCCTTGATTGCCTTCACGATCGCCTCAACGCCGAGCTCAATGCCCTTCTTGAGCTGGATCGGGTTGGCGCCGGCGGCCACGTTCTGCAGGCCGGCCGCGATCAGGGCCTGGGCGAGAACCGTGGCGGTGGTGGTCCCGTCACCAGCGATGTCGTTGGTCTTGCTCGCCACTTCCTTGACCAGCTGGGCGCCCATATTCTCGAAGGGCTCCTCGAGCTCGATCTCCTTGGCGATCGTGACTCCGTCGTTGGTGATGGTCGGCGAGCCGAACTTCTTGTCCAGCACGACGTTGCGGCCCTTGGGGCCGATGGTGATCTTGACGGCGTCGGCCACCCGATCGACCCCTCGTTTGAGATGGGCACGGGCTTCGACGTCGAACAGCAATTGCTTGGCCATGGTTCCTCCTGGTTTGATCCTCTAGCCTAGGGTTCCAGGCGGTAGTTTAGCACTCGGGAGGTCTGACTGCTAGCGGGTGGGCGGGGTGAGTGCTAAGGCTCGGGGCCGTTACGGGGGCGCAACTCAGCCACGGACCCACGACCTCGTGACGTCCGAGTCTCACCTAGACGCTGACCGACGCGATGACCGGTCCGATCCGCCGATCGGGCGGGCCGTCGAGCAATGGGGCAACGTTCGTACCCATCCACCCATCGCCCAACTCAGACGCCATGCGATCCAGGACCTCGGCGGCGTCGGCGAAGATCACCAGGACGACCTGATCGTCCGATACCTGGACGACCCGAAAGCCCTGAAAGCCCTCGATGCCGCGCATCTGATCAGCCAGTTCGTGCTCAGCGCGCACGAATAACGCCCGGTCGACTGAATCCTTGAAACGCAGCGTGTTGATGACCGCGTGCATGCGCGGAAGGATAGTCGGCCACAATCCACCGCGCGACCCCGGCGAACCCGGAGCCGCGTCCCTCACGATCAGACGGCGGCGGCCCCATCGGGCGCTCGGGTCCAGGACTGGTAGGTGTGCGACGGAGGGATCGCGAGGACGCGACCCTGTTCGGCGCGCACCAGCTGCCAGCCGCCCTCGTGCACCGACCAGTGATGGCGGTGGCACAAGAGCACCAGGTTGTCGAGATTCGTGTTCCCGCCGTGCCCCCAGTGCACCATGTGGTGGGCATTGGTCCAGGACGTGGGTCGCTCGCACCCCGGCCACACGCAGCCCTGGTCCCGAACCCGTAGCGCGGCACGCCCGGCGCCCGACGGCACTCGTAAGGCGCGCCCCACATCGATCACTGCCGAATCCGGGCCGAGCAGGACGCGACGGATGCTCGCGTCACAGGCGAGGCGCTGGACCGTTGCCGCCGGCACCGCGCCGGCGAACTCGAGGTCGCCCCCTGGCGCCCCGGGCATTCCCGTCAGCGTCTCGACCGATGCGGTGAGCTGGAGGTGGGCGCGCGGACCGCCACGGTCGGTCGCGAAACCATGGTCCAGGGCGTGGAACGCGAGCTCGACCAGTCCATCGGCCAGCCGTCGCGCCCTAGCCCGATCGTCACCCGCACCCGAGCGGGCACAGAGCGGGGCGAGGGCGACGCGCAGCGTGGCCCCGCCGACGGGATCGAGCAACCCGCGAATGACGATACGACCGTCCTAACAGCGGCTCAGCTCGAGACGCCGGCACTCGACCGCATTGACATGTTCGTCGAGCACAGCGGCGGCGTCGCCGGCGTGGCGGGCATGCGTGCAGTCGAAGGCGAAGCGGCTCACCGAATGCTCGAGGGCGAGTTCAAGCAGGGGACGCTCGTCGAACCCGGCTGCGCCAGCGGTGCTCTGCAGCGCCCGCGCGGTCCCGGCAAGCAAGGCGAGGTGAGCGAACCCGATCCGCCCCGCGTCCAGCGCGGCCACGCTCGCCGGCAGCTGGTCGGCCATCTCCCCGGTCGCGATCGAGCGCGCCGCCGCATTCGCGGACATCCCGCATTGGTGGCGGACCCAGTCGATCGGCGACGTCGAGCCTTGGGCGACGGCTTCCTCGGAGGCGGCGAAGGCGGCGGCGTCGCGCGCGAAGCGGAGTTCGAGGAGGTCGATCCCGTGGCGCAGCCGGATCATCTGCTCGCCGATCTCGTACGGCGAGCGCTCCTCGTCAGGCGCGGACAGCAGCCCGTCGATGACCTCGAGGACCCGCTCCAGCGGCGTGGTCCTGTCTTCACGATCACACATCGTAGTATTATAGAACAAACGTTCTCCAGGCGCGGCACCATTCCGGCCTCGCCTCGCCGGAGCCGCGTGTCGCTCACTCGATGTGGCGGCCCTCGGACATATGCCGCCCACCCGCAACCCCGACGATCAGGCCCCGATCCGCCCGCGCAGCCGCTCCACCGCCTCGGCCAGGTCCCACACGGTCTCGAGCGCCAGGTTGAGTTCGCTCGCGGTCGGCGGCAGTTCGTATACCCGGTGATGGCATGCGTTGGAGAGCGAATACCACGTGAGCGTCGCTCGCCCCCCCAATTCTCGGTTGTTGAGCATGTCGCCGACGCACAGCAACTGACAGCGCGTCGAGGTTCGTTCGAGTCCGGGGGCGGTCACCTCCCAGAGGCGCGCCATCGCCAGCTCCAGGCCCTGACGTGCGAGCAGCGCGGCCGCTCGTGGCCACAGTCCGGCCGTTGCGGCAGCATCGTCACGGATCAGGTCGCGCGCCGCGGAAACCAGCTCATGGGCATCCTCCGGTCGGTTCACGGGCGAGTCAACCATCCGCCGCCAACGTCTTGGTCAGTCGCTCGACGCTGCGGATGAGCTCACGCACGTCGCCGAACCATCTCCCGCTGTGCGTTCCCCGATTGCATTCCTTGACAGCTTCGACCGCCCAGGGATGCTGCTTGACAAGGAACCCGGCGACATCGCCGGCGCGCTCAGCATCGTTCAGGAGGGCGAGCGCCAGCCACATGTTCAACGTCGTCGGCTTTTCGAGTGTCGCCTGCACCTCCGCGTACGTCCTGCCCTGGTGGAGCAGCCGGCGCGTCACCGCGAGCGACGATGCAGCCTCGAGGGCGAGCCTGCAGAAGCCGGGGATCACGCGCAGCGCCTCAGTGGGAACGTTCCTGCTCATCGCCACCGCAAACGCATCGTCGATGTAGCGCTGCACCGGGTCCTGGATGCGGCGGAGCTCCACAATCGACTGCTCGCGCCGCACTACCTCGATCACGGTCGCGGCGATGTCGAGCGCGCGCATCGCGTCCGCGAGGCGCGTGTCGTGCGTCAGGACGATGACCTGGCGTTCCCTCGCGGCCCTCGCCAGCACGGTGGCGAGACCGGCAACCTTCGCCGGATCCATCGCCTGGACGGGGTCGTCGATGACGACAAACCGAAAGGGCGACTCGGGCATGGAGGCGCGGGGCAGGAACAAGGACAGCGCCAGGCAGTTCAGCTCGCCCTGGCTCATCACGCCGAGCGCTGACCCCTCCTCGCCGTCGACCTTCACGTCGAGTGACAGCCTTCGCTGCGCTGCCGCCCCGCGCAGGCGGAGTTCGCCGAGCGAGACGTTGCTATCCTGACGCAGCTCGGTCCAGTTCTCCTGCACCGCACCGGCGATCGGACGAAAGCGGTCATCGCGAATCTCGTCGTGCGCGTCTCTGAGCCAGCGCTCGGCATCCTTGAGCCGGCCGATCTCGATCTCGGCGTCGCGCGCCCGGCGACCATGCGGTAGCCAGGCGAGAATCGCGTCAGCAGCGGGTCGCCATGCCCGTTCCAACCGCTCACGCTCTGCGGTCGCGGCGCGGCGAAGTTCCGCGACACCTGCGATGAGCATTGGTCCGCGGCTCTCGAGGTGGCTGGCCAGGCTGATTGCGTCATCGTCGACAGAAACTCGCGCCCACGCATCCCAGAGGTCGATGACCTGTGCCACGTCGATGTTCGCCCCCACGCCATCGCGGAGCGCCGGCGGCGCGGCGACGATCAACTGGCGCGCCCTCCGCATCGTGTCGACGAGTGCTGCCTGCGTGGCGCGCACTGCGTCGGCCTCGGCGAGCAGCTCGCTCGCCTGCTCGCGCGCCTTCAGCCGCCACTCGTACGTGAGAACACCCTCGGTGCCGCACACCGGACAGGTCTCCCCATCGGCATGTGCGTGGACGTCGAGCGCCTTCTGCAGCAGTGATGCCAGCTCATGTGCGCGGCCGGCGTCGGTGCCGCGCAGCTTCTCCGCGGAGGCGTGGGCGTCGCGGAGATCGCTGATCGTGGCATTGAGGCGCTCGCGATCGACCACCGGCAGCCCCGCAAGGTCGTGCAACTTGCGCAGCACGTTGCGCTCGTCGCCGGCGCCGGAACCGTCCACCGTGGCCGCCACCACGTCGAGCTCCCAAACCTTGGAGGCCAGTGCGGAACGAACCACCTCCGCTCGCTCATCCTCGGTGCGCTCGAGCAGCGCCCGCAATCCCGGAAGCGCATCGCGGGCGGCCTTGGCAGCGTGCTCACGGTCGAGCCGCGCATCGCGCAACACCTGCTGCGCAGATGCGAGATCGCCAAGACCGAGGATCCCCGCGAGGGCGTCGTACAGCTTCGACTGTTCACGGTCGAGCGCATGCTCGAGCTCGTTGTGCGAGAGCAGCGGAGGATATCCGGCGAGGTCCTGTGCCCATCCAAGCGCTTCGACGGAGGACGTCTTGCCGTCGATCGACAGTGTCGACGCGTCCATGCCGGCACCGTCCTTCCAGGTACGCGCCACCTCGAGCGGCAGCCGCCTCCCGTCCACCGCGAAGGTCGCGGCCACCCGCGTGTGCCGGTGGTGAAGGTTCTGCCATCCGTCCCGCCACACCTTGACCCGCTGCTCCCAGCGCTGGTTGGTGCCGAGCAACAGCATTTCCAGCGCTTCCGAGAACGACGACTTGCCCGACCCGTTTCGACCGACCACCAAGGTGAGCCCGGGACCGGGATCGATGGTGAGCGTCGTCGCCGGACCGATGCCGCGGAAGCCCTCGACCTCGATGGCGGTGAGATACCCCGCCGCCGTCGATTTCGATCCCACAGGCGGCCCACCGGCTCTCGCAACCGGGTCGAGGTCGCCACGCACGACGGCGTCCACGGCCGTCGAGCCCTCGAACGCCGCCAGGACGAGGCCGGCGGTGCCGGCGGGAGGCGGATTCGCGGCAATCCGATCGATCACCAGACCGAGCAGCGCCGCGTCAGGCATCCGTGCTGATCGGCGTGCTGGTCACGCGCTTGAGGACGATCTCGTCGGGGGTGCGTCCGTGGTCGACGAAATAGGTTGCCCGGGTCCCGTCCTTCTCGAGGTGGACGAGCGAGCCGATCTTGAAGGTGTCGGCCGGCATCGTCAGGTGCGGAGTTGGCGCTGTGCGAAGCGGACGGGGCAACGGAGGCGCGGGCGCTGCGGGCAGCGCCGGAGCAGCCGGGACAACTGCTGCCGCCGCCGCGGCTCGATGCACGTGCTGACGGTGCACGGTCACCCCGACTGCGATCGCAGTCAGCACGAGCACCGGGACGCTGACGTACCAGTAGGCGATGCCGAGCGCGAGCACCACAACCAGCGCAACAAACCCGACGCAGCCTGTGCCTCCGGTCGTGCGCGCGGCCTGCCTGACCGCACGGTGGGGTCGCCGCGCGTAGGTCGAAAAGCCCGCCCAGAATCCACCCGGGAGGCGATGGCCGAGGTAGAAGCGCACGAGCCATTCTGGCCCACCATGCGGGGCTCTTCCTCCAAAACCCCCGCCTGCACCCACAATGACCGCGTGCCGGAATCGACAGCTGCGCCACTTCTCACCGAGCGCTTCGCAGCTGCATTCACCTTCGCCTGGGAGGTGCACGGCCGTCAGCTTCGAAAGAAGACCCGGGTCCCCTATATCGCGCACGTCATGGCGGTGTGCTCGCTGGCGCTCGAGCACGGCGCCGACGAGGACGTCGCCATCGCCGCCCTGCTGCACGACACCATCGAGGACTCAGAGGACGGCGCCGCAACCCAACGTCGCATCGATCAGAACTTCGGGCCGCGCGTTGCCGCGATCGTCACCGCCTGCAGCGACACCATCGCGATCCCCGGCGAACCCAAGCCCCCCTGGAGGGAGCGCAAGGAACGGTATCTCCACCACCTTGCCGGCGACGCCGACCAGGACGCGCTGCTCGTGTCCGCCTGCGACAAGGTGCACAACGCCGGTTCCATTCTCACCGACCTGCGAACCGAGGGCGACCAGGTGTGGGCGCGGTTCACCGTACCGGATCCGCACGAGCAGCTCTGGTATTACAGCAGCGTCACCAGCATCCTGCAGCGCCGGCTCCCGGGACCGTTGACCGAGGAGCTCGCGCGCCTCGTCGATGAGATCGGCGCGCACGTCGATTAGCTTTCACGCGCGCAAGCCGTCAGACCGAAGCAGAAGGCGCCCGCGCTGGGGCGCCTATGATGCGCGCCGATGAGCGCCCAGCTTCCACTCGATGGCCGCGTTGCGGTGGTCACCGGATCGAGCCGCGGGATCGGCCGCGCGATGGCACTACGCCTGGCCCGCGAGGGGGCCTCGGTGGTCATCACCGGCAAGTCGGAGACCGGCACCGAGAAGCTTCCAGGGAGCATCCACACCGTCGCCGCGGAGGTCGAGGCCACCGGTGGCTCAGCGCTCGCTGTTCGGGTCGACGTCCGCCATGAGGACGAGGTCAAGGCGATGGTCGACGCCACCGTCGAACGCTTCGGCCGTCTCGACATTCTCATCAACAACGCGGGAGCGCTCTGGTGGCAGCCGATCCTGCAGACACCGCCGAAGCGCTACGACCTCATGTGGGAGATCAACGTTCGGGCTGCGTACCTCTGCGCCTACTACGCACTCCCGCACATGGTCGAGCGCCACTGGGGTCATGTCATCAACTGTTCGCCACCGATCAGCACCCAGCCAAGCCCGGGTCATGTCGCCTACATGACCACCAAGATGGGGATGACCAGGCTCGCGATCGGCATCGCCGCCGAGCATGCCGGCGACGGCATCGCAAGCAATTCCCTCTGGCCCGTGACCATCATCGAGAGCCTGGCGAGCATCAACTGGGGACTCGGGGATCGCAGCCAGTGGCGGTCGCCCGAGATCCTGTGCGACGCGATGATGGAGATCGTCGCCACCGAACCGCCATCGCTCACGGGGCGGCAGATCCTCGACGAGCCGTTCCTCCGCGAGCGGGGCTGGACCGACGAGCGACTCGATGCCTACTGGCTGGAGGGCAAGCCTCCAGAGCACCCCGTCTACATCGACGGGCGGTCCGGGTCCTCGATGTAATTTCCGAGTGGGCGGCGGTCCACCCGTATGATCGATCCATGAGTCCCGCCACCCGAGGCGACATGGTCCGCCGCACGCTCACCGTCGGAGCGGTCGGCGCCGGAGCCGTCCTGTCCGCGCGAGTCCTGCTGCGTCCACAGCTGAAGACCCCGCGCCGCCTGGTCGACTGGGACAACGTCCGCCGGATCGCCGTGTCTCGCACGGGCGACGCCGGCAGCGGCCAGGGAATCAACGTGGAGGCGCTGGAGTCGGCCTACACCGAGATGGCGGCGCGGGTGGCGCCGCTGATGATCGAGGTGTGCCAGGTGCCTTTGACCGCCCACCCGCGATTCGTCGCGCTTGACCGCCAGGGCTTCATCGACGCCAACCTCGGGATGGTGCAGCGGCTTCTCGCACCCGTCGAGCGGATCCGGGCGACCATCCCGGAGTCGCTGGCGACGGGCATGAGCCGGCGCGTGCTGGACAGGTACGTCGGCGAGCTGTTCGGGCTGATGTCGCGGCGGGTGCTTGGCCAGTACGACCCCGTGCTTGCGCTCGAGGACCTCCCCGGCACCGTGCGCCAGGCGAGCGCCCTCTACCTGGTCGAGCCGAACATCGCCGGGATCGAACGCGATCTCCACCTCACCGGCACCGACCTTCGCCCCTGGCTGATCCTGCACGAGCTCACCCACGCGTGGCAGTTCGAGGTTCATCCGTGGCTGGGCGCGCACCTGGAGAGCCTGATGCGCGGGTTGATGCTCGATGCACTGTCCGCGGACGGCAAGACGCTCCTGCCCTCTCGCCAGATGATCGGCAAGCTTCCCGATACCGTGCGCGGTCAGGTGAGGACCATCCGTCACGTTCAGGCGGTGATGAGTGTGCTCGAGGGATACAGCAACTTCGTGATGCACCGTGCGGGGCGCTCCGCCATTCGCGGATCGGAGCGTCTCGAGGCCGCGATGCAGCAGCGCCGGCGTCAGCGTGGACCGATCGAGCGGCTCGTCCTCACCATCACGGGCCTCGAGTTGAAGATGCGCCAGTACGAGGTCGGCGAGCATTTCGCCGCCGGCGTCGCGGATCGAGCCGGGCTCGCCGCGCTGAATCGCGTCTGGGAGTCAGCGGAGATGATGCCGACGCTCGACGAGCTGCACCATCCCGAACGCTGGCTGCGTCGGGCGGCCTGAGCAATGCCGGCAGCAGCCGCCCCGTCGGTCAAGGACCGTCTTGCCGCCCAGGGACACCGGCTGACCCTCCAGCGCATGATCGTTGCGGCTGCGCTCGCTCGAACTCGCCACACGGTCAGCGCCCAGGAGCTGTACGAGTCGCTCCGGGTCGAGCACCCCCTCCTCGGGCGCGCCACGGTGTTCCGGACCCTGGACTTCCTCGTCGACAACGGCCTCGCGCAGCGCTTCGAGGCTGATGGGCACGTCCACGTCTACACGTCGTGCGCCGACAACCACCACCATCATCTCGTCTGCCGCCTGTGCGGTTCGACCACCGAGATCGACGACACGGCGGTCAACCAGCTCATCGACGCCGTGCGCGGCGGCTACGGGTTCGCCCTCGACCACGACGCCCTGGACTTCTACGGGACCTGCGCCGCATGCGCGGCCTCGATCGCGGGGTCCTGAGCGCCGCCAGGGCGCGCCGGCCCACCCGAGGTCAGTAGATCGGGGTCAGCCAGGCCGCGTACTTGGGATTCTGACCGGTCACGACCTCGTGGTAGGTGTCCTGGACACGGTTCGTGAGCGGACCGGGTTCGCCGTCGCCGATGCGCCGCCGGTCAATCTCGATCACCGGTGCGACCTGCGCTCCGGTGCCCACCAGGAAGACCTCGTCAGCGACGTAGAGCTCGGAACGATCGATCGACCGTTCGCGGACATCGAGTCCCAGCTCCTCGCGAACCAGGTGCATCACCGCCCCGCGGGTGATGCCCTCGAGGATGTTGTCCGACGGGGGCGGCGTGATGATCTCGCCCTTGCGCACGATGAAAATGTTCTCGGCGCTGCCCTCGCAGACGTGGCCGTCCCCCGAGAGCATGATCGCCTCGTCGAATCCGCTTTGCAGCGCCTCGCTTTTGGCCAGCGCCGAGTTCACGTACAACCCGGTGCACTTGGTCCGCACCGGAGCCATGGAGTCATCGATGCGGCGCCACGACGACACCATGCAGCGGATGCCGCCGTTGCCCACATACAGGCCCATCGGCGCGGTCACGATCGCGAAACTGTCGGCGACATCGTGCAGCTTGACGCCGATGATCTCGGCCGACTTGAACGAGAGCGGCCGGACGTAGGCGTCCTCGCGATATTCGTTGCGGCGCAGCAGGTCGACGGTGATCGAGACCAGATCCTCGACGCTCCAGGGAATCGTCATCTGCAGTGCCCGCGTGTTCTGATGCATGCGCTCGAAATGCTCGGGAAGGCTCAGCGCGAAGAGCTGTTCGCGCTCCGCGTTCCAGTACGCGCGGATACCCTCGAAGACGCCGGTTCCGTAGTTGAGGCCGTGGGTGAGCAGGCCGACCTTGGCGTCCGAGTAATGAACGATCTTGCCGTTGAAGAACACCCAGGACTTCTCGCGCAGCGACGTGGCCTCTGCAATGGGAACCGGAGCGGTCTGAGTCATCAGCCACAGCCTACAACCATGGGCGCCGGAAACCGTTGCGTCGGGTCACGTCGACGGACCCTTTGCTATGCTCGCGAGGTCCGGAAAGCCCACCTGGAACGACGATCGAGGTCGCGCGGGGGGATCGTGACCCAGGGAAATTGGAGAAGTTATGGCCGACGTCATCAAAACCCAGGCGAGCGGCCTTCCGGCGGCTCGCTCCATCCGCTGGAACCCTTCGCCCGCGGAGCTGCGCGAGTTGACGTCGAGGATGCCCAACGCTCGTCACACCGCGTTCGACAACTACAACGTCCAGACCAAGGTCGTTTCGAGAAGCAAGGGCAGCACCTATGTGGTCACGGACCGGCCGGAGGAGCACTCCGACCAGACCATGAGCCGCGCCGACGCCGCGAAGATCGCGGAGCGTCAGGACGCGTACATCCGTGACCAGGCGATGCTGGTCATCGACGGGTATATCGGCAACGACGCGGACCACCGGGTCGCGGCACGGCTCTACATCGAGGCGGCCAACGCCAACATCGCGGGCATGCAGCACTGGCTCTACTTCGACGCCGAGCAGGCCGGCCCGGACTTCGAGCCCGTGCTCACGGTCATCTACACGCCCAACCTGGTCGCCACCGGATATCCCAACGACCGGGTGATCGCCGTCGACCTCGAAGCCGGGATCACGCGCGTCCTCAACAGCGACTACTTCGGCGAGTCGAAGAAGGGCGGTCTCCGCATGTGGAACAAGCTCACCTACGACCAGGGAGGGCTCTCGCTGCACGCCGGGTGCAAGGTGGTGCCGACCGCTCGCGGCGATCAGGTCCTGCTGATCATCGGTTTGTCGGGTACCGGTAAGACAACCACGACATTTACTCGCCAGAACGACAGCAAACCGGTGCAGGATGACTTCGTCGCGCTGTACCCAGGAGGCCGGATCGTGGCCACCGAGAACGGATGCTTCGCAAAGACGTTCGCGCTTGATCCTCGGTTCGAGCCGAGCATCTACGGCGCCGTCTGCAAGCCCGAGGCCTACCTCGAGAACGTCTCCCAGAATGACGCCGGCGTCGTCGACTTCTTCGATACGGGCTACACGCCCAACGGCCGTGCTGTCTTCCGCATGGATGCGCTGGGCTGGCACAAGGACGCCCGCGAGGTGCAGTCAGTCGACCACTTCCTGATCCTCAATCGCAACGACAATCTCATCCCGGGCGTTGCGCGCCTCGACCGGGAGCAGGCCGCGCTGTACTTCATGCTCGGCGAGACTCGCGGAACCTCGGCGGGCGGGAAGGAGGAGGCCGGCAAGTTCCTCCGCGTTCCCGGCACCAACCCCTTCTTCCCGCTGCGCCATGAGCAGCAGGGAAACCGGTTCCTGGAGCTGATGGACAGCAGCACTTTCCAGGTCTACCTCCTCAACACGGGCCGCGTCGGCGGCACCGAGGAGGACGAGCGCGGCAAGAACGTGTCCATCCCGTTCTCGAGCGCCATCGTCAAGGCGATCTCAGAGGGCACCATCGAGTGGGAACGGGATCCCGACTTCGGCTACGAGGTGGCGTCCTCGCTCCCCGGGATCGACGACGCGGAGATCCTCCAGCCCCGAAGGCTGTACGAGCGCCAGGGCCGGATGGAGGAGTACCGCGCGCTTGTCGAGAAGCTCAAGGCGGACCGGCGTGCGTACCTCGCAACCTTCCCGGGCCTGCGCCAGGAGATCGTCGAAGCCGTCGCGTGATCCGCTGGTCACGCGCGGCGTCAACCGTCGTGGCAGAAGTGCACGCTCGCAGGCTCGAGTGTCTTGAGGTCGGTGAGCGATCGATGCCACGCATCGATGTCCTCGGCCTGTCCGTCGGGTAGGCGCGCACCATCTGGATGATTCCAGACCGCGCGGGTATACGCGGCGTCACCGATGAACAGCTCGGTCCCCAAATCCGTCGTCGCGACCACCGACTGGTGCCCGGACGTGTGCCCGGGCGTGGTCACGATACGGAGGTCGCCGGCGAGCTCGGTGTCGCCATCGAGCAGCTCGAACCGCATCCCTGACGCCTCGATCCACTCCGTGACATCATCGCGGTTGCGGAGGATGCGTTCGTGCTCGGTGCGCTGGATCATGAGCGGTGCGTGCGCGAACGCAGGATTCTGCCCGCAGTGGTCGAAGTGCAGATGCGTGTTGACGACCAGCTTCACGTCGATTGGCGCGAGCCCGTGATCGGCGAGCGCGTCGGAAACGGTGCGGTTCACCACCTTGTAGTGGCGGAGTAGCGCGTCAGGCCCACCACAGCCGGTGTCCACCAGGACGACGCCGAGTTGTTCGTGGAAGATGACATACCCATGCACCGGCCAGGCCTGCGCCGTGACGTACAGGTGGCCAAGGTCCAGGCGCCTGATCTCCATACCGTGCTCCCTGTCGATGCGCTCTCGTGTCGATTGGGTGCTCAGGCCGCGAGACGACCCCACATCAGGATCCGTTTGAACGGGTAGAAGTACGGCCGCGCATCGCCGAGTGCGATGCGAAGGCGTTCGCGGTAGCGTGCGACGAAATCCTGGTACATCGCCTCCGGCATGCGCGACTCATAGTCGGTCAGGAGCGTGCCCCGAACCCACTCGACAACCGCATCCGGCGACTCGAGCACGTGGCCGTACACCTGCAGTCGCACTGACTGCGCGACGAAGCCCAGCTCGTGGAGCAACCCCGCGTACTCCTCTGGATCGAGCACCGGGAAGGTCCGCGTCCATCCCCCCATCGCACCGATGAACGGGTCTTCCCGAGCGATCTCGGCCGCGAGCCTGTGGGACACATGATCGAAATTTGCGGGCACCTGCACCGCAAGCTCGCCGCCGGCAACGAGCATCGCCTTCAGGCGCGGAAACAGTGCCCGGTGGTCGCCAACCCACTGCAGCGCCGCGTTGGAGAAGACGACATCGAAGGGCGACTGCGGCTGCCACACGGCGATGTCGCCACGCGTGAACGCCAGCCCGTCGACCTCGAGCGTGTGAGCGCGCTCGAGCATCGCTCCCGATGAATCGACCCCAAGCGTCTCCACCGCGGCGAGCCGGCGGTGCAGGCTCGCCGTCAGCTGCCCGGTGCCGCAGCCGAGATCGAGGACGCGGCCGGCGGGACGTCTCGTGATCAGCGCGACGAGATCATGAAAGGGTTGCTCGCGCTCGGCGCGAAAACGCTCGTACTGCGCGGGATTCCAGGTGTCGCGTACGGTCACGTCGGGAGCGGTGAGGCAGACGGAGCCGTCGAGAACATCGGCCGACAGGATAGCGTTGCCCCGGTGCGATCCAGAGCGCCGGCGGGGCATGCACCGGACACGATATGTCTGAGGGTCTGACACCGGAGCCCCGACCGTCCGACCCGGAGCTGGCCCCCGACTACGGGCTCAACACCGTCGTGGGGCGCCGTCCGATCGCGAGCCGCGCCTTTCGGACCCTCGCGGTGGACGCGAGGTCGCTGCGCGAGTCGCGGCCGTTTCGCCGCCTCTGGGGCGGTCAGCTCATCTCGTTGATTGGACGCCAGATCACAACGGTCGCCGTGCCGTTCCAGGTGTACTCACTGACGCGCTCCGCCCTGGATGTCGGACTGCTCGGGATCGTGCAGGCGGTTCCGCTGGTGTGCGGCTCGCTCGCCGGCGGTGCGATCGCCGACCGGTTCGATCGCCGTCGCGTGCTGATCGTGACCCAGCTGGGCCTGGCGTCATGCTCCGCGCTCCTCGCCCTGGGGGCGTTCAGCGGTCACCCACCACTGCTCGCCATCTACGCCGTGGTCGCGCTGGCGTCGCTGGTCGGGGCGGTCGATGCGCCCACTCGCACGGCGATCATTCCAAACCTCGTGGGGGTCGACCGCCTGGCCGGAGCGCTGTCCCTCAACATCGTGCTGTTCCAGACGACACTGGTCGCGGGCCCCGCCATCGGCGGACTGGTGATCGCGCATCTCGGTCTGCCGGCGGCGTATTCGGTCGACGTCATCACCTTCGGCGCGGCGCTCACCGCGGTGGCGCTTCTCCCGCCCCAGGGCCGCTCGGCGATCGAGCATGAGCGCCCGGTGGCGGCGATCCTGCGTGGCCTGAGCTTCGCTCGCCGCCAGCCGGTGATCCTCGGCGGCTTTGCCATGGATCTTGCAGCCATGATCTTCGGCCTTCCGCGAGCCGTCTTTCCGGTGCTCGCCGCCACGACGTTCCACGCCGGAGCGCAGGGTCTCGGGCTGCTCTACGCCGCTCCTGGCGCGGGAGCGGTGATCGCGGCGCTGACCAGCGGAGCGGTGGCTCGATCCAAGCGGCTCGGGCGCATCATCGTCGTCGCCATCGTGCTGTGGGGCGTCGTGATCATCGCCTTCGGGTTCGCGCAGACACTGTGGGTCGCGCTGCTCCTGCTCGCGATCGCCGGCGGGGCGGACAGCTTCAGCGCCGTGTGCCGCACCACGATCATGCAGCGCATCGCCCCCGACGAGTTGCGCGGCCGGCTCACGTCGCTGTACTTCATGGTGGTTGTCGGTGGCCCCAACCTCGGCGACGTCGAGACCGGCGTCGTGGCGAACGCCTTCGGCGCCGAGGTTGCCATCGTCACGGGTGGTGCCCTCTGCCTCGTGGGGCTCGGCGCGGCGGCGGTCGCGTTCCCTTCCGTCTGGCGGTATCGCACCGATTCCTGAGGGCTGTGAGGGCGATCACCCCGGCCCGCCGGCCCGTGTATCGTCCGAGGCCGCATGCCCATCCAGGAGCTGACCGACGTCGGCTCGATGCCCCGGCTCGGTGACATCCCGGCGCGGATGCACGCTCAGCTCATCCGACCCGAGCGGTACGGGGATCCGCTGACCGCGTTCGCGATCGAGACCGTGTCGACGCCGCGCCCGGGCCCCGGACAGGCGCTTGTCTACGTCATGGCCGCGGGCGTCAACTACAACAACGTCTGGGCGGCGCTCGGCCGGCCGGTCGATGTCGTCGCAGCCCGTCGCAAGGCCGGAGAGGCCGAGGAGTTCCATATCGGCGGCAGCGACGCATCGGGAATCGTCTGGGCCGTGGGCGAGGGCGTCGACAGCGTTCGCGTCGGCGACCACGTGGTCGCGCACTGCGGCGTCTGGGACTCCGCCGACCCATGGATCGCCGGCGGCGGCGACCCGATCATCGCGCCGAGCGCACGGATCTGGGGGTACGAGACCAACTGGGGGAGCTTCGCGCAGTACACCCTGGTTCAGGCTCACCAGCTACTTCCCAAATCGCCGCGTCTCAGCTGGGCCGCGGCGGCCGCGTGCACGCTGGTGGGAGCGACTGCATATCGCATGCTCTGCTCGTGGGATCCGCACACCGTTCGCGAGCATGACGTCGTCCTGATCTGGGGCGGTTCGGGCGGACTCGGCTCGCAGGCGATCCAGATCGCGCGAGCCAAGGGCGCGATTCCGATCGCGGTGACATCGGGCCCGGAGCGTGGCCAGTACTGCGTGGACCTCGGCGCACGCGGGTACATCGACCGGCGCGACTTCTCGCACTGGGGCGTGATCCCCGACTGGCGAGACGACGCAGCGTTCGCCGCGTGGACGGAGGGCGCTCGGGCATTCGGCAAGGCCTTGTGGAACGTCCTCGGTGAACGCAGGAACCCGAGGATCGTCTTCGAACATCCGGGCGAGGACACCATCCCGACGTCAATCTTCGTCTGCGACAACGGGGGAATGGTGGTCATCTGCGCGGGCACGACCGGGTACCACGCAGCCGTCGACCTGCGCTACCTGTGGATGCGCCAGAAGCGCCTCCAGGGGTCTCACTTCGCGAACGACCAGGAGTGTGCCGCATACAACGCGATGGTGGCGAGCGGCGAGGTCGATCCCTGCCTGTCGAGAGCCTTCGCGTTCGATGAGGTGGGGATCGCGCACCAGTTGATGCGCGAGAACAAACATCCGATGGGCAACATGTCCGTGCTGGTCGGTGCCCACGACGCTGAGCAGCGAGACTGACCTATCGCTGCGACGCGAGGTAGACGAGCGCAGCCTTGACGCGACGATGCACGTCCGGCTCCTCGGAGAGGTCCAGCTTGGAGAAGATCGCGTTGATGTGCTTCTCAACTGCTCGCTCGGTGAGGAACAGCGCCGCCGCGATGCCCGCGTTGTTCTTCCCCATGGCAACCTGCTGCAGCACGTCGCGCTCGCGAGGCGTGAGCTGAGCGATCGGCGAGTCACGCACCGCGGTGCGCGCCGCGACGAGCACCTCGACGACTCGCGGATCGATCACCGACCCACCGCGTGCCACCTCGCGAACCGCACCGACCAGCTGATCGATATCCGAGACGCGCTCCTTGAGGAGATATGCGCGCCCGCTCGCGCCTTTCTCGAGCAGTGCCAGCGCGTACTCCGGCTCCGCGTACTGGCTGAGTACGACAACTCCGACCTCAGGCCGTTCGGCGCGCAGCCGTTCCGCGGCTCGCAGGCCCTCGTCGGTCCCGGTCGGTGGCATGCGTATATCCGTGATCACGACCGACGGGCTGTATTCCTCGATCGCCCGCTCCAGCCCCGGGAGGTCACTGCAGCTCGCCAGCAGCTCGATCTCGTCTGAGGTCTCCAGCAACTGCCGGATACCCTCCCTCAGCAGGTAGTTGTCCTCGGCGAGGACCACACGGATCGGCACGCAGTGAGGATAGGGGTGAGCGCCTGCCGGGTGCCTGCATCACCTGAGGTGTGGGGCAAATACGCTTGCCAGTCCGGCGGCATCGGGATACCGTTCGACTTGTCAAATGAGTGTGCGAGTGTTGATCGTCGATGACCAGGCGCCGTTTCGCGATGTCGCGAGAACGGTCGTCGAGCTCACCGATGGCTTCGAGGTGGTCGGCGAGGTGGAGACCGGCGAGGATTCGGTCACCTCGGCCCGCGATCTTCGCCCCGACCTCGTCCTCATGGATGTGAACCTGCCGGGCATCAGCGGCCTCGACGCCACCCGTCAGATCCTGGCCGGCGTCGAGGAGAGCCGACCGGTTGTGGTGCTGGTCCTCTCCACCTACGAGGCCGACGAGTACGGGCCCCGCGCCGCAGAGGCCGGAGCCGCCGGGTTCATCTCCAAGTCGGACTTCAGCCCCGACCGTCTCGCGGAGGCGTGGGCTTCGGCAACGTCGGCCTAGCGCGAGGTTAGGCGGGAACCGCCGCGCGAACCGTTGCGGGGACGTTTCCGGACACGCGAGTCCCGGAGCCAGGAGCAGACGTCAGGTCGACATTGCCGCCGAGGGCCTCGACTCGATCGACCATGTTGGTGAGCCCCGCCCCTCTCGTCACGGTGGCGGTGTCGAAGCCGGTGCCGTCGTCCTCGATCTCGAACATCAGCTCGCCCTCCCGACCACGAAGCCGCACATCAACCCGGGATGCCTTCGCGTACTTCTGCACGTTCTGCAGTGCCTCGAGCACGCAGAAGTACACGGTCGCCTCCACGTCCTGTGCGTACCGCTCCACTCCCTCGGCCTCCACGCGGACCGGCATGGTGGCCTTGCGACCCTGTGATTCCAGCGCGGCAACCAGACCCCTGTCGGCAAGCAACGGTGGGTAGATCCCTCGCGCCAGGTCACGCAGAGTTTCGAGTGCCTCGTCGGCATCCGCCTTCAGCTGCACCACCGTCGATCGCGCTTTCTCCGGGGACGTGGCCGCGAGCATCTGGGCCAGTCCCAGCTTGACCTTCAGCGCCACGAGGTGCTGCTGGGCGCCGTCGTGCAGGTTGCGTTCGAGACGGCGACGTTCTTCGTCCTGGGCGCGCACCAGCCGCTGCCTCGAGCTGCGCAACTCGTCGAGGCGGTTCCGAAGCTCCGCAGCGAGCCCAACGTTTCTCAACACCAACCCCGCCTGGTGGGCGAGGTCGTCGACGAGCTTCTGCTCGGTGGGGGTCACGGGGTCACCCCTGCGCTTGACGATGCTCAGCGCGCCGAGCAGGCGGCCCTGATGCTCCACGGGAACTGAGCTGGTCGCGCCCGGGATCTCGGGCAGCGATCCCCCGGACATCGGTAGAGCCAAAGGCGACGACCTCGCTGCATCCGGATGGGTCGCAGCGGGGCGCAAGGTTGCCGGACCCTTGAGCCAGACAGTCGCCGACTGAGCACCGGTCGCCTCCTGGAGCACCCGCGCCATGCGTGGCAACACCTCATCGGCCGCATATGCCTCCGCAACCTGATCCGAGAACGCGGTGAGCACCTCGTACGGGGTGGCGCGATGCCCGTACACCAGCCGGTTCGCAATCTTCTGGACACGCTCACGAACGGGCTGGAACCCAACTGCAACGATGATCGTGGCGACGATCGACAGCCAGAGATTCGGTTGGCCGCCGCTCCCCACGAGAGTGCCGATGCCGACCGCGATACCGACATAGACGGCGGTGATGAATGCCGCGAGGACGCCATAGACAAGGGTCCGACTGATGATGACGTCGATGTCGTAGAGGCGGTACTTGAGGACGGCAACGCCGATTGCAGTGGGTACGCCCAGCACGGCAACTGTCACCAGCAATGCGACGCCCGTGCCCGCCAGTGGACCGGGAGCGGAAAAGAACGTGTTGGGAAGGAAGGTCGTGAGGAAGATCGTCCCCACCAGGAACAGCGATGCCGAGGCTACCCATTTGATCTGGTGACGCGTGTCGGAATCGGCACCACGCAGGCGCGCAAAGACGGCCACGATGGCGGCTGCGCTGAACACATTCGCAAGCACGTTCCAGAGACTGCTGAGTGTGTTCACCAGTGGTGCTGCACCTGGAATGGCCAGAACACTCATCGGAGCGGCGACGCCAGGTTGGGGGTTCGACACAGTGCCGAGCGCTCCAGGCGTCGGATTGATGACACACAAGATGAGCCCCGACAGTCCGACTCCCACCACGGCATACACCAGCCAGCGCAACTTCGGCGAAAGCAAATGGCCGTTGGGAAAGACGAGCAACATGATGAGGAACAACACCGTCACGTTCCCACCCGGCGCGTTCCAGAACGCCGAGAGGAGTACGACGTAGCGGCCGAACCCGTTGTGCGCGTTGTCGAGGACCGCCCCGACGAGGCCTGAGAGCGATCCGAGAGCGAGGACAGCCGCTCCGCTCATGCACAACCAGCCCACCGGGTTGGCTGGCCTTCGTGTCGCGATGACGGCGCCGACGATCGCAAACGAGCAAAAGGGGAATACGAACGCAGCGCTCAAGCCACCAGTGGCCCGAAACAACGCCGGCGAAGTAAGCGGAGTATAGAAAACCACTCCGAAGGCCACGAACATCGAAACAATCACGGCAAGGGATACCCATGCCGTTGCCGGCCTCGCGAGCCGCCGCGTGGCTGCAACCTCGATGTGTGGCGTCGCGCGATCAGACATCAGACAGCCGCTGGCGACGCCATGCCGACGTATAACGTTCCATCGATTGTGGTTCCCCCGCTCGGGGTTGAGGTCACCGTGAGCGAGCCGCCGAGTGCGTCAAGCCGGTCTGCCATGTTTGTGAGTCCGGCACCCTTCTTCGCGATCGCGGTGTCGAACCCGATGCCGTCGTCACTGACCTCGAAGGCCAGGCCCTCGCCTTGCCCGTGCAGCCGGACGTCGACGTGTGATGCCCGCGCGTATTTCTGCACGTTCTGCAAGGCCTCCAGCACGCAGAAGTACACGGTCGCCTCGACATCCTGCGAGTAACGTCCCACGGCATCAGCGAGCAAGCTCACTGGGACGATCGCCTTACGCGCCTGCGATTCCAGCGCCACCACCAGCCCCTTCTCGGCGAGGAGCGGCGGGTAGATCCCGCGCGCCAGGTCACGCAACGTCTCGAGCGCCTCGTCGGCGTCGCCCTTGAGCTGTTGCAGCGTCGCCATGGCCTTCGCGGGGTCGCGATCAAGGAGCATCTCGGCAAGGCCCAGCTTCACCTTGAGCGCGACGAGGTGTTGCTGAGCGCCGTCGTGCAGATTGCGTTCGAGCCGGCGCCGCTCGAGATCCTGCGCCTGCACCAGCCGTTGGCGCGACGCCCGGAGCTCGTCGAGCCGCACCTGGAGATCCGCACTGAGCCCGACGTTCTTGAGCACCAGGCCCGCCTGGTGGGCAAGGTCATCGACAAGCTTTTCTTCGATCGGTGTCAGGCTCTCCCCGCGACGCTTGGTCACGCTCAGCGCCCCGAGCAACTCGCCCTGGTGGCGCACCTCGACCGACCTGGTGACGTCGCCGAGAACCGGCAGCGCTCCATTGCTCATCGGCACAGATGGCTGGATCGCCAGGCTGACCGGGTACGTCGACGCGGGACGCATCTCGCCGATTCCTCGCAACCACACGGTCGCGGACTCGGCGCCGGTCCCTTCCTGCAGCACGCGGGACATACGGGGCAGCACCTCATCGGCGGCATACGTCTCTGCCACCCGGCCGGAGAACTCACTCAGCACCTCGTAGGGTGTCGCTCGCTTTCCGTACACGAGTCGGTTCGCCACCTTCTGCACGCGCTCGCGCACCGGCTGGAACCCGATCGCAACGATGGCTGTCGCGAGGATCGACAGGGCCAGGTTGGGTTTGCCGCCACTCCCCACCAGCGTCCCGATCCCCACCGCGATGCCCACGTACACCGACGTGATGAACACTGCGAGCGAGCCGTACACCAGGGCGCGGCTGATGAACACGTCGATGTCGTATAGGCCGTAGCCGATGATCGCCACGCCGATGGTGACCGGCAGCACCACGAGGAACCCATAAGTCAGCGCGTCGCCGCTCACTGTCGCAATCCACGTGGGCCTGACGTTGCCGAGCAGGTATGCGAAGACGACGATGACGGCGAGCACACCGGTCATGTATACGAACCACTTCAGCTGCTGGCGTTCGATCCCACTCGCTCGCCTGAGCCGGACGATCAACGCCACCGCCGAAGCCCCGATGGCCAGAGGCATACCCAACCACAGCACCTGCAGTGGACCGCTTCCGGTTCCACCGTCGAGATTGCTCAGTGGCGCGAGGGCGAACGGCGCCGGAATACTCGGCAAGGTCGGTGCCGGCTGATTCGTGCCTCCGCCGAGGATGCTCATGATCAGAACGACGGCGAAATATGCGACCACGGCGCGACCGACCCAGCGCCACCGCGTGCTGGGCAAGGTTCCATCCGGAAACAGCAGGGCGACGACGATCAGCATGCACAAGCTCAGGAAGGACGTCCAGCCCCCCAGCCACGCCGGCCATTCGACCCAGCTGGTCGTGGCCGCACCGCTGAGCAGACCCCTTATTGCCGTGAAGGTGGTCACCAGACTGATCGCCTGCACCGCCGCCACCGCAAGGAGCAGCCATCCGATTGCGTGATGGGGACGGCGATTGACGATCAACACTCCGAGCGGCGCTACAACGACCGCGCAGAGAAAGCTCGAGAGCAGCGCTGTGTCAGGCGACGTGATCACCCGCCAGTCGAGTGCGACGAGCACCAGGCTGACGCAGACCGCTGCGATGCAGTACGTGCCGATGCCCCACGCAAGCCTCACCAGTGCGCGATCACTCATGCCGCCACCACCGCAGCCGGCACCGGTATGATGCCCCGAATACGCGTGCCGGCACCTGCTCGCGACGTCACCTCCACAGAACCGGCGAGCGCGTCCAGACGGTCGCTCATATTGGTGAGCCCGGCACCCTTCCCCACGGTCGCGGTGTCGAAGCCGATTCCGTCGTCGGTCACCTCGAAGTGCAGCGCCCCGGCGCCATCGCGGAGCCTCACCACGGCCGCGGTTGCACTCGCATATTTCTGCACGTTTTGCAGCGCCTCGAGCACGCAGAAATACACCGTCGCCTCGATGTCCTGCGGATAACGCTCGACTCCCTCGGCTTCGACGGTGACGGGAACCGTGGCCTTGCGTGCCTGCGAGTGCAGCGCCACCACCAGCCCCTTATCCGCGAGCAGTGGCGGGTAGATCCCTCGGGCCAGGTCACGCAGTGTCTCCAACGCTTCGTCGGCATCGCCCTTGAGTTGCTCCAGCGTCGCAGCCGCCTTTGCCGGGTCGCGCCCGATGAGCATCTCGGCCAACCCCAGCTTCACCTTCAGTGCAACGAGGTGTTGTTGCGCACCGTCGTGGAGGTTGCGTTCCAGGCGCCGGCGTTCCAGGTCCTGCGCCTGCACCAATCGTTGCCGCGAGGCGCGCAGCTCCTCAAGCCGGGCGAGGAGGTCGGCGCTGAGACCGACGTTCTTGAGCACCAGACCTGCCTGGTGGGCGAGGTCGTCCACGAGCTTCTGCTCGATCGGTGTCAGTGCCTCGCCTCTGCGCTTGGTGACGCTCAATGCGCCGAGCAACTCACCCTGATGGCGCACCTCCACTGTCCGGGTTGCATCGCCCAGCGACGGCAGGCTGCCGTCGGGCATCGCGACCGCCTCATGCATCGCCATCGTGTCTGGGAAGGTCGCCGCCGCACGCAATTCGGCCGTCCCTCGCAGCCACACCGTCGCCGACTCGGCGCTGGTTCCCTCCCGGAGGACCCGAGCCATGCGCGGCAGCACCTCGTCGGAGGCATATGTGTCAGCAACGCGTCCGGAGAACTGGCTCAATACCTCATACGGCGAGGCACGTTTGCCGTAGACGAGACGGTTCGCCACCTTCTGCACACGCTCGCGGACGGGCTGGAAACCCATCGCCACGATCGCTGTGGCGAGGATCGACAACGCGAGATTCGGCTTGCCACCGCTCCCGACCAGCGTGCCGACACCCACGGCGATGCCCACGTACACAGCGGTGATGAAGACGGCCAGCGACCCGTAGACCAGCGTGCGGCTGATGAACAGATCCATGTCGTACAGCCCGTACTTCATCACCGCCACGCCGATCGTCAACGGGAGAGCGACACCGATGCCGACGTCGAATGCCAGCCCCGAAACGGCGTTCCCGACCGATGGGGCGAGCACCACGAACGGCGTGCTCGCCACCACAACGACGAGCGTCACCGCCGCAATTCCGGCGAACCACTGCAACTGGCGACGCTCGGCGCCTTGCGACCTCCTCAGGCGCACGACCACCGCGATCAGGGGGAGGGCGAGAAGGATGATGGGAAACGCCGTGGAGACCGGGTTGTAGATCGGTGCCAGGACAGCGATCCCCGGGGCGGTCACGTTCGGCAGTCGGGTCGCGAGCGACACTGGAGCAGGCGTCAGCATCGATCCAGCCGTGAGCACCACGAAGACCGCGGCAGCGATCACGGTCGGGACGCGCCAGCGAGGGCCGGGCAGCTTGCCGTCGGGAAACGACAGGATCAGAAAAGCGAGCAGTCCAGCGCCGGCACCACCGGTCCAGTTGAAGACCCATACCGGCCACACCACCCACCCAGAGGTCGCAACCCCCGCGAGCAGCGCTCGTATGGCGATGAAACAGGCCAGCAGGTTGATGGCGTTCCCGAACGATATGGCGAGCAGCAGCCAGCCGATCACGTTGCGCGGGCGACGAGTGGCAATGAGGACGCCGAGCACCCCGGTGGTCACGGCGTTGAGAAACCAGGGAACCTGGGCGCCGAGCGGATCGGTGATGACTCGCCGGTCGAGCACGAGCAGCACCAGGCTGGCGATCACGCATGCACCGCAGAGCACACCTATCCCCCACGCCAACCGCGAGGCTGCACGCTGACTCACGACGCGAGCGCCCCCAGGCGAATCGCGTCGGCGGGCGTCGGGCGATCCTTGCTCAGGGTGGGAACCACGCCACGAATATGCGTGCCCTCACCC
>JBAPOS010000011.1:0-37252 GCA_049279755.1 Candidatus Dormiibacterota bacterium | reverse complement strand
CGCCAGACCGCCCCGCGGCGAGGGCTGCGTCGACGCTGCTCTCGAGGCGATTGCGGCCGCCGTCAACTCGGCGGCGACGGCGGAGCCGGTAGAGTAGCCGGGCAGCTATGGCAACTTCCCTCGAACTCAGCGCGTCGATCCGGTCGGAAACCGGGCGGCACGTCCACGCCGTCAGGCGTCGCGGCCAGGTGCCGGCAGTCCTCTACGGCCACAACGTCGAGCCCCAGGCGCTCTCGATCGAGGCGCGCAGCCTGCGGAGGGTCTGGCACATGGCCGGCCACAGCCACCTGGTCGATCTCGCGCTCGACGGAGGACGCGCTCGCAAGGTGCTGATCCGCGAGCTCCAGGTCAACCCTCGAACCACCCAGCTGATGCACGTCGATCTCTTTGCCGTCAACCTTCGCGAGAAGCTGACCGTGGAGATCCCGCTCATCCCGATCGGGGAGTCGCCCGCCGTCAGCGAACTCAAGCTCGGCGTCCTCCAGCAGATCATCACCGCGGTCAAGGTGGAATGCATGCCGGGCGACATCCCCGCACTCCTGAATGTCGACATCTCCGGGCTCGTCGAGATCGACCAGGGCATCCGCCTCGGCGAGGTGCCGCTCCCCGAGCGGGTCGCACTCGCCACCGGTGTCGACCCTGACGAACTCGTACTGAAGGTCGCGCAGGTGCGCGTTGCGGTCGAGGCCGAGGAGGTCGAAGCCGTTCCCGCCGAGGGCGAGGGCGAGGTCGCCGAGCCAGCAGCCGACGACGAGACCGGGTCGTCCTAGCGGCACCGCCGCGGATTCTGCCCGCGTTTGCCGTCTGCCGCTGATACTGGGCGACCATGATCGCCAGCACCCCAAGCTGCGACCTCAGCAACTGGTTCGACGTCGTCTGCCGAGCGATCCAGACGCACGATCAGAGCGGGCTGATCGGCCCGCTCGTGGAACACCTGCTCAGCGCGATCGGCATCTTCATCGCCCTGTACCTCGTCGGCCGCCTGGTCCGGGTGCTCGTGCTCTGGGCGATGCGCAGAGGCAGGGCCGATCGGCAGGTCCGGACGCTCGTCCGCAACCTGATCACGGTCACGACGTACGTCGTCGCACTGATCACGGCGCTCGTCGTCTACGGCGTCAACATCGCGGTGATCCTCACCGCCGCGGGTGTCGGCACGGTTGCGATCGGCCTGGCATTCCAGGACCTGCTGCGCAATGTGCTCGCCGGGATCTGGCTGCTGCTCGAACAGCCCTTCAAGCTCGGCGACACGATCACCGTTCTGGATCAGACGGGCGCGGTGCAGAACATCACGTTGCGCACCACGACCCTGCGCACCGGTATCGGCGAGCTGGCGATCCTGCCCAATCTCACCGTCTTCACCGGCATCGTGATCAACACGACCCACTACGACACGCGCCGGCTCACCGTCGGTGTGCGGATTCCTACTGACATAGACCTGGCCGATCTCATGCGCCGGGCCCGGACCGTGGTCGGCGAAGTCCCAGGTATCGAGGCGAAGCCGGCGATCGTGTTCGAGCCGACTCTCGACCGGGAGGTGCCCCTGCTCCGCTGCCACTTCTGGGTGGATCGGCGCGAGCACGACCCCGATGCGTTGACCGCAGCCGTCGCGGAACGGCTCTGGGATCTCGTCGAGGCCAAACCCGAGGCTGAGCCCAGCGCCGCCGAGCCCACCGGGTAGAGTCGCGCGCCGTGGAGATCCTCAGCGCCGGCACGTCGCAGCGGATCATCGTCGTTCGCCATGGCGAGACTGAGTGGAGCCGCGAGAAGCGTCACACCGGTCGGACGGACCTGCCGCTCACCGCTGAGGGTCGCGAGCAGGCGCTCGCGCTTGCAGCAGCACTCGGTCATCTTCCATTTGCGGGGGTATTCGTCAGTCCCCTGGTGCGCGCGCGAGAGACCTGCGAGCTTGCCGGCTATGCGGATCGTGCGGTCGTCGATGATGACCTCATCGAGTGGGACTACGGCGAGTATGAGGGACTGACCAGCGCCGAGATAGAGCAGGACAGACCTGGATGGTCGCTGTTCGCCGACGGGGTCATCGGCGGCGAGACGATCTACGACGTCGCAGCGCGCGCGGAGCGCGTGGTCACGCGCGTGCGCTCAGTCGACGGGGACGTGCTGCTGTTTGGCCACGGCCACCAGCTGCGCATCCTCACGGCGCTGTGGCTCGACTTTCCTCCGACCGCCGCGCAGCATCTACAGCTCGCAACCGCCTCACCATCGACTCTCGGCTACGAGCACGAGTGGACCGCGTTGCTCAGCTGGAACGGCTTGTCCCAGAAGGGTTAAGACGCCGGCAGTTGACGCGCTGTAGCTGCCGCGACAAACCCGCGTCCATCCATGTTCGACGTTTAGAGGCGGACGTGCTCCAGGTCAACGTCAGCGAGCCCCGGTGGCCGGGGAATGCCGTGCGCGTCAAGGAGTTGTAGGCACTTGATGACGTAGCGCGCGCCGGCAATGTTCAGCCCGTGCTGTCGCGTGAGACGCTGGATGGCGCTCAGCGTGAGGATGTCGCGCTGCGTGTAACGACGCCGGTTGGTTGCGGTTCGCGCGGGGACGCCAAGCCCCATGGTCTCGTACATCATCAGCGTGCGTGGATGCGAGGCGAGAATCTCGGCCGCCACACTGATCGTGTACAAGGGCTTGTCGAGGTCGAGCATCCGCTCCGACATCGGAGCCATCGCCTCAACAGGCACGTGCGGCTCCGTGTGCGCTGCCGCGTCGACCGAGAGCACGCCCTGCAATTCGCACGATGTTCATGTTTTCGATTCTAGTCGCGTGCACCGTAAATGGGGCATCCAACAGTGCCATTGCCACGCCTGGGCCTGGTCGAAAACGGGCTTGACTCCCACCGCCAAGAGTTATAGGATGACTATCACTTTTACCAACAGCCATGAGGTCAAGTTCATGGGTATCGCCAACGCGATCTACGAAGGGAGCCTCGCCCGCGCCGTGGCCCTCAGCCACGAGCACGAACGGCGGGATCGCCTTCGCCAGCTGCAGAGCTTCGAGGATCTCCTGGAGGCAGTCGAGGCTCGGAACCTTCGGACCGCGCGAGACATGCCGGAGAGCGTCATGGTTGAGATCGCCGAGTTGGCGAGAACCCTCCCAGTCCCGGCTCCCAAGGCGGTCCTGGCGGCCAAATCGGGGGCGAGGCTTCACGACGCCCTGCTCTCGTGGCAGGGAGCACTGCTCGATGCGCTCCGGCCTCATCGACTCACCTACGGCGACCGTTTCGACTGACGGCTGCTTAGCGATACCAGCGAACATGCAGGAGGTTGTTTCGATGGCTACGAAACGCCAGAAAGCTGCGGCCCGCAGCAACATCACGTCCGCGCAACGCGCGAGCCACCGTGGGGCGGCGCCAAAGCGAGGCAACGAGCTCCGCGAGCGCGATCGCACCAAGCTGGGCGCCGATCGTTTTGCCTTTCCGGCCGAGCGCAAGGAACCGCTCACCGATGCGTCGCACGTGCGCAACGCCATCGCGCGGTTTGACCAGGTCGAGGGGGTGAGCGACGCTGAGCGCGACAGAGCCTGGCGAAGGATTCGGGCGGCGGCGAAGCGCCACGGGGTGGAGATCGAGGTCAGAGGCTGGCGCCGGCTCATGGCCGGCCGGAAGTCCTGACCACCGCAGTCTGAGAATAAGCGGCCCGGCTCGCACGGCCGCGCTGCCGATCGGTCGCGGGCCGAGGTGCCGGTGTCACCGTGTTTGCGGCGACACACCGTACGATCGCTTGCGATGCGAACCCTTTTCACCGCCGACGGCCACAGCCGTGAGGTTGATCCGAGCACCGTGCAGCGGTTGCTTACGGCACCGCACCAGGTGTTCTGGCTCGACATGCAGGCACCGGACGATGACGATTACCGGCTGCTCAGCGACACGTTCAAGTTCCATCAACTCACCATCGAGGATGTCAAGCATCAGAACCAGCGGCCGAAGCTCGACGGATACGACGGCTACGTGTTCGCTGTGGTGTTCGTCATCGCGCTGGACGGTGAGGACGTCTCATTCCGGGAGCACCACCTCTACATCGCACCTGACTACCTGGTCAGCGTCCACCTGGAACCCGAGCCCTCGTTTGACACACTGAACGACCGGATCGCGGAGTCGCCGGAGAGCACCTGCCGCAAGTCGTCGTTCCTGACCTACCTCGTCATGGACTCGCTCGTGGACACGACCTTTGCGGCGCTGGAGACGCTCGACGAGTCGGTTGACAAGCTGCAGGACGAGGTCCTCGAGAACGCCAACAATGCCCAGCTGGCGCTTCTCCAGGACATGAAGCACTCGGCGGTCGAGATGCGCCGCGTCCTGGGCGCGCAGCGCGACATGTTCCAGCGGCTCGTGACACTGTCACTCGAGGCGGATCGTGAGACGACCGCGTACTACCGCGATGTTTACGACCACATCATCCGCCAATACGAGACGGTGGACTCGCTGCGCGACCTGCTGACCGGCGCGATGGATGTCTACCTCTCCACTGTCTCGAACCGGCTCAACATGACCGTGAAGGCGCTCACCGTCGTGGCGAGCCTCTTTCTCCCGCTGACGTTTCTCACCGGGTTCTTCGGCATGAACTTCGGCTGGCTCGTCTCGCGAATCGGCACCCTATATGCCTTCATGATCGGTCTTTCGCTGATGGCAATCTCGATCATCACCCAGCTGGTGTTCTTCCGCCGTCGCGGCTGGATTTGACCGCTCGCGAGTGACTGCACGAAGGGTGTTCGAACCCTGCTACGACCCGGAACGCTGCGACGGGGTGCGGATTCCAGCCAGGAGTCCGAGCGTCGCCCCATAGATCAGGTGACCCGCCAGCATCGCCACTTGACGGTCGGCGCGATCGCGATGTGCCGGCGCCATGATGCCCAGGGCGGGAACCCACCCGAGATAACTCACGCCCCAGATCGCCGCCCCATAGGCCATCCCCGCAGGCACGCGAACCACGACGCGCCTGGGTGCCACCACACCAAAACCGGCCCCTGCGGCCGCTCCAAACCCGAAGTGGAGCAACGTTGCGAGCGCATCCTGCTGCGCTGCACTGCGGCGAACGCCAGCGCGGTTGAGAAGCTTGGCCGTGATCTTCTCGGGTGGCATGCCACCCATGAGCCCGAGTTTCTTGGCGCCCAGCATGATCACGCTCATGAAGGCGGTTGCGAGCGTTCCGGCAACCGCTCCTCGGAGCAGTCGCGTCATGAGGCGCTGCCCGCGTCGGCGCGTCAGCGCGCCCGCCAGAAGTAGCCGCCCCCTCCGAGCAGGAGCACCACGAGAACGATGATCAGAATCAACGTGAGCACAGCTTCGACCTCCGAATACCAGAATACAACTATCGCATTATATGATAGTTGTACTGTAAAGAGCGAGGGACGACCGAGAAGGCGGCGAGGTCCTTTCATCGCGGAGAATCCCACGATCGTGTGGACTCCCTCCAGAGCATCGTTGTGATCGCCGACCGGCGAGTGGTCGCGGTGGTATCCGGCGGCCTGGACTCCACGACCATGGCGTACTCATTGCGAGCTCAGGGGTATGAGGTCATCGCCATCTCGTTCGACTACGGGCAGCGTCATCGCAAGGAACTCGCGTTCGCCGAACAGATCGCAGCCGATCTCGGCGCGTCCTGGACACTGATCGATCTCCACGCGTCAGGGCTGACGAGCATCCTGAGCGGCTCGGCACTGACTGACGAGGCTGTGACAGTTCCCGATGGTCATTACGCCGACGACAGTATGAAGATCACGGTGGTGCCGAATCGCAACGCGATCATGCTCAGCGTCGCATGCGCACTGGCGGTCACGCGCGAAGCCGGGGCAGTTGCCTTCGGTGCACATACGGGCGACCACTTCATCTACCCGGACTGCCGTCCCGAATTCGTGCGTGCATTCGAAAGGATGGTCAACGTCGCTGTCGAGGGACTCGCGAGCATCGAGATCCTCGCACCGTTTCTGGCGATGACCAAGGCTGACATCGTGAAGCTGGGCGACGAATTGCATGTGCATTTCGAGCGAACCTGGTCCTGTTACAAAGGCGGTGCGTTGCACTGCGGAACATGTGGGACGTGCTTCGAACGACGTGAGGCGTTTGCACGTGCGCACGTGATCGATCCGACGCAATATGAGATCGCGTCAGCTCGCGTCGGGTAACGGATCTCGACTCTGAGCAAGATCCCAGAAACCTCAGACGAGCTTCAAAGCCGACGTCGTTAGCGTCGCCAGTGTCGAATCACAAACGCTGACAAAGGAGCGCCGACATGACGACAGGAACAATTCTCATGAATGTCGACCTCGCGGTCGGGACCTCCGCAGTGGTGGCACTCGCGATGTTGGCAGTGCCGAACGCCGATCGCCTCCGCGCGTTCCGGCGCCTGCTCACCCGGCGTCCGGCGCGGCGCGGTCGCGAGCAGCGTCTCGTGGCGGGCGGCCTGAACCGGTCCTGACCGCCGGGCTGCTCGCGGGCCGGTACCTTCCCCACCAAGGGGCCGCCTTCACGGGTTCTGGAGGCGGCCCCTGCCGTTCGGATCTCAAGGCGCGCCTGACTGAGTCTTCTCGCGGACGCGAAGCGCGAGTGCATTCGGGCGCTGGCAACCACTGTGATGTCAGGATCCTGTTACCGAAGGGCAACCGATCGTGGCACGAGCATCTGAGGTCCACACCTAATCTCTGAACGTGTCCGCTTCGCATCTTCGCGTTCGAGCAGCGACCATTGCCGCGCGTGCAGGTGCCGCGCCACGCGGTGTGCGCGCTGCCTACGGGGTGCTGGCGGTCCTGCTCGTCGCCTACCTGATCTCGCTGATTGTCAGAACGCCCGATCAATCCGTGCCGCTTGTGGACGGGTGGGGCGTCGCCGCATTCGAAGTCGTGGCCAGTGCGCTGTGCCTCGTTCGAGCAATCGGCGCCCGCCGCCGCGCCGTTCCACTGATGCTCGGCTTGGGAATACTCTCCTGGAGTCTCGGAGACACGATCCTTACGGCTGAATCTTCGGGCGGAGCCTCCCCTCCCGTTCCCTCACTCTCCGACCTCTTCTGGCTCGGGTTCTACCCGTTGGTCTACGTCGCGCTCGTGCTCCTGCTGCGCAAGCACGTCAACCGAATGGGGATCACCACGTGGCTCGACGGTGCCGTGGCCGGGTTGGGGGCAGCGGCGCTGTGCGCGTCGTTTGCGTTCAACACGATCCTGCATTCGGTCGGGGGCAACGCGGCGACCGTGGCGACGGACCTCGCATATCCGATCGGTGACGTGTTGCTGCTCATCCTCGCGGTCGGAGCGACCGCCATCATTCCGGGCAAGAAGAATCCGCAATGGCTGCTGATTGCGTGCGCCATCGGCGTCACCGCCATCGGCGACACGTTCAATCTGTTTGCCAGCGCCGGCACGACCACGCACGTCGGCGCGATCCTCAACGGGATCGCGTGGCCGATCGCAATCCTGCTTATCTCGATTGCGGTCTGGGTGCCGCTCCGCCAAACGAGCCCGCTGGCTCCCAGAGCGACAGCCGGGTTTCTCCTCCCGGGCCTCGGTGCGTGTGCCGGCCTCTCGATTCTTCTGGTCGACACGTTGCACCAGGTCACGCCGGTCGCGATCGGGCTTGCCACGGCGACGTTGATCACCGTTGGTATGCGCCTGGCGTTGTCAGTTCGCGGTCTGCGCTTCCTGACCGAGCTGCGCCACCGTCAAGCAATCACCGACGACCTGACGGGACTGGGCAACCGCAGACAGCTCTTCAATCTCCTGGACGCATTCTTTGCCGACAATGCCGACCCCGACACCGTCGAACGCCACCTGTCGCTCCTGTACGTGGACCTCGACCACTTCAAGGAGATCAACGATTCATTCGGACACTCCGCCGGCGACGAGGTCCTGAGACAGTTGGGTCCACGCCTCACGCGTCGCCTGCGCGACACCGATGTCCTCGTGCGGGTGGGCGGTGATGAACTCGCCGTGCTCATCATGGACGCCACTTCGGAGTACGCGGTTGCGGTCGCCGACCGCCTCATCGCCGAGCTCGAAGAGCCATTCGTGCTCGACGCGGTGACCGTGCGTGTCGGTGCCAGCATCGGCATCGCCAGTGCGCCGGTCGACGCAACCGACGGCATCGGCCTCCTGCGCTGCGCGGACCTCGCCATGTATCGCGCCAAAGTAGGCCCATCGCCGTGCGAGACCTACCGGCATGACATCGACGACGACGGCAACCGTCTGCGACTCGTCGACGAGCTGCGTGATGCCATTGCCGAAGGTCACCTCGAAGTCCACTACCAGCCCCAGGTCGATCTCGCCACCGGCGAAATCACGGCTATGGAAGCGCTGTTGCGCTGGACTCATCCACGACTCGGGCTGATCCCACCGCTGGACTTCGTACCTCTTGCCGAGGAGGCCGGACTCATGCGCCCCCTGACCGCGCTGGTCCTTGAACGAGCGGTGACTCAATGTGCGGCCTGGCACGCGGAGGGTCGGCGCTTGACCGTCTCGGTCAACGTCTCAGCGACGAACCTTCTCGATCCGGGATTCAGCAAGTCCGTGATGGGCGCGCTCGAGCGCCACAATCTGAGCCCTTCGGCGCTGATCCTCGAGATCACCGAGACGACCATCATCAGGGAGTTCGAGCGTTGCAAGCTGGTGATCACGCAGCTGCGGAATCTCGGATTGGGTGTGTCCATCGACGACTTCGGTGCCGGAGTGACGTCGCTCGCGTACCTCGGCAGTCTCGCTGTCAGCGAACTGAAGCTTGACCGCAGCTTCCTGACCCGTTTGGCCACTGGAGACACCGAGCGCAATCTCGCCCTGGTTCGAGCGACCATCGCGCTGGGCCACAAGCTGAACATGCGCGTTGTCGCGGAGGGGATCGAGGATCTGGTCGCCCTCGACCTCCTCACCGCCATCGGCTGCGACATGGCCCAGGGATATTTCATCAGTGAGCCGATGTCTGCAAGAGACCTTGCGCTGCCAGATCCGCAGTTTGCGCCTCTCCCAGAATCTGAGAACGGGCAACTCCAATCGGCACGAGCGTCCTAACCAGCGACCTCGTTTCCGTCTGAGCCGGATGCTCGATGAGACCGTTAGGATCGCGATCCATGACGTACCGCAAAGATCCTCGCGTCGATGCGTACATCAACAGGCTCCCGGCATGGCAGCAGAGGATCTGCCGCGACGTGCGCGATCTTGTCCATTCCGTCGACGCAGACGTCACCGAGACCATCAAACGCAGCACGCAACCGTACTTTGTCCTGCAGGGCAACATCTGCGCGCTCCTGGCAGCCAAGGATCATGTGGACATCTTTCTCTATGACGGCGGCATCGTGCCCGATCCCCACGGGATCATCACCGCCGGCCATGACAACAAGACCGCTCGCACCGTGGCGGTCCGGGACGGCGAGAGCCTCAACACGCTGGCGCTGGCTGCCATGTTCCAACACATCGTCGCCAACAACCGTGCTGGCGGCTGGCGAAAGCTCAAGCAGCGGCCGTCGGACACCTGAGCCCGCTACCCGTCGACGGCCAACCCCTTCAAGGGTCCGAGCAAGCGCGCCGATCGCCGCGAGACGGCGGGGAGGGGTCGCAGCGGTTGGCGATGCGGCGGCGGCGCGCTCAGGATGCGTCGCCATTCCGACTCGATGACCTCGAGTGAATCCCGGCCGCTGCAGTCGATTGCCAGATGCTCGCTCCACAACTGTTCGCGGACGCGTCGAGCGAGCGCCGGGTCGTCGGTGACGAGATTGACCTCCGTGTCGTTGAAGAGCGAATGCTCATTGAGATTCGCGGATCCAACCGTGAGCCACTCGTCGTCAACGATCGCCAGCTTTGCATGGACATAGACGCCGGGTCGTTCGCGACCCGGCGTCCCCATGGTGCCAAACAACAGCCGGTGGTGGCGGTCCGCCGCTTCGAGAACTCCGAGCTGGCCGCGCGTGTCGTCGTTGCCGTTATTCGGCCGGCGTGGCAGCACGAGGATGAGCCGGAACTGATCGGTTGGTGGCCGCAGCAATTTCTCGCGCAGCAACGCCACGACCTCAGCGCTCCAGAGGAACTGGTTTTCCAGATAGATCAGCCGCTTCGCGCGCCGGATGGCGCCCATGTAGGCCTCGAGAATGGTGAAGTCGCCCTTGGGGAGATCCGGGTACATCTTCTCCGGGACCGTCCGAACCACCTGCACGCGGCTTGAACCCGTCGAAGCCGGCACGATCGGCGTTGGCAATGACTCGCCCGTGGTCGCCCGCCACCGCATCGAGAAGTGCTCCGCGACGTCTGCAACCGCCGGACCGGTGAGCGATACAGCGGCGTCGTGCCATCCCAGCTGCGTGGTCTTCGCGTGGGGCGGCCCGTCGAACCTGTCACCCGCGAGATCAGTGAGATCGATGCCCCCAACGAACGCCACGGTTCCGTCGACGATGATCAGCTTCTCGTGATGGCAGTGCATCGGACGGTTGCGCTTGTCCAGTGCGCCCCGAATGCGCGTGCCCTGCACCAACCTGTCGATCAGTTGCCGCGCCTCGGCACGCGTCGGGTGCATCACCGGAACGGGCGCTCCGGCCCACACGAGCACGCGCACATCGATGCTACGGGCCGTCTCGGACAGGAGCTCTCGCAGCGTCACTTGCTGCGGAGTCCGTTCCATCACAAAGTTCGGGTTCACCGTCCATCCAGCCACGTGCACGAACGAACGAGCGCCGCGTACCGCGGCCACGATGGCCGGGAGCGCCGAGGTGCCATCGACGTGCATCTCGACTCGATTGCCCTCGCGTGGGGCGGTTCCACTGCCCCAGCCCTGGGCGTTGCCGTGGAATGCTTGGTGCCATCCCAGCCGCGTCAAACGCCGGAGGTGGTGGCGGCGGTTGGCCTTCTCGATCGCCTCGCCGAGCTGTTCGTCGACACGGGCAAGCGCCTCGGCGATCACGTGGCTTCCGGTCGGGCTCGAGCGAATGCCGGTCGGGTGAGCCGGCCAAGTGACAGGCTCAAACAGGTCCACGCAACCCCGACAAGAAGGCCGCCGACGACATCGCTCGGCCAGTGAGCGCCGACATAGATGCGACTGAGCGCCGCTGCTGCGACACACACCACCGCGAGACACCAACACGCGACGTAGAGCGGTCGGGGGAGCCTGCGAGCCAGCAGGACCATGGCGAGCACGCTCAGCCACACAAAGAAGCCGACGTGCCCACTGGGATAGCTGTAACCCATGAGCTTTGAGGTCGTGTGTGCAACACCGGTGGGGCGAGGCCGGCTCACGACGATGTTCACGATGTTGTAGATGGCGGCATAGATTGCCGAGAACGCGACGAGCAGCGTGGCGCGGCGCCGGAAGAGGAACGTGATCGCGATGACCCCGGCGCCAACACCGATGCCGACGAACCCTGAAAACGCGGAGACGAAGGCATTGAACCAGTCAAAGGGTCCTGCATTGACGGATTGCACGGCCACCTCAATCGGCCGGTCGAAGAAGAACGGCGCAGGGTGCATCACCACCAGCACGGAGAGCAGGACGAAGAGGAGCGCAGCGACGAGCGCAACCGTCATGAGGGTGCCGTTGACGTCACCCGTCAGCCGGTGCAGCCAGGTGGTGGATGCCCTCGCCGGGGGCCTGACACGCGAGGCGGCAACGTCACCAGCCATCACCAAATATTATACCGTTGGTATCATGTTGAGCCCAGTGGTGTGCCGAGAGTGACCACGGAACCTGTCGACTCCACTCTCGAAGATGGATCCCGGGCGGCCGGCGAGATCCTTTCCGGTGAACCCGGACCCTTGGCTCGTCGGTGGCTTGGACCGTTGTCCCTGGTCTCGTTGCTGCTGTTCGTCGTCGTGACGATCCTGGTCGTGACCGGCGTCACCCGCTCGGGGTTCGATCTCCCGGTCGAGCGCGCTGTGCAGCACGTCTCCTGGGGCCCTCTCACCTACTGGATGACCCTCACCAACGTCACCGGTGGACTGATCCAGGACCTCTTCGGCGTCGCTGTCGTGGTGGGTCTCTTTCTCTGGGATCGGCGGGCAGGCTGGTTGATGGCGCTCGGAGCGATCGGCAGTCTGCTCGCTCAGATCGTCAAGGTCTCGGTTGCCCGTCATCGACCCACCGCCGACGTGGTCACGATCCTCAACCCCTCGAGTGGATACAGCTATCCGAGTGGCCACGCCCTGTTTTTCACCTGGCTGGCCTTCATGCTCGCTATCGCGATATCACCGCATGTCGGTCCGCGCTGGCGGGTGATCACCTGGATCGTCGCAGGTCTCGTGATCCTGTTCGCCTGCATCGGGCGCATCTGGGCCGGCGCGCACTGGCCGACCGATGTCATCGCAGGATTCCTTCTTGGTGTGGCCTGGTCGGCCTTCATTCTCTGGCTGCCCGAGCGCTGGCTGCCGACGCCGAGCCGCCGCTGGTTTCCCGCCAGTCGGTCGGCGTCGCGACGGTCGCACGCATGACCCGCGGCGATGGGACCGTGACACGCCTGCTCATCGTCAGCCGCGATGCGAAGCGCGTCACGCCTGCGGTGCAGCGCAAGCTCGATGCTGCGTTTCCCCGCTACGAGCAGATCGCATTCGATTCGCGTCATGACTTCCGCAGCTCTCTTAGCGGCCGTGCGACCGTCGTGGTCGCGGGTGGCGATGGCACCGTCAGCTTCGTGGCGCGCGCCATGGCAGGGAGCAGGCGCCGGCTGGGCATCATCCCGCTCGGTACCTTCAACAACTTTGCGCACAGCCTGGCGATACCTCCGAGCCTCGATCGGGCGATCGCCGTGGTCCGAGCGGGCGCGACCCGCCCGGTGACACTGGGACGTATCAACGGCCGCTACTTCCTGGAGACCGCGGCGATCGGCTTCTTTGGCCACGCCATCGTTCTCGGTGAAAAAACCAAGGACCGAGCATTCGGCGAGCTTTCCCCGGAGCTCGATGCCGTCGTCAGGGCAGACTCTTTCGCCTTCGCAACGCGAGGCGCATTTATCGCCCATGGGCGCAGCCGGTCGCTGGTGTTCACGAACACGCCTGCCACTGGCTCGCGGTTGCCGGTCGGCAACACCGATCCGACGGACCCATTTCTCGAGCTCAGCATCAGCGTCGGAGCCTCACGGTCCGACCTCGTGAGCCGGCTTGTCGCATCTGCGGTGGGCAAGCATGCCGACGGAGACGGCGCCAGCTTTCAATTCAACTCTCTGACGATCACCACCAAGCCGAGGACAGCGGTCGTTGCCGACAACGAACGCATCGGTCGGACACCGGTGACCGTCGAGTCTGTTCCTGGTGCGCTTCGCGTGATCGTGCCCGCATGACCGATAAGGCCGTGGTCCCCGCCCGCCGTCGCGAACGCCGGCGCAAGACCACCGCACATCCCGCCGCCCGCGCGGTGCGGCGTCACGCCAAGAAGGTCATCACCAGTCCGTGGGCGGAGCGCGCAGCCCGTCTCGGCTATGTTGTGCGCGGAATCATCTACGGCACCATGGGCGTCCTTGCTCTCGGGTTGGCGGTGGGCCTCGATTCGGGCAGCACCGATCAACGCGGGACGCTCGCGCCTCTGGGCGAGAACCCGGTGGGACGGCTCTTCCTGTTCGTCGTCGTTGTCTCCCTGCTCGCATACGCTGGTTGGGGCCTGATCCGTGCCATCTACGATCCGCTCCACCGCGGTGACGATCCACCGGGCATCGCATCACGCATCGGCTTCGCCTGGAGCGGACTCAACTACGCGGCACTCGCGGTGTTTGCGACCGGGCTCCTTTTCGGTGGAACCAAACGCGGCAGCGGCGACGGGGTGCAGCAGATCGTGGGGTGGGCACTCCAGCTGCCCGCTGGGGGAGTGATCGTGACCGTCGCCGGCGTCATCGGCATTCTCGGCGGACTCGGTCAATTTGCAGACGCCTACAAGGCCGGATTCCGTGGGGATCTCAAACGCAACCAGATGACTCGTGCGCAGCGCATCACCGTCGACGGGCTCGGGCGCTTCGGCATGGTCGCGCGGGGCGTCATCTTCAGCGTGGTCGGGATATTCATCCTGATCGCCGGACTTCACCACGAGGCGAACGATGCGCACAGCTTTGGACCGGCATTCTCCGCGCTTGCACGCGAACCCCTTGGCCACGCCCTGCTTGCGGTGGTCGCCTTGGGCTTCGTGGCGCTCGGCCTCCACTCGTGGGCGAATGCGCGCTGGGTGCGGATGCCCCAAGGTTAGGTGGTTGGAGGTTCTCCTTCCGCTGCACGTCTCGCTGCGGGATCTCCACCTCGACCTCGCAGCAGGAATGCAAAGAAAGCCGCGATGACGGCGCCGATAGCGGGGCCAACTACATAGACCCAGGTATGCGCGAGGTCGCCTCGGATGAGGTCAGGCGCGAATGATCGCACCGGATTCATCGATGCTCCGCTGAGCGGGCTCGACCACAATCCTGCCAGCGCGATGTAGGCGCCCACTGCAACCGCAGACAGCCCTCCCACGTTCTGCGCACTTGATGCCGTGCCCAGAATGACACTCACCAAGCCCATGGTGAGCACCACCTCCACGAGCATCGCTCGGACATCGCCAAGACCTGGGGCCGGGACGGTCGCGCCGAGCGTCGTGGGGCGGCCGACCACGGCCCATAAGACGAGGCATGCGAGCACGCCTCCCACGATCTGGGCGAGCACATAGCCCGGCACCCTGCGCCAGGGGAATTCCGAGCGAAGGGCGAAGGCCAGACTGACGACGGGGTTCAGGTGTGCGCCACCAACTTTCCCCATGAAGAGGATCACGGCCATCACCGTGAGGCCGGGCGCGGTGACGGCGGCAGCTCGGGAAATCGCAACGCCGGTCACGGATTCGGTGACTCCCGCTCCAACCGCGGCGAGCACGAGGAGGAAGGTCCCGAGTACCTCAGAGAAGAGCCGGCGCCACTCTCGTGCCGGGTCGTCGAACTCTCGAACCCACTCCTGCTCGTGACCGGCGGCGGAGCCACTGGACGACGCCACCCACGCGGCTGACTTCATGGCTGGATCCGACGCGCTCATGTCCGGCGAGTATGACCGGGAGTGGAACGGTGAACGCTTCGCCTCGAGGGCGAAACGGCATCAGCGTCGCCGTCGATCCGCGCTGACTACTCGAGCAGCGCAATCGCGCGTGCGTCGCGGGAACGATTCGTTGCCCTAAGGATGACCCCGTCCAACTCCATCTTGATAACGCCGTAGCACTCGCACCCTCGTGCCTCGAGTCCGGGGCGATCGAGGATGGTTATCCGCCCACCGTGCGAGTTGATGAGCCTGGCCGCGTGAAGGGTCAATAAGGAGCCGCGTACGGTGGCCTCGCTGGAACCGAGCAACCGGCCGAGGAGCTGCTTGGTGATGGCGACCTCGTCGGTGCCGATGCGATCGCAGCACGCCAGCAGCCAACGTCCGAGACGCTCTGTCGTGGAATGCAGCCGGTTGCACGCCACCGCCTGGCAGAGTTGATTGAAGACGGCACGCACATAGTCGTCCACGACTTTGCGCAGATCGCCGTCGCTCTCGACTTCGTGCGTGAAGGTGGTCGCGTCCATACGGTCGCTCCAGCCGCCGACAGAACAGATCGCCTGAACCGCGAGCGCTCCCCCAAGCGCCAGTGGTACCCCAACGATGCCTTCGCTGCCAACTGCAGCGACCTCGACAGTGGTGCCGTCGTGGAACGGCGTGACCAGTGAGACCACGCAGGTGCGCGGGAAGTCGACGACGTCGATGTGCTGACGTGGCTCGAAAAGCACGGTCCTGGGTTCGAGCCGGACGGTGCTGATGGCTGCCGTAAGGCGCTGACGTTGCGCGGCTGGAACAGTTTCGAGCAGCCGGTTAATCTTCCCCGAGACAACTGCGCCGCTGTCCACCCTGCGCTGCCCCCGGTCGCGACTGCTGCCAAGCCATGTTGACGGGCCGACCGCTACCCTTCGCCTCGCGTCTCAGATGCTACGCGCAGTGACTCCTTGTGTCCACGAGCGCAACGGGCCTTCGACACCGTGAACGGGTCCCCGCGCGCCCGCGATCTCGAGCCGGTGTGCAGCGAGGGTCTGCCATCGGACAGACGCCGACGGCTCACTCGGCGCAGGCTGCGGTCGGGGACAGGGATCCACAACAAGGGCGGACGCGATGACTACACATCTTCCTGCTATTCCTGCTCTCCGATGCGTCGGGTGCGGTGGCGAGCGGCTGATACCGCTGACGTTTCCGCGTCTCCGTAAGGCGAACTGGATCGACCCGGTGCTTCGCCCCACCGCGAAGTGCGTGACCTGCGGACAGTGCTACTTCGGCGCGCACAATCGACCAATCAGCCCGAGTGCGTCAGCTCAGACGACCGAGGATGATGGCGGTGCCGTGATATCACTCCGCGGGCGTCCGACGCTTGGCGTCGCCGGTCCCATCGGCCTGCGCTGACGTTGGGCTACGCTTCAGCCTTCGGCTTGAGGAGTGCCTCGTCAGTCCCCGCCGCGGCGCGCTCATCGCTGATGCGGTTTCGCGTGTCCTCCTCACCGATGGGGCGCGCCGCAGCCTTGCGCGGGCGACCAGGCGGACGGCGTCCCCGCAGGAAGGTTTCCACGTCCTCGAGGTAGACGCCCCAGACCGGTCCAACCTTGATGCCGAACAGCCGCCGGCTGGCGAGCAAGCGACGCACGTAAGCGGGGGAGGCGTTTAGCCTCGCGGCAGCCTCGACGACAGAGAGTGGATGAGAGCTTGTAATCGCCCCACCATACTAGCACGGCGGCGCAACAATTTATCGGCCAAACTGGTATGTTGTGATGGTTCCAGGACTGAGGCGAGAGCCTTCTAGGCGCAGGTCGGGGCAGCCCGCCGGGGTGGCCGTTCGGCTCCTTCAAGCCCTTCTCTTGGCCCTCGCATTCGTACTCATCCCGTGAGGAGGAAGAGGAATGACAGAGGTACGCGAGACCGCCGCCCGTTTCATGAAGGCGTTCAACGCTCACGACGAGGATGCGATGCGCGGGCTGACCCATCCCAACGCCACGTTCAGCGCACCGGGAGATGTTCACCTGCGTGGAGTCGAGGCGACGGGCTACGCGATGCAGTGGCTGGCAGCCTGCCCCGACGGCAAGTTGACGATCCGCAACCAGCTGATCAGCGGCCCATGGGTTGTCGAGGAAGTGACCTTTGAAGGGACGCATCGCGGTCCTCTGGCAAATGCGGTGGTCGGCCTCGTACCTGCGACGGGAAGGCGGATTGCCATCAAAGCTGTCCTGATCACGCGCTTCGAGAGCGACCTCGCGCTGGAAGCGCGGATCTGCTTCGACCAGGTTGATGTGCTCACCCAGCTGGGCGTCATGCCGGCGATGGCAGCAGCGGCGGTCTGATCGCCGCCCGATGCGGGTATCGGAGAACGTGATGCGTAAACAGACGCAATCGACACGACAGCAACTTATGGAGCGGCAGTCGGCTCAATATGTCAACGATTCGGAATTGCCTTTCAGCGCGCCGCCAACCCCGCCTCGAGTGGTGAAGACGTCCTCAACCGTGTCGAACAACTCGTGGCCGATCGATCACCCGGGGCGGGAGGCGAAGTCGAATTGACCCGAGGGGGGTCTTCGTGGCCTGTTACTGCAATTGTTGCGGAGTCCGACACAGGCTGTGATCGCGTGACGAGCACGCACGCTTAGCACGAGGAGAACAGGACATGCTTGCACTGGTTTCGATAACGCTCGACCCCGAGTCGCTGTTCATCTGGGCCCTGATCGGCTTGATCGCGGGCTTCCTCGCAAGCCGAGTCATGACCGGCCATGGCATGGGCCTGGTCGGCGACATCGTGGTCGGGATTGTCGGCGCAATCGCCGGCGGGTTCCTGGCTCGCTATCTTGGCGTGACCACGGCGACCACGAGCAAGTCTATTTTCGTGGAAATCGTTATCGCGTTTCTCGGCGCGGTGATCCTGCTTGCCGTCCTCCGTGTCGCCGGCGTGGGCAAGCGGCGTGGCCGGATGTTCCGGTGACGCTGTTGCTGCAGTTGTTACTGCGCGGGCGGGAGTGTCCTCTCATCTGAGCGCCGTCTGAGCGGTGCCGGGTCAGGGCGGCCAAGCATGATCCCGACGACGCCAGTCGGGTTCGGGGTGGGGATATGTCCGCGCGGTGGTGCCACAGGAAGGCCTGCGGTGGCGATGTCGCCACCGCAGCGCACCACGTCCTCATTGGCTCGTTAGCTGGTCAACCGAGGGCAAGCCAGGGAGGCCCGAAGGGTTCCGCCAGTCTTGGTCTAAACCGGGTCGACGAGGAGCCGGCGCGTGTGCCCGATGGACGCCACGCTGGCGAGGACGCGGCGAAGGGTGCCGCCGGGAGGATTCTGGTGGGCCGTGCAATAAAGCCAGATCTGGCCGTTCCGAGCCATCGCTGCCATGGGGGCGCCGCAGTCGCAGAAGGGTGTCTCGCGCTCGGCGCGCTCGATGAGCGCCACAATGCGGGTGTCGTCTGTCGTGGTCATTCTTGGTCTCCAAACATCGATACGATGCGTTTCGTATTATAGCACCTGATGCGAATTCAGCCGGCTTCAACCGTGGCGTCCAGCTCAGCCCCCCCTGCTCCGGCGCGGAGCGGTCGGCCAAGAAGCGAGCGCGCGCACCAGGCCATCCTCACCGCGGCACGCGAACTCCTGATCGAGAAGGGCTTTGCTGCCATGCGCCTCGAGCATGTCGCCGCTCGGGCCGGCGTGGGCAAGGCGACGATCTACCGCCGCTGGCCATCCAAGGAAGCGCTCGCCCAGGACTTGCTCTCTCACCTGGCCGCGCCGCACATCGAAGTCGCTGATTCGGGGAACACACGCGACGAGATGCTCGCTGCGGTCATCAACCCGATGCGGGCCGTCACCGAGTCGGACTTCGGACCGGTCATCAGGGCGCTGCTCTCACAGATCGCGAGCAACCCGTCGATCGGTGACCCATTTCGCGCGAGCGTTGTCGAGGCTCGTCGCGCTGAGATTGCCAAGGTGATCGAACGTGGGATCGCGCGTGGTGATCTGCGCGCTGATGCAGATCCCGGAGTCGCCACCGAGCTGCTGGTCGGACCCGTCTACTTTCGGCTGATGTTCGGCGGTGTTCTCGATCTCGACTTCGCGAAACGCATCGTCGACAACGTATTGCGCGGCTACACAGCCTAGTTGTTGGGTGAGCGGCGCGCTTCTACGCGATCGCGCACATGGCGGCGACCGGCAGCACTCCCCCTTGAGCGAGTAACGCCTCGAAGGCCGACGGCTCGACGGCGCGACTGAAGAGGTAGCCCTGGGCGAAGTCACAGCCGCGACGGCGCAGAAAATCCGCCTGCAAGGGTGTCTCAACGCCTTCAGCCACGACCTTGAGGCGGAGGACTCGTGCCATATCGAGGATGCTCTCAGCCAACGTTGTTCCCGGGTCGGCAGAGGCCAGCTCGTCGACGAAGACCTTGTCAACCTTGAGAGTGTCGAACGGCAGCACCCTCAGCCGCGAGAGCGCCGAGTATCCAGTGCCAAAGTCATCGATGGCAAGGTGAAGACCGAGCGCTTTGAGGTCGTCCAGCGTTGCCAGCACGGCATCGGACTCGGCGATCACCACGCCCTCAGTGAGCTCAAGTTCGAGGTTGGCGGCTGAGAAGCCCGTCTCTTCGAGTATTGCGGCGACGCTCGCAACCAGATCAGACCTGGCGAGATTGCTCCCCGACAGGTTCACGGCCATGCGCATGACGGGCAGGCCGGCATCGGCCCATTTCCGACCCTGCGTACACGCCTCACGCAACACGAGAGCGTCGATGCGCTCGACGACACGGAGTTCCTCGGCGAGCGCGATAAACACCGTGGGACCCACCAATCCGCGGGTGGGGTGACGCCAGCGCGCCAGCGCCTCGGCACCAACGATCGACCCCGTCTCGAGCTCAACGATCGGCTGGTAATTGACGTTGATGCCGCCGGACTCGATCGCCGCTCGGAGATCTTCACCCAGCTGGAGCCGGTCGAGGAGCTCGCTGCGCATCTCCGGTGCGAACACGTGGTACCGGGCCTTCCCGGAGCGCTTGGCGAAATACATTGCCAGGTCGGCGTCGGCGAGCAAGGTCTGCAGGCCGGCCCCGGCAGTTGTCGAGGCGATACCGACGCTGATACGCGGAGCAACGTCTTTCCCGGCGAGCACCAGCGGTCGTTGCACTGATCTGATCAGGCGTTCCGTCGCGGCCATGGCCTCGCCCGCGTCGTTTCCATCGAGCAGGATGGCGAACTCATCGCCCCCGAGACGCGCCACCGTATCCGACGGACGCACCGAGGCGACCAGACGCTCGCTCGTCGCCACGAGGAAGGCATCGCCTGCTTGATGCCCGAGGGTGTCATTGATCCGCTTGAAGTCGTCGATGTCGAGGCACAGCACGCTGTTGACTCGCGGATGTCCGTCCAGAGCCGCCGATGCTTCCAACCGCTGGGTGAACAGATCGCGGTTGGCCAGCCCCGTGAGCGAGTCGTGCTGCGCCTGGAACGTGAGTCGCTGCTCGTAGTCATGGCGCTCACTCACATCGCTGACGTTGATCACCATCCCGGCCACGGCCGCATCGCCGAAGCGGTTGGTGACCCTCGCCCAAACATGATGCCAGCTGCCGTCACCGTGCTTGAGTCGAGCCTCGACGTCGAGCGCGAATCCATCGCCACCGGCCACACTCCGGTTCCACGCCTCGCCAACTTCTTCCAAATCGTCCGGATGCACGATATTGGCGAGCCGTGCAGTGGCAACACCGTCAATGTCGAGATATTCCCGGAATGACGGTGTCGCGAACACGATCTGCCTGTTGGCGTCTATCACGAGGATTCCATCACCGACGTTCTCGACGAGTGCGGCGAGCCGCCGCTCTCTCGACTGCACTGCGTCGCGTTCCCCTGCGAGCTGATCAGCCAGGTTGTCAAACGCCTCTCCCAACTCGGCGATCTCATCGCCACCTCCTGCCGCGACCCGGTGTCGTAGGTCGCCGGCGGCGAGCCGGGCGGTGGCTTGCTTCAGTGCGGTGAGCGGGCGGAGCACCGACCGGGCGAGGCGGCTCGACAACAACAGCGCGATCGCCAGACCGAGCACAAGGGCAAGCACCACCGCGACGGCGGACGTTCGCACCGCCGCATCGCGCTCCTGGCGTAACCCGGCGACGTGAGCATTCCCGATCGTCTCGAGAGCAAGGACGCGTCTCGTCACCGACGTCACATCAGCGTCGAGCGCGTCTTCAAGCGTGCTCGCCGTGGCGGGATCCGCACCCGAGGAGGTACCGACCGCCCGAATCGCCGCTCTGTTAACCGCCGTCGCGTTCCACTGCGACGTCAGGCCGGGCAGAGCCTGAGACTGGGCGGCAGTCATCCCCGGCGCTGTTTCCAGTGCCTCAAAGTCGGAGTCGACCTGCTTCTCAGAGGCGCTCATGGCGCTGAGATCGTCGGTGCCGCGGCCGATCACCACGTCGAGAGCGACCAGGCCGAAGTGCTGCACATCCTCATCAACGCCGGATACCGACGCGCTGACCTGCTGGGCGGCGTCGAGGGCAGCCGATGCACTCGTACTTACTACCAACCCGGCTCCTGAAACGCCGGCAAGACCCATCAGAGGAAGCAGCATCAGAAGCGCCGCCCAGCGAAAGCGGGCTCTCAACCGCTGTCCCGTGAAGGGATTGCGCCACGAGTTCATTTGCCGGGTCTCCAGTCACAGGCTCAGGCGGCTGTCAAAAGCGCGAACCGGTGGAATTGCGATACCGAGGTCGTTGTCAGACGAGTGTCCACCCGCCGACGTCCCGTCTGGACGGATGGCGCCGTCTTGTTGAATGCTGGTACACGGCGGCAGAACTGCAGGAACTCAGCGACGGCGGCTCACCGCTCGGCGCCGAGTATCCGGCCCAAGGCCAATCTGACACCCGATCGAGCCCGGCTGTCTCAGAGGGTTGTCGCGGGAGCGTGACAGGCGCCCCGCGCAGTTGCGAACGTCCTGGCGAACTATGACGGTGTTGGGCACAGGTCACGCACAGTCGCTCACAGGTCACGAAAGTTCAAGCGCTGAGAAACCTGCCACTCCAACGGTTTTGGCGGGCGAGATCCTGTCATCAGTCAGATGAACTCGATATCGAAAGGGGACCCGCACCTGACTCCCGAACGCGCCGCCTTGACCCCGAACCCTGGGGGCGGCTTGTGGGAGTTGATCCGTTGCTTCGCGCACGTCTCCACCTTGCGCATGCACGACAAGTCGACTGCGCTGCAGGTCGTCTGAGCAGGACGCAGCACCATGAAAGGGAGAGCCGAGCCGGGGTCGACCGCATTGAGCGGAAGTCGGGTCAGAGCCGTGACCGCGTCGCGCCATCGCGGCACGCGGGTGGTTCGCCAGGTCGGGGCTGCTCTCACCGCCGGCGCGGTGTCGCTGTTCTCCGGCGGCATCATCGGACACGCGCTGTCGGCCTCGACCACGACCCTGATCTCGGGGACCAATCCATCCGCGTGGGGGCAGCCGGTCGTCTTCACCGCGACGATCACCCCGGTTGCGCCGGCACCGACCGGTACCGTCACCTTCCAGGACGCGGGGGTCAACATTGCCGGCTGCGTCAACAGGCCGGTCGCGGCTCGAGTCGCCAGCTGCACGACCGCCGCCCTCGCGGTCGGATCGCATGCCGTCGCCGCTGTCTATAGCGGCAACGCAACATACGCCACCAGCACATCGGTCGCTGTGACACAGGTGGTCAACATTGGATCCACCACCACGATCGTGGCGCCGTCGGTCAACCCGTCGGTGAGCGGTCAGACCGTGACGTACACGGCCACAGTCAGCGCCGTCGCGCCCGCGTCGGGGACGCGTACCGGCACGGTGGCGTTTCAGGACGGCGGTGTCGTCATCGCGGGCTGCGGTGCCAAGGCAGTCGCCGTCGCCGGCACGGCGACGTGCGCAGTCGCCTACGCCGGACCGGGGACGCACACCATCACGGCGATCTACAGCGGCGACGCCAATTTTGCGACGTCCACAGCGGCAGTCCTCACGCAGACCGTCAACCTCGGCGCGACTGCGGTCGCCCTGAGTTCGTCGGCCGACCCGTCGAGCACCGGCGCAAACGTCACGCTCACCGCCAACGTCACCGCCACGGCACCCGCCTCGGGGACGCGGACCGGGACTGTCGTGTTTCAAGTTGGCGGCGTCAACCTCGCGGGTTGCAGCGCGCAGGTGGTGCCCGTCTCGGGGAAGGCCACATGCGTCACGAACATCCTGGCCATCGGCGCGAACACGATTACCGCCACCTACAGCGGTGATGCCAACTTCGCGGCGAGCACATCGTCACCCTTCACGCAGACGGTCAACGAGGGCGCGACCACAACCAAGGTCGTGTCCTCGCTGAATCCTTCGAGCACCGGTGTCACCGTGACATTCACCGCGACCGTCAATGCGGTCGCTCCCGCGTCGGGGACGCGCACCGGCACGGTCGCGTTCGAGGATGGTGGAGTGGCCGTTGCCGGCTGCACCGCCCAGGTTATCGGTGCGGCGGAGACCGCGACATGCGCGACCAATGCGCTGGTCGCCGGCGTGCACACCATCACTGCGGTATACAGCGGCGACGGCAACTTCACCACGAGCACGTCACCACCGCTCACACAGACGGTGGTCAGCGCGACGACGACGACCGTCGCGTCCAGCGCGAACCCATCGGTGTTTGGTCAGAGCATTCAGTACACCGCGACCGTCGCCGGCGGTCCGACGGTGACCGGGACGATCACCTTCCGAGATGGTGGCGCCAACATCGCCGGTTGCGTCGCCGTGGTGGTGACCGCCGCCTCGGCGTCGTGCACCGTGTCTCCGACGGTGGCCTCACACAAGATCACCGCGGTCTACAGCGGTGACGCGAGCAATGCTGCGAGCACCTCGGTTGTAATGACCCAGGTCGTGACCGCTGACCCGACCACCACGCTGGCGACGGCGACAGTGAATCCGACGGTGTTCGGTGAGTCGGTGACCTTCACCGCCACTGTGACCGCCAACGCTCCTGGCTCGGGTACTCCGACCGGTAAGGTGGCGTTCCACAACGGCGCGGCCGCCATCGCGGGGTGCGGTGGCGTCACGCTGGTTGCGGGAGTCGCCACGTGCACCACAGCCGCGCTGACGGTGGGTCTGCACTCGATCAGCGGCGTATACAACGGCAGTTCGAACTATGTGACCAGCACATCACCTGTCCTGACGCAGGCTGTGGATCTGGGATCGACCACGACGGTGGTCGGATCATCCGTGAACCCCTCGGTGTCGGGCGAGTTGGTGACCTACACAGCGACGGTGAGCGTCGTCGTACCCGCGGCGGGCATGCCCACCGGAGCGGTCAGCTTCGAGGATGGTGGGCTGACGATCACTGGCTGTGGAGCGAGCCCCCTGACCTCCGGTACCGCCACCTGCTCAATCACATATCCCGTAGCCGGGACGCACTCGGTCACGGCGATCTTTGCCGGCGATACGAACTTCGCAGCTTCAACATCGCCCGTCATGACCCAGGACGTCAACCAGGCGTCGACGTGGACTGCCGTCGCATCCTCAGTGAATCCGTCGGTTGCCGGTCAGTCCGTGACCATCACCGCATGGGTGAGTGTGATCGCACCAGGAACCGGGACGCCAACCGGGAGCGTGATGTTCGAGGATGGCGGCATCGCGATCCCGGGTTGCGAAGCGCAGGCCGTGTCGACTTTGGGCACTGCCGTGTGCGCGGCGTCGTTCGCGACAGCTGGTGCGCACCTGATCAGCGCCGTGTACGCCGGTGACCCCAACTTCAGCGGCTCGACATCTCCGATCCTCACCGAGACGGTCAACCAGGGCGCAACCACAACGGGGGTCACCTCGCAGGTGGATCCGTCCGTGTCCGGGCAGACGGTGACGTACACGGCGATTATCACCGCGACCGCGCCGGCTGCCGGGACTCCGACCGGAACCGTGACGTTCACAGACGGTGGCACCACAGTCATCGGCTGCTTCGCGCAGCCGACGGTCGGCGGCGTCGCTCTTTGCACCACCATGTACCCCGGAGTGGGAGGGCACGACATCACAGCCGTCTACAACGGTGATGCCAACTTCACAAGCTCAACGTCTCCCATGTTCACGCAGACCGTCAACCAGGGCGCGACCTCCAGCATGGTGACCTCGTCGGACGACCCATCGGTATCGGGTGAGTCAGTGTCCTACACGGCCACCGTTACCGCCGTCGCGCCAGCCGCCGGCACTCCAACGGGGACTTTCGCGTTCTTCGACGGCGTCTCGGCCATCGCCGGTTGTGGGGCACAACCGCTCTTGGCTGGGGTCGCGTCGTGCGATGTTGCGTACGCCGGCGTCGGCACCCATTCGATCACAGTCATCTACAGCGGTGATGCCAACTTCACCGGATCGATGTCGCCGTCATTCACCCAGACCATCAACCCGGCAGCGACGTCGATGGCGCTCGCGTCCTCGGTGAATCCATCCGTCACGGGGCAGGTTGTGGCTATAACGGCGACCGTCAACGTGACCGCCCCCGGTTCTGGCACCCCCACCGGCAGCGTCGCCTTCCTGGACGGCGGCGTGCCGATCGCCGCGTGTGCGTCTCAGGCGGTGACCGGTGTGGGAACGGCATCATGCGCGACGACATTCGACACAGCCGGCGCGCGTGCCATCACTGCCCTGTACAGCGGTGACTCCAACTTCACCGGCTGGACGTCTTCCGTATTTACACAGACAATCAACCAGGGGGCGACGGCGGCGGTGATCGTCTCGTCGGCGAATCCCTCGGTGGCCGGCCAGGACGTTTCCTACACCGCCACCGTGTCCGCCGTCGCACCCGCCAGCGGGACACCGAGCGGGACAGTCGCGTTCCTGGACGGCGCGTCGACCGTCGCTGGCTGCGCGACCCAAACGCTGACTGCCGGAATGGCATCGTGCACGGTGTCCTATACCATCGTCGGCGCCCACGCGATCACTGCCGCGTACAGCGGTGATCCCAACTTCGCCGGCTCCTCATCGGCGCCACTGAACCAGCCGGTCGTGCCGGCTGAATCGGCGACGACCGTGACGTCGCCGGCCAGCACCTGGGCGGCAGGCGAAGTCGAGAGTTTCACGGCGACGGTGTCTCCGGTCTGGCCGGGTCAGATAACGCCGATCGGATCCGCCGCATTCATGGATGCCGGTGCGCCGATCCCCGGATGCGCTGCACAACCGGTCGTCTCCGGGACAGCATCATGCGCCACCGCCTTTGCCGCCATCGGTACCTACCCGATCACGGCCGTCTACAGTGGTGACGCGGCCCTGACCGGCTCCACGTCGGCGGCGTTCGTGCTGTCCGTGTACGACGACCCGCCCACGCCGGACACCGGTGCAAATTCGACGCCATCGACGTCCTGGGCGTATGTCGCCATCCTGGGCGGCGTTCTCCTAGTGTTCCTCGCCGGTTGTGCGCGCCTCCGGCGTGAGGGCATCGACGCGAAGTGAGCCCCGAGAGGCATCGTCGACGGCCCGTCAGGCGGCCGAAGCTGCTGCGTCGGTGTGACATGGACGCGACGACCTCATCGGCAACCCCGCGCACCATGGGCACGTGTCCGCCTCCGCCGTACGAAGCGAGTTCACAGAGTTGACGACAGACCGAGGCTACCGGATGGTCCACGCCATCACCCGAGCGCGTCGGCCCCGCGACGTCATCGCCGCCGTACTCGAATGCCTGGCGGAGCACGGCCTCCGGGCCTCGTGGGGTGAGCTCCAAGGCGACGAGGTGGTCGTCCTCGACCTTGCGGTTCCCGAGGAAGACGCTGCGCGGGTCGAGGAGCTCCTCGGGGTGCCAATCGGAGCGATGCGTTTCCCGCTCGCGGCCTACGCCGCTCTTGGCGACGCCGTTCGCCGGCGCACGTCGACCGTCGAGGACACGTTTCCGGATCGGATCATCTCGATGTTCCCCCACCTGACCAATGCCGACAAGGTGGTGGTTCGGCGCCATCTCGGAGCCGGTCCCTTGCTCGCAGCACCGATTGCGGACGGCGATGCGCTGCTCGGTGTCCTCTTCGCGTGGGGTCCGTCAGTTGTGTCGCAGCGCACGCTCGTGGAGACACTCGCCGCGCTGGCGGGCTTTGCATGGTCACGAGTTGACCCCAATGCGGACCTGTCCCCGGAGCCGTTCGGAGTTGCCGGCGCCGCCTCGATGGATGTGGGCACGAGCCTGCTCGAGCTCCTTGCTCCGGGCGAGATCCGCGCGGCGCTCCAGCCGCTCGTCCGGCTGAGAGATCGCACCGTGCTCGGGTACGAGGCGCTCTGCCGCTTCAGCCCACGGCCTGGCCTGAGCAACCCGGATGAGCTGTTCGTAGCAGCCGCAATCGCGGATGTAAGGGGAAAGGTTGACGAGGCGTGCCTCGTCGCCGCATTCGCCGCCGCAGCGCAGACGGTCCCGGCCACCCTGTTCGTCAACGTCACAGTGGAGACGCTCGTCGAGGGCCGCTCATCAGGGGACCGTCTGGCCCGGCTGGCCGAGAGTGCCGGCGTGTCTCCGAGCGACGTCGTCCTCGAGGTGAGCGAACGAACCCCGATCAGCGACCTCAACCGGCTCCGTCGCGTGGTCGCGGACCTGCGTCAGCGCGGTTTTCGCATTGCGATCGATGATGCCGGAGCAGGCTACGCCAGCATGCTGGTCATCGCCGAGGTGCAACCGGAGTTCGTCAAGATCGACCGGCTGCTCATCCACCGCGTCGATGTCAGCGCCGCCCGCCGCGCCCTTGTGGTGTCGCTGCTCTCGTTTGGAGCTCACATCAACGCCCGCGTCATCGCCGAGGGTATCGAAACCGATGCGGAGCTGCAGACACTCCTCGGCCTGGGAGTGCAGTTCGGCCAGGGATGGCGTCTCGGCCGGCCAGTGATGGTCGCGCCGCCCGCCGATGCAGGAGGGGTGGTTGCGGTCGCGCCCGACTGGTTCAGCAAACAGCACGCCGCCCCATTTCACACGACGGCGGCCGCCGTGACGCCTTCTCCGGCCGTCGGCCGTGCAAACACGATTCGCAGCCGTCGCCAGGGCCCGGCCGCGCTCCCCCAAGCGCTGATCAGCGCGGCGACGGCGTTGCAATCCGAGCACGACCCCAGAACGATCTTCGCGGTCATCGCCGAGCAACTCCAGACTGTGGTTCGGGTCGACGCTGTCTACATCTACGCAGCCGACGAGAAGCAGAACCGGTTCGTGCCCGTCCATGCGACAGGCAGGGAAGCGGCAGCACGGATGGCGTTCGGCTACCCGATGGGGCTTGGCGTCAACGGCTGGGCTTTCAAGCTCGGAGTCCCGCAAAACATCAGCGACGTCAGCAGTCATCCGGCGACGATCACGATCCCCGGGACCCCGGTCGGGGCGCCCGAGTCGTATCTGATCATCCCGCTCATCGCGGGAGATCGACGACTCGGCGTGCTCGACTGCAGCCGTCTCGGTCTCGATCGCTTTACCACCAAGGATCTCGAGGCGGCTGCGCTCTTCGGGCATACCGCGGCCGCGGCCTGGCGCAATGCCGAACTCTATCGAGAGCTGAACGAGCGCTCCATCACCGATCCGCTCACCGGATTGCTCAACAGCCGCTGGCTTCGCGAGGTGGGCGAGCGCGAACTCGCGCAGTCGCTGCGGAGTGGCCAGTCCCTGGCGATCCTCCTTCTCGACCTCGACAAATTCAAGCAGATCAACGACAGTGGCGGCCACGGCGCGGGCGACCTCGTGCTGCGTCGGGTGGGTGCTGCGCTGCGCGGGATCATCCGGTCTGGCGACGCGGCGGTGCGGCTGGGCGGCGAAGAATTCCTCCTCGTGCTGCGCGACGCCGACGAGGTTGGCGGCAAGCGCATCGCCGTCGAGTTTCGGGAACGGCTGGCTGCTCTGCCGCTGCCGCGAAGCTGCCTGCCGCGATCAACGCTCACCGCGTCCACGGGCATCGCGGTTCTGCCGCACAACGGGGTTGGGATGGCCGAGCTGGTGCGCGCCGCTGACGTCGCCATGTATGAGGCGAAACGCGCCGGTGGTGATCGCCATCAGGTGAGCAGGCATCGCCCGGACAAACGACGCTCGCTTCGACCGGGCAAGGTCAGCGGCGCCGCCTGAGGCTCGGGGCAGTGCCTGGGCTGGCTAGAGCAGCGAGCCCCAGACCCGCGACGGTTCCATCACGACGCCCGCCGGCAGCGGGCCGGGACGTCCAAGGTAGTAGCCCTGTGCCCACTCAACGCCAAGCTCGACAAGCACGCGAAGCTCGTCAGCGGTCTCGACGCCTTCGGCGATGACCTTGCCACCGATCTGCGATGCGACGCCGAGCATCCCGGCAACCACGGCTCTCTTGACCGGGTCTTCGTGGATGTCTCGAACCAGGAACAGGTCGAGCTTGATGAATTCGGGGAGCAGCCTGACGATGTGTTTGAGGCTCGCGAAGCCAGCGCCGGCGTCGTCGATCGCGAGGCGCACGCCGTGCCGGCGCAGCTGATCAATCGCTCGTTGCAATGGCTCGTAGTCCTCGACAGCGGCATGCTCGGTCACCTCGACGACGAGGCTCTCCCCGTGCAGCCCACCGACCAGCTCGCTGAACTCGGCGCGGAGGAGCGTCTCCGGCGAGGCATTCACCGACAGGAAGGCGTTGGCCGGAAGCTGATAGGCGTGCGAGACGGCCTTGCGAATCGCGTGAATCTCGAGCTCGGGCGCCAATCCGGCTGCCCCGGCAGCGTCAAACCACTGCTCGGGCGTGCCTCCGGAGGAGGCGTCGAATCGCGACAGCGCCTCATACCCACCGACCTCCAGAGTGGCGAGATTCAGGATGGGCTGGAACACGGGTCGCACCGCGTCCTCGGCGATGACAGCGAGGATGCGCAGCCTTCTTTCTTCAGAACGGATCTTGCCGGTGGCTTCGGCCTTCACCTCGTGGGTCACGTCACGAGCCGTGGCATATATGGTGCCGTCCGCCAACGCTGGGGCCGCCGACCATGCGAGCCACTTGTAGGTGCCGTTCTTGCATCGGTAGCGGTTCCGGAAGTGGATGAGCTTGCTGCCACCGGCCACACTGGTAGCGGCGTCGATCGTCGCCTGGCGGTCATCGGGATGGACGAAGCTGACGAACGGCTGGCTCAGCAGTTCCCCATCCTCGTATCCGAGCGTCTCAGCCCATGCCTGATTCAACACCTTGAAGTAGCCGTCGACGCCGGCCAGGCAGAGCATGTCCACGGAAAGGTCGAAGAACTTCTCGGTCGGTGACCCCGAAGATCCCAGTGGGCTCTCGCCAAACGGCGGATTGAGCCACAACGGATTCACGCGTGCACTCATGGGTCATTGTTGTCCCCCGGGGTCCCTGCCAAGTTGGTGTGTCATGCGATTTGTCACCCGACTATCTGACTCGCTGTGAGCGCGTTGTCATATCCGGGGGTGCGTATCGGATCCTGAAGCGTGCTGTTGCGTCAGATACCGGGGGCACGGCGATCGTGATCAGGATGAAGAGAACGGCACCTGACCGCCCGGAGTCCGCCTCCATGAAGCCCATGCTCAGATCAGGCTGTCAATGCCGGCTGCCCCGCGAGGCCGTCGTGGCGAGGTAGGCTCGGGGGCGGCGAGCCGAATCGCGGCGATGGCGCCGCCGGCCCGCTGAGGTGTCCAGGGTGAATGCGATCGCAACCATGCCCATGACCACTGCGCCCGCGGAAAATCCGTGGCACAACGCGCAGCGCCAGTTCGATCAAGCCGCGGAGTCGATCAAGCTCGAGTCGGGGCTACGCGCGGTGCTCCGCGAGGTGAAGCGCCAGCTCATCGTCAGCTTCCCGGTGAAGATGGACGACGGTTCGGTGCGCGTCTTCGAAGGCTACCGCGTCCAGCACAACATGGCCCGGGGCCCGGCCAAGGGCGGCATCCGCTTCCACCAGGGTGTCACGCTCGACGAGGTCAAAGCCCTGGCCATGTGGATGACCTGGAAATGCGCCATCGCCGGGCTGCCGTTCGGCGGCGCCAAGGGCGGCATCGTGGTCGATCCCAAGCGGCTCAGCGAGGGCGAGCTGGAGCGGATGACACGGCGCTATGCAACCGAGATCAGCGTCATCATCGGCCCGGAGTACGACATCCCGGCTCCCGACGTGAACACGTCGCCGAAGATCATGGCCTGGATCATGGACACGATCTCGATGGAGCATGGTTTCTCGACTCCTGCGGTGGTCACCGGCAAACCGCTTTCGGTTGGCGGCAGTCAAGGGCGCAACGCGGCGACGGGCAGGGGCGTGATGTTCGTCGCGCTCGAGGTGTGCAAGCGCCTTGGTATCGACCCCAAGAGTTCCACGGTGGCGATCCAGGGATTCGGCAACGCGGGATCGGTCGCGGCGCGTCTCATGGCAGCGCAGGGCTTCACTGTCGTGGCGGTTTCTGACAGCAGTGGCGCAATCTACAATGCCGGGGGCCTCGACGTCGATACCCTGATCGCGCACAAACAGCGCACGGGCAGCGTCACAGGCTTCCCCGGCGCCGGCGCCATCATGGACATGGAGGTCCTCGAGGTGCCCTGCGACGTGCTCGTGCCCGCTGCGCTCGAAAACCAGATCACCGGCGAGAACGCCGCGCGCATTCAGGCCAGGCTCGTTCTCGAGGCAGCCAACGGCCCGATCTCTCCGGATGCGGACGTGCTGCTCGAGCAGCGCGGCGTCACCGTGGTGCCCGACGTGCTCGCCAACGCGGGTGGCGTGACGGTGTCGTACTTCGAGTGGGTGCAGGACCTGCAGTCGTTCTTCTGGGACGAGGACGAGATCAACGCGCGCCTCGAGAAAGTGATGCACCGCGCGTTCACCGAGGTGTGGGACATGTCGAAGCAGCACGGGGTGTCGCTGCGGCAGGGCGCGTACTTCCTCGCCATCGAGCGGGTCGCCGAGGCGACGACTGACCGCGGCATCTATCCCTGAGACCGACCGACCGCGCGCCGAGTAGGAGTTGGTGCCGCATGGTCAGGTGCGTCGCCTGACGCGTTCCGGCACGACGGACCGGTCCCGATTTCCGTGATATCCTGCGCGCCGGATGACGACGTGCTCGGGGGGCACCGTTGGACCCTTGGGAGGCGGCGAGGCAGGGATCGTGACTGACGGCCCCAGCCCTTGCTCGGGGACTCCGAGACACACCAAGGCGCCTCGGCGGGGTCGGCGCAAGTTGCTCCGAAGTCTCGCACTGGCGGGACTGGTCGCAGGGTCCGTCGGTACAGTGATGGTCTACTCGGCGAGCGCGCCCCGCGCGGCAACGAGCACTTCGCCTATCAAGCACGTGGTGATTCTGATGTTGGAGAACCACACCTTCGACAACTATTTCGGTACGTTCCCCGGGGCAAACGGTATCCCCCCGACCGCGTGCGTACCCAACCCGGCGACCGGCCAGTGTCTCGCGCCATACCACAATCCCATCCCGGACGGATATCCGCACGACATGCCGCATACACATGCCGCCGTGGTGGCCGACATCGACAAGGGAAAGATGGACGGCTATCTGCACGAGCAGCAGAGCGCGTGCAAATGCACCGCAACGTCATCGCTCGGCTACTACAACGCCAGTGACATCCCGATCTTCTGGCGATACGCGCAGGACTACACCCTGGAGGACAACCTCTTCGAGCAGGTTTCGTCCTGGAGCTTCCCCTCCCATGTGTTCCTCCTCTCCGAATGGGCCGCCAGCTGCACCTCGCCGACCAATCCTCTGAGCTGTACAGGGACTCCCAAAATGGGGTTCCCTGGTTGGAGCACCTGGCCGGCGCCCAATACGCTGCCGTGGACCGACATTACGTACCTGCTGCATGCGTACGGTGTGAGTTGGGGGTACTACAACGCTGATGGGACACAGCCGGTGTGCTCCGCGACCGGCTGCACGATGAGCAAGGCCTCGAGTCAAGGCACGCATATCTGGTGGAACCCACTCCCGTGGTTCCTCGATGTGCAGCAGGACCAGCAGCTCGCCAACATCTCGGTGCAGAGCGCCTTCTACAACGCCGTCGCATCGGGCAACCTGCCCGCGGTCTCGTGGGTCATTCCCAACAACTTCCAGAGCGGCCATCCGGGTGTGAGCACCAACCCGGGTAGCGAGGAATTTGCCGTCAACGTCATCAATGCGATCGAGTCCAGCCCTGAATGGAATAGCACGGCGATTCTGCTTGCCTGGGACGACGGCGGCGGCGAATACGACCATGTGGTGCCACCCACGGTGGATCCTCTCGGCTACGGGATGCGAGTGCCGGGCATCCTCATCAGCCCGTACGCACGGCAGGGCTACATCGATCACCAAACGCTCTCGTTCGACGCTTACAACAAGTTCATCGAGGACATCTTCCTCAACGCCCAGCGCCTTGATCCCGCCAACGACGGCCGGCCGGACTCGCGACAATCCGTGCGCGAGAACAATGCCCTGCTCGGCGATCTCAACCAGGAGTTCAACTTCAGCGGCCCACCCTCGCCACCGATCCTCTTTCCAACCGTCGCACTCCCGGCGATCGTGCGCCCAGGGACCGTGGTGACGTTGAGCGGCGCGAATTTCTCACCCGGTGACACGGTGGCGGTTCGCTTCAACTGTGGCGAGCCGGACTGTCTCAGTGGTACCGCCGTGGCGTCAGCGGCTGTCGCGCCGGACGGCTCCTTCACCAGCACGATCACCGTTCCGACCGGGCTCGCCGCCGGCACCTACTTTGTCAGTGCACAGGGTTCCGATCCCCTCACCTACTTCGGCGTGACGCACACAAGCCTCACGACCGCTTCGGGCAAGGTGGTCCCGCTACCACCCGACACCTCAGGGCCGGAGGACTGACGACTCCGAAGGTGTCGGCGCCCGGCAGAGCATCGACTCCGCCGGGCGCGTCCGCGACCTCAGTTGATTACGCGGTTGTACGCGCTTGTGTCGACGACCGACCGGTCACATCGACGCCGGCGAGCGTCTCAGAGTCGAAAATCTCCGTGAGCCCCGGAATGGGCTGGCTGAAATCGATGAACGGTGGGTAGATCTTGCTCAGATTCTCCTTGAACCACATGTCGAACTCGGACGTCGACGCCGCGAACTGGGCGTTTCCCCGCACCGGATCCTCGCCCTCGACGTACACGGCCGTGACCGGACCCTGGGGAGTGTGCATCAGGGTCACGATCTCGATGTTCTGCTTGAGCGCACGGCGGGATTCGGTCATCCCGTCGCGGCTGAATGCGTCGGCAGCCCAGGTTCTCGCAAATGCCTCCATCTCCGGGATGATCGGCGCCATGAATGCCAGCCCCTTGCCGCGCGTCGTCACCTGAGGATCGGACCACTCGGCCACGATCTCGGGCGGAGGGCCTTCCGGGGGCTGGGTGATATCGATCCCGTGCACGTCCTTCACCGTCTCGACGAAGAACCTGCCAATGGGGGTGTTGTCCTGCGCAGCCGCGCCGAACGCCTCGGCCAGAGTCCCTTTGTTCGACTCCAGGTAGGCGACGACGAAGTCGCCCATCGGCGTGTGCTGCCAGTACGCGCGTTCGAGGGAGACCCCCTGGGATCGCCTGGATTCCCAATAGCCTTCGGGATCTTCCTTGAACCGCTCGGCGATGCGCCTGACGTCCGCCTCACTCTTTCCGGGAAGAACCGGGAACGCGAGTGCTCCACGTGCCATGCATCTACCTCCACGTCCGGGCCGCGGTGCGGCCACTCTCTGATGGGCCATGCTAGTCGTTATTGGTGGCAGCAGTATCAACGCCTGACGAGCCCGACGCGGCGAGAGTCCCGCAGCCGTCGGCAGCGGTTCGCGCCTCGTTCGCCGACACCATCGCCGGCCTCGACCTGGTCGAGATCGGCGTCGTGGCCGAGGCGCTGTCGCAACGGCTCGGCGATGACGGCGTGCTGTACATCCTCGGGTGCGGACACTCGCAGCTGCTTGCCCTCGAAGGCTTCTACCGGGCGGGGGCTCCAGCGTGGGTGGCGCCGCTCGTCGACGCACGCTTGAGTCCAGTTCGCGGTGCGGCGGCCATCGCCGCCGAAAATCAACCCGGCCTTGGGCGCGAGCTGGTGGCACGGCTCGAGGAGCCCAGCAGCAAGGCGAGAGCTCTCGTCGTGGTCTCCTCCAGCGGGCACACTCCGGCAGCGATCGAAGCTGCGACGGCAGCACGCGAGATGGGGTTGCTTACCATCGGTATCACCGGAGTCAGCAAGGGCAACCCGCTCATGGCTCACCTCGATCACGCGCTGCTCACCGGGGTTTCACGCCGCGACGCGTCAGTGAGGATTGGTGTTCAGATGATGAGCCCGCAGAGCACAGTCGCCGGGGCGGTACTGCTCCACTGCCTGTTCGCCGAAACCGAGGCACTGCGACGACAGAGGAGCGTCCTCGTCTCGGTCAACCTCGACGATGGCGAGGCTCGCAACCGAGCGCTCATCGAGCGCTATCCCCACCTCGTTCCCGATTGAGCCTCAGGGCTGGTCTCGCGACCGCGGACCCCGGCCGTCGGCACCGGCGAAGCCGAGACCGACATGGAGCTGGTAGCGGTCACCTCGATACGTCGACACGGTGAACTCGACCGGCCGGCCACCCGCGAACGACCGGCGCTGCAGGAGCAGCACCGGGCTCCCGGCCCGCAACTTGAGCAGCGCTCCGTCGGCGGCATCCACGATTCCTGCCTCGATGGTTTGCTCGCCGCGCTCGAGGACGATGCCGAACTCGCCCGCCAGGACCTGATAGAGCGATCGGTCGGACAGCGGCACCGCATCGAGACCCGGGGCGAGGTTCACCGGGATGTGCGAGCGCTCGATGGCCATCGGCTCGGAGTCGGCGGTGCGCAGCCGTGAGATGACGTGGACCAGCTCGCCGGGGTTCAGGTTGAGGCCACGCACGAGCTGAGCGTTGGCGGGAATCACGCGACGCTCGAGGTCACGTGACCCGGGCTCGAGTCCCCGGGCGCGCATGTCCTCGGTGAACGACGCGAGGCGAAGGGGCATCTCGATCTTCGGCCGGGCCACGAACGTGCCCTTGCCGACCAGGCGGTACACGCGGCCCTCGGTGACGAGTTGGTTGATCGCCTGGCGCACGGTCATCCGCGAGAGCCCGTAGCGGTCGACGAGCTCGCGCTCCGACGGGATCATCTCGTTGTAGGTGAGCTCGGTCTCGATGAGGTTGAGCAGGATCTCCTGCAGCTGGAAATACTTCGGAACCGGGCTCTCGGGGTCGATCGACACCGCGGTCATGGTCGTGCTCGCACCGGCAGCCCTCAGCCCTTCGCCCATTCGACGCCGGCAGCGCGATGGAAGTTGATGCCCATGGCGTCCCAGCGCGACGCCTGGGCGGCGAGCCGTTGGCGGTACGCCTCCCAGTTGTGCGTGGACGGCGGCGACCAGCCGACCTCGGCGATTCCGGGCAGGCGGGGAAACGCCATGTATTCGATCTCCGCCACGGTGCGCAGCGTTTCCGTCCAGAGCGCCGCCTCGACCCCCAGGATCTGGTGTTCGGGCACGCCGTACCCACCTGGATCCCAGTCATAGGCGGCACGGACGCTCACAGTTCCGGCCCAACTGAGCCCCAGTTGAGTGGTGGCGTCGTACTTCAGGTCGAGGTAGCACGGGTTCGCCGGTGACAGGATCACGTCGACGCCCTGCGCGGCGGCTGAGTGCGCGCTCCGCCCGCCGTCGTTCACGTCCCAATACTGAGCCACCACGCCGGCAGACAGCGGTGCCTTGCTGATCTCTGCCCAGCCGATCGGAATCTTGCCGTGCGCGGTCACGATTGTGGTCAGTTTCTGCACGAAGTCGATGTAGTCCGCCGGTTGCGTGCTTCGCGCTTCGTCGCCGCCGATGTGGATGTAGTCGCCCGCGGTGAGCGCGGCGACCTCACCGATCACCTCGTCGAGAAATCTCTCGGCGATCGGATTGTCAGGGCACAGGGTGCTGAAGCCCACCTCGATTCCGGTGTACAGCGATGGTGGAGTTCCGGAGCAGCTCAGTTCCGGGTAGGCGGCCAGGGCGGCGTTGACATGGCCGGGAGCATCGATCTCGGGCACGATGCTGATGCAGCGGCTCGCGGCGTATGCGACGATGTCGCGGTAGTCGGCGGCGCTATAGTAACCGCCAGGATCGCCATCAACTGCGGTGCTCCCACCCACCGATGCGAGCAGCGGCCAGGAGTCGATTGCGATGCGCCAACCCTGGTCGTCGGTCAGGTGCAGGTGGAGCATGTTGCACTTGTACAGCGCCAGCAAGTCGATGTAGCGCTTGACATCGGCAACGCCGAAGAAGTGGCGGGCGACATCGAGCATGGCGCCACGCCATCGATAGCGTGGGTGGTCGGTGATCTCCCCACCCGGTACGACCCAGCGGACTGTTCCCTGACCACCGGTGGTCTCGATCTCCGCCGGCAAGAGTTGCCGAAGGGTCTGCGCGCCGTGGAAGAGGCCTGC
>JBAPOS010000010.1:0-13901 GCA_049279755.1 Candidatus Dormiibacterota bacterium | reverse complement strand
TCAGCGCCGTTCGTGAGCGACGAGGACCTGGTCGGCATGGTCTCGATCCGCGAGCCGTGGAGCGCCTTCAGTGAGCGTCTCGATCCGACATTGCATCGTGGGGTCATGCTCTCGGGCGGCGAGAACGCCTTTGCCGGGCTCAAGGTGGTGGTGCTCGACTACGGCGTCAAGCTGAACCAAGTGCGCGCGCTCTGCAGCCGTGGCGCCGAGGTCATCCTTGTTCGTCAGGACGCCCGCATCGAGGATGTGCTTCGTCACCATCCGCATGGAGTCGTCCTCTCCAACGGACCCGGCGATCCCTCTCGCATTCCCCACGCGGTCCAGCTGTGCCGCGACCTTCTCGACAGGCGCGTTCCGCTGCTCGGCATCTGCCTCGGGCACCAGATCCTCGGCCAGGCTGCGGGGGCATCCACGTCGCGGCTCGGTTTTGGACATCATGGGGGGAATCACCCGGTGCGCGATACCGAGCTCGGGACCGTGTACGTGACATCGCAGAACCATGAGTTCCAGGTCGATGGGGCGTCCTTGCCTGCGGACTCCGGGTGGTACGTGAGCGAGCGCAACCTCAATGACGGTTCCGTTGAAGGGCTGCGGCATCGGGAGCTGCCGGCGTTCTCCGTGCAGTATCACCCGGAGGGGGCGCCTGGGCCGCAGGACCGGGCCGGAGTTTTCGACGAGTTTCTTGGGTTGTGCAGCGGGAGGCGGGAGGGGGGGACGGACCGTCTTGCTCAGACAGCGCTCCGCGGTTCGCCCTCGCGCAACGACTCAGCATCGCACTCGGTCGAACCGCTGCGCGAACTCGCCAACCTTCCGTCCCCCCCTCTCGCCCTTGCTGTCGTCGATCAACTGGTCGAGCATGCCCGCGCCTTGCGTGGGTCCGAAGCTGCGTCGGCTGCGGTCGCCGAGGCACGGGCGCTGGCGGCGAGGCCCGAGAAGCCGAAGTGTGTGCTTGTGATCGGGTCGGGGCCGGTGATCATCGGGCAGGCGGCGGAGTTTGACTACGCGGGGACGCAGGCGTGTCGCGCGCTTCGTGAAGAGGGGATTCGCGTGGTGCTGGTCAACAGCAACCCGGCGACGATCATGACCGACGACTCGTCGGCGGATGCGGTGTACGTGGAGCCGCTGACGGTGGAGGTGCTCGAGCGGGTGATCATCGCCGAGCGGCCGGATGGGTTGCTGGCGACGCTGGGTGGGCAGACGGGATTGAATCTTGCGGTTGCTCTTGATGATGCAGGGGTGCTTCGGCGGCACAACGTGCGGGTGTTGGGGACGGGGTTGAGGGCGATCAGGACGGCTGAGGATCGCGAGCGCTTCAAGGAGTTGCTCACTGCGATCGGCGAGCCGGCTCCCGAGTCGGCAACCGTGTCATCGCTGGTGGATGCGCGGGCGCTGCGCGATCGCATGGGACTGCCGCTGGTCGTGCGTCCCGCGTTCACGCTGGGTGGAACCGGCGGGGGATTGTGCGAGACCGAGGAGCGCTACGCGGAGACCGTGCTCGCGGGCCTGGCGGCGTCGCCGATCAGCCAAGTGCTCATCGAACGCTCGGTGGCGGGCTGGCGCGAGATCGAGTACGAGGTCATCCGCGACGCCGCGGGGACATGCATCACGGTCTGCAACATGGAAAACCTCGATCCCATGGGCGTGCACACCGGGGATTCGATGGTCGTCGCTCCCGCGCAGACGCTGACGGATCGCGAGCATCAGCAACTCCGCAGCGCCGCGCTTCGCATCATCAACGCGCTGGAGATTCAGGGTGGTTGCAACGTGCAGTTTGCGCTCGCACCTGATTCGCACGAGTACCACGTCATCGAGGTGAACCCCCGGGTGTCGCGCTCGTCGGCGCTCGCGTCCAAGGCCACCGGGTACCCCATCGCGCGGGTCGCCGCCAAGATCGCGGCCGGCCGCCGGCTCGACGAGATTCCCAACGCCGTGACCGGCAAAACCTGTGCGGCCTTCGAGCCGGCACTCGACTACTGCGTCGTCAAGATCCCGCGCTGGCCGTTCGACAAGTTCCCCGAGGCCGACCGGCGGCTGGGCACGCAGATGAAGTCCACCGGCGAGGTGATGGCGATCGAGCGGTCGTTCGAGGCGGCCTTCAGCAAGGCTCTGCGCTCGCTCGAGCAGCCGCAACCGGACCCTTCGGCACTGCACGAACCGGTGCTCATCGACGTTGCCAACGACCGGCGCGCTGCGGCGCTGCTGGAAGCGCTTCGCGGCGGCGCGACGCCCGAGGATCTGACGCGACGGAGCGGCATCTCGGCGTGGTTCCTGCGCCGACTCGGCACCATCGTTGCGTGCGAGGAGCGGCTGCGCTGGAACGGCCTCGACGACGGCGCGCTCCGCGCCGCCAAGCGCGCCGGCCTGACCGACTCGCGCATCGCGGCGCTGACGGGAGTCGCCTCGGAGACTGTTCGCGCTCGCCGCCGCGAGGCGGGATTGCATCCCGTCTTCAAATGCGTCGACACATGCGCCGCCGAGTTCGAGGCGGCGACGCCGTATTACTACTCGACCTACGAGACCGAGGACGAAGGACCTGCGGCAACAGCGCCGGCGCCCAACACCGTCGTGGTGCTCGGCAGCGGGCCGATTCGCATCGGCCAAGGCATCGAGTTCGACTACTGCAGCGTTCACGCCGCCATGGCACTGCGCGCTCAGGGCGTCGACGCGGTGATGGTCAACAGCAACCCGGAGACCGTCAGCACGGATTTCGACTGCAGCACGCGGCTGTACTTCGAGCCCCTTGACGAGGAGGCGGTCACCGCGATCATCCACGAGGAGCAGGCGTCCGGGGTCGTGGTGCAGTTCGGCGGTCAGACCGCCATCAATCTTGCGGAGCCCCTGGACACGGCTGGTGTGACCATCCTCGGGAGCAGCATCGCGAGCATCGACCTCGCCGAGGATCGGCGCGCGTTCGAAGGGTTGATGCGCTCGCTATCGATCGCGCAGCCGCAGGGCGCGGCGACGACGGATCTCGACGAGGCACTCGCGATCGCTGATGACATCGGGTTCCCGGTCCTCGTGCGGCCGTCGTACGTGCTCGGCGGTCGGGCGATGGAGATCGTGCACAGCCGCAGCCAGCTGCATCGATACCTTGAGGCCGCCATGGCGGCACTTCCCGCCGAGGATGGGCGCCGCCGCGGCACCGTGCTCATCGATCGCTACCTGTTCGGCACCGAGGTCGACGTCGATGCCATCAGTGACGGGGAGACCGTGGTCATTCCGGGGCTCATGGAGCACGTGGAGCGCGCCGGCGTTCACAGTGGCGACTCGATGGCGGCATACCCGGCCCGGATACTCAGCGACGGCGTCCGTGCGCTGATCGTCGACGCGACGGTGCGCATCACGCGCGCGCTCGACGTTCGCGGGCTCTGCAACATCCAGTTCGCGGTCCACCGTGGCATTCCCCACGTGCTCGAGGTCAATCCGCGCGCCTCGCGCACGGTGCCGTTCCTGAGCAAGGTGACCGGTGTGCCGATGGTCGAGCTCGCCACGCGCGTGATGCGTGGAGCCATGCTCGAGGATCTCGGCTGGACGACGGGACTCGTTCCCGCGCGGCCGCTGGTCGCCGTGAAGGCACCGGTGTTCTCGACGGTCAAGCTGATCGACGTCGACACCGCGCTCGGCCCGGAGATGAAATCGACGGGAGAGGTCATGGGCATCGATACCGACCTCGGGGCCGCGCTCGAGAAGGCGTTTGTAGCCGCGCTCGGCGACGTACCGACCACCGGTGGCGCGCTCTGTAGCGTGGCGGATGTCGACAAGGCCGAGGTGCTGCCGATCATCGCCCAGCTCAGCTCTCTGGGCTTCACGATCTACGCGACCGCGGGCACGGCCGCGGCGCTGGCGAGCGCGGGCATCTCAGCGGTATCGGTGGGCAAGATCGGCCACGGACGCCCCAACGTCATCGACGTGATCGAGGACGGCCGGGTGTGCATCGTGATCAACACCGTCTCGAACTTCGGCACCGATGAGCTTGATTTCCGGGCCGACGGCGGGGCCCTTGCGGCGGTCGGCCGGACCGTGAAGGACGGATACCGCATCCGGCTGGCCGCAGAACAGCGCCGCATTCCGTGCTGCACTTCGCTCGACACCGCCGCGGCGCTGGTCGACGCCATTGGCCGCCACACCTCGGGAAAGAGCGTCAGAGTCGCGACGGTACGCGAGTATCGGGACGGTGTGGTCCAGACGGTGTCGTGACCGCGGATCTGAGCAGGGCCGCCCTCGAGACCGGTGAGGTGCTCGTCGTGGAGCGGCTTGGGGGCGGGCTCCTGGAGTTGGTGGCGCGACTGCCGCATCTTGCCGCCACCGCCACGCCGGGTGCGTTCGCGCAGCTCCGATGTGGTCCCAGCACAACGCCGCTGCTGAGGCGACCGTTCAGCGTCGCGTGGACCCAGGACGACACGTGCGGCTTCGTCTTCGAGGCGGTCGGAGCGGGAACCCGGCTTCTCTCAGAGCTGCAGCCCGGCGACCCGCTCGACGTGCTGGGACCGCTCGGTCACGGCTTCAGCGTCGTCGACGCCGGGTCGGTGGTCTGCGTCTCCGGGGGACTCGGCTGCGCTCCCTTCCCACTGCTCATCAACGAGCTCCGCCGCCGTGGCGTTGCAGACATTCTTGTCTTGAACGGAGCACGGACCGCCACTCGCCTCTACCCCGCCGAGCGTTTCGCTCGCCCCGCGGTGCCGGTCGTCGCCGAGGCGACCGATGACGGCACGCGCGGCCACCATGGGCCGGTCACGGATCTGCTCCACCGGGCGCTTGGCTCGCGCCCGTCGGCGCTCTACGCCTGCGGACCCAACGCCATGGTCGGTGCGGTGATGCGAACCCTGCTCGAGTCGGGAGCCGACCTGCCGCCGACGCTCGAGGCTTCGCTGGAGGCTCCGATGGGCTGCGGCTTCGGCACCTGTCTCGGGTGCGCGCTGCCGGTGCTCGAGGACGGAGCCTCGGTCTGGCGGCTCTGCTGCACCGACGGTCCGGTGATGTCCATGCGCGACGTCGACTGGGATGCACTCGCAGCGCTCCCGGGAGCGGACGTCGCGTGACCGAGCACGGATTCAGCGGCGTTGATCTGGGACGGGGCCTCACACTTCCCAACCGCGTCGGCCTCGCGAGCGGAACCGCCGGGTACGGATTCGAACTCGAGCAGCTGATCAACATCAATCTGCTGGGTGCGCTGTACACCAAGGGCACCACCGTCCACGCGCGCGAGGGAAACCCCCCGCCGCGCGTCGCCGAAACGGGTGGCGGGATGCTCAACAGCATCGGCCTCCAGAACCCGGGAGTCGACGTGGTGGCCACCGCCTATGCGCCGCGCTGGCGCGGCTGGCCGATCCCGATCATCGTCAACGTCGCCGGTGGGTCGGTCGACGACTACGTGCACTGCGTCACGGTCCTCGAACCGGTCGCCGAGGTTGCCGGCATCGAGCTCAACATCTCGTGCCCGAACATCGCCCAGGGACTCGACTTCGGTCGCGACCCTGATGCCGCGGCTCGACTCGTGGCCGCGGTGCGTGCGGTGACCGAGCGCTGCCTGATCGTGAAGCTCAGCCCGAACGTCACCGACATCGCTGCGGTGGCGCGCGCCGTCGAGGACGCCGGCGCCGACGCGGTCTCGGCTGTCAACACCTACATCGGCCGGAAGATCCACCGGGCGACAGGACGATCCGTTCTACCCCTCGGCACCGGTGGGCTCAGCGGCCCCGCGATTCAGCCGCTGGCGCTCGCCGCCGTCGCCGCCGTTGCCGACGCGGTGCACATCCCGGTCATCGGGATCGGAGGCATCATCGACGCTGCGTCCGCGCGTGATTTCCTAACTGTCGGTGCGTGCGCGGTTCAGGTCGGGACCGCAACCTTCGTCAATCCGGAGACCGCCCTGCAGGTGCTCGACGGTCTCCGGGATTGACGACGACCAGTGGGTTGACGGCGTGCCTCAGACCGGCGAGCCGGCCTCCACCGGCGTCGGACTCAGGTGGCCGTTGAGCGACATCACTTCCTCGGGTGGTTCCATGTCGATCGCCACCTCGCCGTGGAGGAGGAGGTCTCCAACCTCGAGCTCACGGTCGGTCATGCGCAGGGGCACGATGAGTCCGACGAGCTTGATCACGATGAACGTGGCCACGGCGTCGTACACGATGATGAAACCGAGTGCGAGTGCCTGGAGCAGGAGCTGTTTCGCGTTGCCGTAGACAAGGCCGGTGACGGCGACTGAAGCGGTCCCCGCGGTCCCCACGTACACGATCATGTTCGGGGAGGCGAGCACACCGGTCATGAGGCCGCCAAATGCTCCCGCAACCCCGTGCGTGTGGAAGACGCCGAGCGTGTCGTCGACCCTACCGGTGAAGAGTCTCGTCTTGCCGAGAACGTTCATCGAGAGCCATGGAAGGACTCCCGCCCCGACGCCGATCGCGAAGGCCGCGTAAGCGTTGACGTAACCGGCTCCAGGGGTGATCGCGACCAGGCCCGCGATCATGCCGCTGATCATTCCGATGATGGTCGGCTTCTTCAGGAAGAAGATGTCCATGATCATCCAGACCAGCAGCGCTGTGGCCGTGCACAGGTGGGTGTTGAGCACGGCGGCCGATGCATCCGCGTTGGCGAAGTAGGGATCACCTCCATTGAAGCCGCTCCAGCCGAGCCAGAGCAGCCCGCCTCCGGCGACGGCCATCATGACGTTGCTCGGCGTGTTGTTCAGTCGATCCTTCAGCATGCGCGGGCCGATGACCGCTGCGGCAACAAACGCTGACACCGCCGCTGCGACATGGATGACGTAGCCACCGCTGTAGTCGACGGCGCCGAGGGCGCCCAGCCAGCCGCCGCCCCAGAGGCTGAACGCACCCACCGAGTACACCAGCGTGATCCAGAGGGGCACGAAGAGCGCCCACGCCTTGAAGCTGATACGCCCGAGCAGCGCGCCGCCCAGGATGATGACCGTGATGGTTGCGAAGACGAACTGGAAGTAGACGAGTGACGACATCGGGAAGCGCAGCGCCGGGATCAATCCGCTGAGCAGCGGAATGCTTGCCTGCTGTTCGAGGTCATTCGCCCCGGCAACCGGGTGGGGTATGCCGACGAACGTCGTTGCCGCGCCGCCGATGTGCAGCGGCTGGCCGAAGCTCATGTCGTACGCGAAGAACATCCAGATGACCAGCGTCATCGCGAACGCGTAGACCACCATGAGCGCCGAGTTGACGGCGAACTTGCGCTTCATCAACCCGGCATAGAGGATCGCGAGACCGGGGATGCTCATGATCCCGACCAGCGTCGCCGACGTCAGCTGCCACGCGGTGTCGCCGGAGTTCAGCCAGGTTGGAGCCTCGTTCAGGGCCGACAGCATTGCGTACCTCATCTCTAACTCTGCCGATGTGCATGTACAAGGTCATGCGCCTTGCAGGGAACTCTCTCAGAGGAGGGCTTGCGGTTCTTCGGCCGCCGCGCACAGATCCGAGGCGGTTGGTCTGTACGCCGCGCACGAGTCACAGCTGTCGAGGTGCACACGCGTCGCCGAGCGGCGACCTCGGATCAGACGGCGGTGCGTAGGTAGGTTGCGGCAGCCGGGACGGGATTGGCCGGCGCCACCCGCAGGGTCGGATGGGTTGCTCCGGCCTCGAACTCCAGCGCGGGAACCGGTCTGCCCGTGAAGTAGCCCTGGGCACGATCACAGCCGAGGAGCGCCAGCAACTCGAGCATCGCGAGGGTCTCAATACCCTCGGCAACGACCAGGAGCCCGAGGGCATGGCCGAGTTCGATGGTGGCGCGCACCAGCTTGATGTCCTGCTCGCGCCCACTCGCGCTCAGCCCACTGATGAAGCTGCGATCGAGCTTCAACTCGGTGATCGGCAGGCTCCCGAGGTAGGCGAGTGACGTGAATCCAGACCCGAAGTCGTCGATGGACACGCCGAGGCCGAGACCTCTGAGCTCTTCGATGACACTTTGACAGGCTTCGAAATCGCGAATGATGGTGGTCTCGGTGATCTCAAGGATGAGCGCCGAGGCGGGCACGCGGTGGCGGCGGAGCGTCGTCCGGACAACATCGATGAACCCGGGGTCGAGCAGGTTGGAGGACGACACATTCACCGACATCGCGATGCGGCTGCCCGCGCCACGCCAGACGGCGCACTGCGACAGCGCCTGGTCGAGCACGAGGCGTGTCAGCGGTCCCATCAGGCCGGCCTCCTCGGCGAGCGGAAGGAACTCGAGCGGCGGGATCAGACCGAGGCGCGGATGCGGCCAGCGCACCAGTGCCTCGGCGGCGATGGTCTCGCCGTTGCGGAGGTCCACCTGCGGCTGGTAATGCAGGACGAGACGCTCACCCTCCACGGCGGCGCGCAATTCCTCGACCAGTGCGAGACGGTTGCCGCCGTCATCGACTGACGGGGTGTACACCTCAAACGCCTGATGCGTCAGCTTGGCTCGATACATGGCGACGTCGGCACAGCGCATCAGACCGATGCTGTCGGTCGCGTCGCCGGGCGCTGCGGCGATCCCGATGCTCGCGCTGATTCGAACGCTCACGCCGTTGAGGATGAACGGCTGCTCGAGCAGTGTGGTGAGCCTTCGGGCGAGGCCGGCGGCGTACGGCGGATCGCTGTCGATGAGCAGGGCCCCGAGCTCATCTCCGCCGATGCGGACGAGCACATCGGTCGAGCGCAGCGAGCTCATGAGGCGCGGTCCGAGCTGCTTGAGCAGCTCATCCCCGGCGGAGTGGCCGAAGGAGTCGTTGATCTCCTTGAAATGGTCCAGGTCGACGAACAGGAACGCCAAACCGCGAGGAGGCGTCGAAGGATCGGCAAGGTCGTCGAAGTACGCGTCGAGCATGGTCGTGAGCTGACGGCGGTTGCCGAGCCCGGTGAGCTCGTCGGTCACTGCCTGGCGGTGGCGTTCCTCGGTCAGCGCGCGCAGCCCGCGTACCGAGAGACCCAGGCGCAGCCCGACCACAACCAGGGTGGCTGTCGCGAGGGCCACGGCGATCTGGTCCACGTCGTGCCGGAGCGCGCCCACCAGGAGGATCACCAGGCCCGCGAGCGCCCCACATCCCGGAAGCAGGAAGCCCGGGAGCCTGCCGGACTGGAGCAGGTCGCGACGACCCGCCGGCACCCATACCGAGATCGACATCAGGGTGATGGCGGTCGGCCAGGCGATGCCGTTGAAGACGATCCCGACCTGCTCGGTCGTCCCGATGAGGTTGGTCGTCCCGAAGAGGTTGAACGTGTCCCCGATGCCGTTCACCGCGCATGCGGTGGCGAAGAGCAGCCATGGCAGACGCCGCCCGGGGAGGATCGCGGTCCCCCCAACCACGAGGGCGAGCAACAGGACATCCCCGATCGGGTAGATGAGATTGACGGCAACACCGAGCGGGTCGCCGCCGAGGGACCGGACGACGGCATGGAATGCGAAAGCGGCACACACGGCCGCGGCGCCGAGCCCCGCGATGGCTCCGTCGAGCCAGGTTGCGGGCAGCAGCCGCTTGATCTCCTTGCGGAGCATGAGGACGATTGCCGCGTACGCGAGGGGATAGAAGCAGATGTAGAAGGCGTCCGCCGGAGACGGCGAGACGGCGCTGGCGCCACCCCATGACTCCCAGGTGAGGGCCACGTCGCCGGCAGCCCAGGTCAGCACGGCACTCCCGAGTACGAGAGGGACGGCCCTGCCGGGCAGCCCGCTGAAGGCGCGCGCCACCAGCAGGAGGCCGAGGATGACCTCGTACGCCGCCACGCCCCAGTCGTCGATCCACGGCCAGCTGTCGTCGTGGGAACGGACCAGCAGCGAGGCGATGTAGGCGGCCAGCAGCGTGCCCATCACCGCGTACACGACCCAGAGCGCCCTTGGGGCGGCTCCGTTCGGCCTGGGGAATGTCGGGAGTGCCCGCCTTTCGCGAGGGGCCGCGGAACTCACGCGAGCAGCTTCGCCGATCTCGTGTTGAATTCCGGTTGCGACTGTGGAACGACAATGATCCCGGGCCGCACAAAGACCGGCTGAGCCGCCCGCCGGGCTGCAAATCGCGGAAAGGAGACGAGGGATGTCTGGAGATGGTCAATTGGAGATTGGAAAGGTCACCACCGAGGCCCAGGCGCAGCGGCTCCTTCCTCTGATGCGCGGTTACTGCGACTTCTACAGGGTTGCGCCGACCGACACGGCGCTGCTGTCCATGTCACGCGCGCTGATTGCCGATCCAGCCCACGAGGGGGTGCAGCTATTGGCGACTGACGGTGGCCGGGATGTCGGATTCGCGACGCTCTTCTGGAGCTGGGACACCGCGACCGCGGGGCGGATCGGCGTCATGAACGACCTGTTCGTGGTCGCCGGTTCACGGGGACGCGGTGTCGCGTCCGCGCTCATCAGCGCCTGTCTCGAACGCTGCCAGGAACACGGCGCGGTACGCATGACCTGGCAGACGGCCGGAGACAACGTGCCCGCACAGGCCGTCTACGACCATATCGGCGCCACCCGCGAGGCATGGATCGACTACTGGCTCGATACTGGTGTCACACCGACCTCGGAATCCGGGCCGGAGCAAGCCTGAGCCGCGGCGATGACTATTTCTTGGCGGCCTGGTAGTAGGGGTTTGCGCCCTGCGCGTGATCCGTGGTGTCGCGAACCTCGATGATCTGCGGGAAGCGCTCGAGGATCGCCACGCGCACCCCCTGGCCGAGGGTCACCTCTGCCATCCCGCAGCCCTGGCAGCCGCCGCCCATGTGAATGAACGCAACCCCCTCGCTGACATCGAGCAGGTCGATGTAGCCGCCGTGGGTTGCGACCGAGGGATTGATCTCATCATCGAGGAGCCGCTGAACGTCGCGTGCAAGGTCGTCGAGCCAGAGTGGATTGGGATTGTCGACGGTCAGCGCGCCACGCGATCGGTCGGCATCGATGGTGATGCCGTCGAGGTATGGCGCCGACGCGAGCGGCATCGTGAAGCGAACGCCGTGAGGTCCGGTGACCACGAGGTCACCATCACGTTCATCGCCGGCATTCACCAGCGACAGGTCGTAGCTGAAGGCGCCATCGTGCCGGCCGGTGATGGCGATACGCACACCTGCATCCGGCTGTTTGCGATTGGCACGCACCTGCTCGATGCGCGTCAAAGCAAAGTCGGTGAGTGCGATCCTCGGCTCTTTCACGAAGCTCCATGGTACGTCGGTGCGGATCGCGCGCGTAGGCTGATTGTATGCCGCGCGTGATGCTCGTCCTGCCGACCGAGACGTATCGGGCAACAGCTTTTCTGCAAGCAGCTGAGACGCTCGGCCTTGCGGTTGTGGTTGCGTCCAACGAGGCGCCGACACTTGCAGCACTGATGGAAGGACGCGTTTTGACGCTCGATCTTCGCCAGCCCGCCGAGTCGGCGGAGCGTGCGCTGGATTTCGCACGGCGATGGCCGGTTGACGCTGTTGTCGGCGTGGACGAAGGCTCGGTCACCACCGCTGCCACCATCGCAGAAGCGCTCGGCCTGCCACGGCGGAATCCGGTGCATGCCGTCCAGGCGACTCGTGACAAGCGGCTGCTGCGCACCTGCCTCGCCGGGGCCGGTTTGCCTCAGCCTCGCTTCAGCGCGATCGACCTCGGCGGCGGCGATGACGCGCTTGATCGCGCCATCGAGCACAGCGGCCTACCGTGCGTGATTAAGCCGGTGGATCTTGCTGCGAGTCGGGGCGTGATTCGTGCCGACAACCGCGCCGCTGCGGATGCCGCAGTGCGACGGGTTGCGACGATGACTCGCGACATCTGCGCCGATGGATCGACACCGCCGCTGCTCGTCGAGAGTTACGTCGAGGGCGTCGAGGTCGCCATCGAAGGCCTTGTGCGCCAGGGCTTTTTGGAGGTGATCGCCCTCTTCGACAAGCCCGATCCACTGACCGGGCCGTTCTTCGAGGAGACCATCTATGTGACTCCGTCGCGCCTCGATGAGGCCACGCAAGTCGCGGTTGTTGAGTCGGTGCGCAGCGCTGTCGTCGCGCTCGGACTCAGACACGGACCAATCCATGCTGAGGTCCGGATTGCCGGCGACGTTCCCGTGGTGATCGAGGTCGCGGCACGTTCGATTGGTGGCCTGTGCTCGCGGGCGATCCGGGTTGTCTGCACCGACGCGCCGGGGGAGATCCGGTCTCTCGAGGACGTCATCCTGCGTGAGGCATGCGGGATGCCGTTGGGCGCGATCCGCATCATCGACGGCGCCTCAGGCGTGTTCATGTTGCCCATACCCAGCGCAGGGATCCTGCGCGGGATCCATGGGGTCGATAGCGCCGAGGCCGTCGCGGGCATCACCGGGGTGACCGTCTCAATACCGGTCGGCGAACGGGTGCGTCCGCTTCCAGAAGGAGACCGTTACCTCGGTTTCATCTTCGCCCGAGGCGAATCGCCCGGGGCCGTCGAGGCTTCGTTACGAGAGGCGCAGAAGCAACTCAGCCTTGACATCGCGTGAGCGGCTCAGCACCGAGTATGACGAGCAACGAGAGAGTGCCCCCTGGAGGAATCGAACCTCCCTCAACCGGTTAAAAGCCGGCTGCTCTACCGATGAGCTAAGGGGGCCGGACCCAGGATTGTATTGCCGCTCATGCGGCACGCCCTACCATCGGCATCTGTGACCGACGAGATTCCCGGATTCCCCGAGCGTTTCCCCGTTCGCGACGACGGCCTCCGCAGCTGGCGCTACAAGGCGGTCTCGCTGCTCTGCCGCGCCTCACTTCGGGGATTCTTCGGTCGCGGGCTCCAGCTCGATCCCATGTCGAAATTTCCCGCCGAGGGGCCCCTGCTGGTTGTGTGCAACCACCTGAGCAACATCGACCCGTGGATCTTCGGAGGCTTCGGCCCTGGCGCCCTCTACTGCATGTCGAAGCGCGAGCTGTTCAGCAACCCGGTCGTGTCCTGGATACTCGCTGGCTGCAATTGCTTCCCGGTCGATCGCGGCTCGGCCGATCGGAGGGCACTGAGGACCGCGCTCGACGTGCTCTCGCGCCGGGGTCGCCTGCTCATCTTTCTCGAGGGGACGCGCTCGGCCACGCCGGGCATGCGGCGCGCCGAAGCCGGGGTCGGATTTCTCGCCCGCCGTTCGGGGGCGTCGATCCTGCCGGTCGGCGTCTGGGGGACGGAGGCGGCCCTCCCTCGGGGTCACAAGTTGCCAAGGCGTGTGCCCATCCGGCTCAGGCTGGGTCCGGTCTTTGAGCTGCCGGAGCGGCTGCCCGGCGAGCGGCGCGACGACCAGGCGGTGGCCGATCTCATCGGGTCGAGGATCGCCGAACTCCTGCCTCCGGCCTACCGCGGGGTCTACGCCGCCATCGACACGCCCGACGCGATCCCCAGCCTCAGATAGCCGCGAGGGGCGGTCAGCGCCCTCGGCGGCTCGCGGCGGGCTTGGCGCGAGTTGACTTCGCCGGCCCGGCGGTGGGGCGTTTGGCGGCCGCCGACCGCACTGGTTTGGGCGGGGCAGCCTTGCGGACAGGTTTCTTTGCCGCAATCGACGTCGATTTGGCGGCGGGTTTGGCGCTGGATTTGGCCGCCGGTTTGGCACTGGACCTGGCCGCCGGCTTGGCACTGGATTTCGCCGCGGGCTTGGGTTTCGATTTCGCCGTCGATCGCGCTGGGGCCGGCCGAGATACGGTCTTTTTCGTCGGGGTCGGCCTGACCGCGGATTTCCGCTTGGCGGCGGCCGGAGGCTTCACCTTGGCAGCGGACTTGGCACTGGTGACCGGCTTGGGCTTGACCGCCGGCTTGGGCTTGGTGACCGGCTTGGCCTTCGCGGCGGGCTTCGCCTTGACCGACTTCGGCGCAGGTTTGGCGGCCGGCTTCGGCGCAGGTTTGACGACCAGCTTCGGCTTGGTCGCGGGCACGGCCTTCGCGGCCACCGCAGCCCTGGCGGCCGGCCTGGCCTTCGGTGCCGCAGCCGCCTTGGCCGCAGGCTTCGGGTTCATCGC
>JBAPOS010000009.1:0-17793 GCA_049279755.1 Candidatus Dormiibacterota bacterium | reverse complement strand
GCGGACGCCTCGTCGGCGACGAGCAGCGCGGCGTGCTCATGGAGCTCGGCGCGGCGTGCCGGGCCTAGCGAGTGATATGCCGCAGCCTGGACCAGTGGGTGCGGAAACGCGATGAGCCGGTCCGCCGGGGCCCCGCGCTCCTCGAGCAGGCGCGCCGCCATCGCTTTCTCGAGCGGCACGAGCATCTCGCTGAGCTCGGCGAGCCGGCCGGCGATCGCCAGGCGGCACGACAGGCCGAGCACCGACGCCGCCCCGACCAGCCGTCGCGCCTCCGGAGTGCAACCATCGAGCCGCGTGCGTACCAGAGCGCCGAAGTCGGCCGTCGCGGGCAGCGGCAGGTCGGACGGCTCGCGAAGGACGGCGGGGATGGTCTCGTCGAAGATCGCGGTGGCGTGGAGCGGGCTCCCCCCGGTGTGGGCTCGAATCCGATCGGCGGCTCGAGACGAGAGGTGATCGACGCCCATCGACACCCCCAGCTCGCGGATCGACGACGTGTCGAGGCCGCGGACACGCACCCAGGCGCCATGGCCGTGCTCGACGAGCCGGTGGAACCCGGCGAGGTGTCCCCGCGGCGACCCGCTCCGCGACACCATGACGGTTAGGACGCGGTCGGCCTGGAGCCGTCGCAGGGCGAAGACGAGCGCCTGCAGCGAGGCGCGATCGGCCCACTGGGCATCGTCGATGAGGACCAGGACGGGCCCGGCCGCCTGCATCGTTCCGAGCAGTTCGAGCAGCGCGGCACCGACCCAGATCGGGTCTCGCACCTCACCGTTTCGATTGCCGAGTTCCGCCAGCGCCGGGTTCCCCGAATCCGGGGCCGCCCGGACAAGCTGTTCGATGACTCCGAAGGTGAGCAGCTGCTCGGCCTCCTCGCCGCTGGCCTCCCAGAGCTGAAACCCCTGTGCCTGACTGACGAAACGGTGCGCCAGGGCAGTCTTTCCGATGCCGGGCTCGCCGGTGAGGAGGACGACACGGGGATGACCGCTACGCACATCCGCGGCTTGGGCGAGCAGGCTCGCGAGCTCACTCCGTCTGCCGACGAAGGTTCCATCCACCTGTCCGCTCTCGTTGACCACTGGCGACAGATGCTACAGCCGACGTTACCCCGCTTTTTGGCGTGTCGTTGATGACGCCCTATCCGGCGAAGGGCCACCGCGCGGCGCCGAGCTCTCGCGATATCCCTCGCGCAGCCTCGACCACCGCCATCGAGAGGCCGTGGGCCGGGCCCCGAGGGAACACGCGCTCGGTGTCGCCGACAACCGCAATGGCGCCGACGGCGTTGTTCGCGCGATCGAAGATCGGCGCGGCGATGCTGGATTCACCGAGCACCGCCTCGTCGCGCTCGGTGGCGATCGCCTGGAGACGGATGGTGTTCAGCTGGATGCGCAGTGCGCCGGCATTCGGAGTTCGTTTCGTCAGCCGCTCAAGCGGCGTGGACATCAGGTTGTCGATGATGTCGCTCGGCGCGAATGCGAGGAGTGCCTTGCCCAGAGCGCTGGCGTGCAGGGGGAGCTGCGAACCCACCTCGAGAATCTGCAGGGTCGCGTCGGGACGAAACACGTGATGCACCACCACGGCGGTGGGACCGTGCATCACGCCGACTCGGACCGCGAATTTCGTGCGCACCGCAAGCTGGGCGGCATACGTGATCGATCGCGATCGCAGCTCGTTGACGTCGAGATACGAGTAGCCCAGCTGGAGCAGGCCTGCCCCCAGCTGGTACTTCTCCGAAACCCGATCCTGCTCGACAAATCCCTGGGCGAGCAGGGTCTGCAGGAGTCCATGCACCGTCGGCCGCGCCAGACCGAGCCGGTCGGCGAGCTCACTGACGCCCAACCTTCCCGGACCGCCCGCGAGCGCCTTGAGAATTGAGGCAGCGCGATCGACGGACTGGATGCTCGTCGGTCGCCGGCTATTCGGCATTGCTGAATTATGGTCGAGGATGTAGACTAGTCGGAATTCTGAATCGACCGCGTGACAGCGAGGGACGTCGTGGCCGTCGGGATTGTGCTGGTCTCACATAGCTCCCAGTTGGCTGCGGGGCTGACCCTTCTCGCCGGTCAGATGGCGGGACCGGACGTGCACATCGAGCCGGCCGGCGGTGATCATAACGGCGGTCTCGGAACCTCAGACGCACTCGTGCGCGCTGCGATCGAGCGAGCCGACCAGGGTGACGGCGTGCTCCTGCTCTGCGACCTGGGCAGCGCGATTCTCACCGTGCGCGACGTGCTCGACGGAAACGGCGACGGCCGCGTCCGCCTTGTCGACGCTCCCTTCGTTGAAGGCGCGGTGGCGGCCGCGGTGATTGCGTCGTCGGGAGCGCCGCTGGATGAGGTGGCGCGGGCAGCAGAGGAGGCGCGCGATGCTCGCAAGCTCTGAGGCAACCATGACGCTGCCGGAGGGTGTCGCCCTGCACGCCCGCCCGGCAGCTTTGTTCGTCCGCACCGCGATGCGCTTTCACTCGAAGATCGTCGTCGCCGCCAACGGGCGTGAGGCCGACGCCAAAAGCATCCTCAGCGTCCTCGGTCTCGGCGCCACCGCGGGCACGGTCCTGATCGTGCGCGCCGATGGTGACGATGCCGCAGCTGCGCTCGACGCGCTCGCGGAGTGTCTAGCCGGCGTCGTCGAGTAGCAGCCGCAGCGGGCGCGCCAGCCACTCCACCTCGGCCGCGGATTCGGCGGCGAGTGCGCGGTGTGCGATGCGCGACGCCTCTTCGTAGTCGAGGGCGCGAACCCACGCTCGAACCCGCGCCACCGCAGCGGCGCCGACGCTGAGCTCGTCGACGCCCAACCCGACTAGGAGTGGCATCACCAAGGGATTCGACGCCGCCTCGCCGCAGACCTCGACGGGGATGGAGGCGGCCCGGGCGGCGTCAACGGTATCGGCGACCAGCTGGAGCACTGCCGGGTGGTGCGCCGGAGAGCCACCCGGCCGGGTGCGGTCGATGCCGAGCTGGAAGCTGGTCAGGTCGTTGGTTCCGATGCTGAACATCCCAACCTCGGGAGCGATGCGATCCGCCATCACGGCGGCCGCGGGAACCTCGACCATGGCCGCCATGAGCGGGACACGACTCCCCCGGCGCGCGGCGATGGGTTCGATGGCGGCACGGACCGCACGTACCTGACCGGGCTCGGTCACCATAGGAATCAGGATGCGGAGCTCGGTCGCATCGCCGGCCTCGAGGATTGCCTCGAGCTGCCAGGCGAGAGCGTCTGGGTCATCCAGGAGCAGCTCAACCCCGCGCCCGTACACTCCTTTAAGAAAGGGGGGCGTCTTGTCGCCGCCGAAATCCAGCAGGCGAACGGTCGCGGTCAGCCCTTTGAGCTGGGACAGCGTTGGCTTCAGCGACCGGCGGTGCTCGGCGAGGGTCGGCCAGTGCTGCGCCTCCAGGAACGCCAGCTCGGTGCGCAGCAGGCCGACCCCGTCGGCCCCCGCCTCCAGCGCCACGCGCACCTCCGCCGGGGTGGCGGCATTTGCGAGAACTCGGACCGAGCGACCGTCCTGGGTGACCGTCGAGAGGGCATGACCCGCCATGGCTCGAGCACGCGACTCGCGGGCGGCCGCCATCGCCTGCCGCACCGTGTCGACATGCTCCCGATCCGGCGATGCGATGACCACGCTCCGGTCCCCGTCGACGATGCACAGCTCACCGTCTCCCAGCGAGAGGAGGTCCTGCCACAGCCCGACGACCATGGGAAGACCCAATCCGCGGGCAACGATGGCGGCATGACCAGTGACGCCTCCGACCGCCAGGGCGATCCCGCGCACGTTGCCGTCGAGCTCGATGACGTCCGCCGGCCCGAGGTCGGACGCGATCAGAATCGTGTCGCCAACCGCGCCGCGACCGCCCAGCACCTCGTCGACGCCTGCGAGGCGGGACGCGCGCCGAGCGAGGCTCCTGACGTCGGCTGCCCGGGCGGCAAGCTCGGGATCCCCGATCATGTCCAGCTGCTCTGCGATCGCCTCCACCTCAACGCGAATGGCGCTGACCGCCGGCATGCCCCGTGTGAGCACGGCATTCTCGACTGCCCCGACGAGCACCGGGTCCTCGGCCATCATCACCCCGGCATCAAGGATGTCCGCCTCTTCGGTCCGGCCTTCAGCTCGAAGCGTCGCCGCGAGACCCTCGAGCTCGTGTGCCGATCGGGCCAGCGCCTCCAGCGCACGGTGTGCCGCCGCGGGGCGCGCGGCCTCGTCGAGGACGGTCGCGTCGATCTCGCCACCGGCATCCAGGTGCCGTACCGCTCCGAACGCTGTCCCCGGTGACGCCGGAACGCCAGCGAGCACTCGCTCGGTCATTCTATTAAGGAGTGCTCGCTACCGTCCGTTCCAGGGCGCGAATGATCATGGCCGTCGAGGTTGCGCCGGGATCCTGGTGTCCGATGGAGCGTTCACCCAGGTACGACGCGCGGCCCTTGCGCGCCTGCATTGGGATGGTGGCACGCATTCCGGCCTCCGCCGCCTCCGAGGCGGAGCGCAGCATCTCCCCGCTCGACGCGCCCCGCGCAAGCCCCTCTCGCATGGCGGCCACCGCAGGCTCGAGCGCGTCAACCATGGTCTTGTCACCCGGCACCGCAGCCCCGAGGTCCTGAACCGACGCCAGGGCCGCGGCCATCGCCTCGACAAGTTGCGCAAGGTCGAAGGTCGGTCCTTCTCCCAGGGCACGCCCTGCCTTGCGCAGCGCCGACCCCCAGAGCGGGCCGCTCGCGCCTCCGACCGTGGACACCAATGTCTTTCCGGAAAGGATCAGCAACTTTCCGGGTGTGCCGTCGGGTTCGGTGCTCAATGCCAGCGCTACGGCGTCGAATCCGCGGTTCATGTTGATGCCGTGGTCACCATCGCCGATCGCCGCGTCGAGCTGGACCAGGTAGTCCCGCTCGGCGCGGACCGATGCGGCGATTTCGTTCATCCACGCGGTGACGGTCTGCGCATCCATCGCTATAGCGACCGCCACGATAGCATCACCCTCCCCAGCGAAGTGCCGCAGTGTGCACGGGCGCGTCCCAGAGCGCGGTGAGCTGGTCGTCGAGCTCCAGTACCGTCAACGACGCGCCTGCCATCTCGAGCGACGTGATGTAACTGCCGACGAGATTGCGCACGGGTGTCAGCCCTGCGGCCCGCAGCCGCTTCTCCACTTCGCCGTAGAGCAGGTAGAGCTCGAGCAGCGGCGTGCCGCCCATGCCGTTGACGAAGGCGAGCACGTTTGAGCCAGGTTTGGCAGCAAGGTCGGACGTTACCGCCTCGACCATGATGTCCGCAATCTCAGCCGCGCTGCCGAGTGGCGCGCGACGGCGTCCCGGCTCACCGTGAATGCCGATGCCCACTTCCATCTCGCCCTCGGGGAGGTCGAAGATCGGCTTTCCCGATGCGGGAGGAACGCACGACGACAGTGCGATCCCGAAGGAGCGTCCGCGCTCGTTGACCTGACGTATGACGCTCACCACGGCCTCGAGCGAGTCGCCGCGCTCCGCCGCAGCGCCCCCGATCTTCTCGGCGAGGACCGTCGCCCCAACACCACGCCGGCCGGCAGTGTACAGCGAGTCCTGGACGGCGACATCATCGTCGATCACGATCGCCTCGACCTTGATCCCGTCGTCGGCAGCCTCGTCGGCTGCCATCTTGAAGTTGAGGACGTCGCCCGTGTAGTTCTTGACGATGTGGATGACCCCGGCTCCGCCGTCCACAGCCTTGGTGGCGGCCAGCATCTGATCGGGGACCGGGGACGTGAAGACCTCGCCGGGGCACGCAGCGTCGAGCATGCCGACGCCGACGAAGCCACCGTGGAGCGGCTCGTGTCCCGATCCGCCGCCGGAGATCAGCGCGACCTTGCCCTTGATTGGCGCATCCGCCCGAACCAGGATCTGGTTGGCGACGTCATATCGGAGCACGTCAGGTACGGAGGCGGCGAGCCCGGCAAGCGATTCTTTGACCACCTGGTCCGGCTCGTTGATGATTTTCCGCATGCGCCTGGTGGCTGTGGCCATGGCTCGGCACTCCTGTTATTCGACATTATCGAACGTTGGTCGGAAATTACTCTTTTGGCGAGGGGGATGTCAATGGTTTTGTTGAGATGGCCCGAGCCGGGGTCCTGACGGCCGTTTGGGCTCGGCGGCGTGGCCGTTCGAGGCGACGGCGTAGGCTCCGCGTGCATGGTCGGCAGAGCGTGTGTGACGGGTGCGAGCGGGTTTCTCGGGAGAGCGATCGTGAAGGAGCTCGCCGCTGCCGGCCGTCCGGTGCGAGCCCTCGTCCGCTCTGACGCGACCGCGGAGCGGCTCGCGGCGCTGGGCGCCGAGCCGGTCCGCGGCGACCTCCGCGACCGTACTTCGCTCGAAGCCGGGTTCGCAGGATGCGATGTCGTCTACCACGCAGCCGGGGTGAACGCGTTCTGCCTGCCGGATCCGAGCCCGATGTTCGAGGTCAACGTCGCCGGCTCGAGAGAGGTGATCATCGCCGCCGCGGCGGCCGGCGTCGCCAGGGTGGTCTACACGTCGTCCGCCGCGACCCTCGACGTCGCGTCGGATGGTGGGAGCCCGGGTTCTCGCGGCCGGCGCCGGTTCTTGTCCAACTATGCGCGGTCGAAATTCGAGGCCGAGCGGGTGGTCATGGACGCCGCGGCGAGCACCCGGCTCGATGTCGTGTGTGTCAACCCTGCATCGGTGCAGGGCCCGGGGAGAACCAGCGGGACGGCACGGCTGCTGATCGGCTATCTCAACGGCAAGCTCCCCGCCGCGGTTGACGGGCCGCTCAACGTCATCGACATCGCCGACTGCACCCGGGGCCACCTGCTTGCTGAGGAACGTGGCGTCCCCGGGCAGCGATATCTGCTGTGCGGTGCGTCGATGACGCTGCGCAGCGGACTGGCGCTGCTGTCGAGGCTCACCGGGCTCGACGATCCTCCGCGGTTCCTCCCCCCCGGTCTCGCCCTCGCTGCGGCTTCCGCCATCGAGCTCGTGGCGCGCGCGCGCAGAAAACCCACGCGCTTCTGCCGTGAGATGGTCCACACCCTGCTCGAGGGGTCTGCGTACGACGGGACCCCGGCGACGCGCGACCTCGGGCTCGTCTACACCCCCATCGAGACGACGATGCGCCGGACCATCAGCTGGTATCTCCAACAGGGGCTGATCACGCGGCCGCTTCCCGGCTTCACCGACTCCGATCCGGGCTGACCGAGACCTGGCTCACCTCGCGATTCTGGATGCAATTCGAAACCGATGCCTTTCACCCGCTGGAGGGGGTGGGATGCACACTGACGCGGTGACCCGCCATATGACGATCCCGAACCAGCTGACGATCCTGCGCATCCTCCTGGTGCCGGTCATCGGGGCCGTCCTGGCGATCGATTTCACCGACCACTACCAGATCAGCGCGGTCGCCTACGTGACCGCTGCGGCGACCGACACGCTCGACGGCCGGATCGCGCGAAGCCGCAACCTCGTGACCGAGCTCGGCAAGTTTCTCGATCCGCTGGCAGACAAGCTGCTGGTCATCACCGTACTCGTGATCCTGGCCACACAGTCGCTGCTTCCAGCGTGGGTCGTGGTGGTCGTCGCCGCCCGTGAGTTCCTGATCACCGGGTTGCGATCGGTGGCTGCAGCTCAGGGCGTTGTGGTCAGCTCGACCCCATGGGGCAAGTCGAAGACGCTGACCCAGAACTGCATGATCCTGCTGATCATCCTCGCCCAACCGTATCCGTGGCTGAGCCTCCCGGCGGTGGCGTTCATCTGGATCGCGGTGATCGCCACCGTGCTGAGCGGACTCGACTACCTGTGGCGGTATCGGCGTTTCGTCATCTGACCCGAGGCGACGTCAGTCGTCGTCGTCGACCCAGTCGAGGGTACGCTGCACGGCCTTCTTCCACTTGCGATAGCCACGCTCGCGATCGCTCTCGGCCATCCTGGGGAGCCACTCGGCGGCCTTGTGCCAGTTTGCCCGGAGGCTCTCGACATCCGGCCAGAAGCCGACGGCGAGCCCCGCGGCGTATGCGGCACCGAGCGAGACCGTCTCGGCAACGATGGGTCGTACCACCGGCACGCCGAGGACATCCGCCAGAAATTGCATCAGCAGGTTGTTCGCGGTCATGCCACCGTCGGCTTTGAGCGAGCTCAAGTCGATGCCGGAATCGGCGTTCATCGCGTCGACGACCTCGCGGGTCTGCCATGCGGTTGCCTCGAGCACCGCGCGGGCAAGGTGACCCTTCGTGACGTAACCCGTGAGTCCGGCGATGACGCCGCGGGCATCCCCCCGCCAGTGCGGGGCGAACAAGCCGGAGAAGGCGGGCACGAAGTAGATCCCACCGTTGTCATCGACGGTCCTGGCGAGCGTTTCGACCTCCGGTGCGCTCCCGATCAGGCCGACCTTGTCGCGGAACCACTGCACGAGCGCGCCGGTGACGGCGATCGAGCCTTCAAGCGCGTAGGTCGCAGGCTCATCGCCGATCTTCGAACCAACCGTGGTGAGCAGTCCATGCTCGGACAGCACCAGCCTGTTGCCGGTGTTGAGCAGCAGGAAGCTCCCCGTCCCATAGGTGCACTTGGCTTCGCCCGCTGAAAAGCACGTCTGACCGAAGAGTGCCGCTTGCTGATCGCCGAGCGCCGCGGCGATGGGCACGCCGCCGAGCGAGTCGCCGGCCTCGCCGTAAATCTTCGACGAAGGCTGGATCACAGGCAACATGGCCCGCGGGACTCCGATCGCCTCCAGGAGCGTGTCGTCCCAGTCGAGCGTTTCGAGGTTCATCAGCATGGTTCGGCTGGCGTTGGTGACGTCGGTGACGTGACGCCCGGTGAGATTCCAGACGAGCCAGCTGTCCATCGTCCCGAAGAGCAACTCGCCCTCCTCGGCTCGCCGGCGCAATCCCGGAGCGCTGTCCAGCAGCCAGCTCACCTTGGGTCCGGAGAAATAGGTTGCGAGGGGCAGCCCGCAGATGGCGCGGAACCGGTCCTGACCGTGATCGGCTCCGAGCTTGCGACAGAGGGCATCGGTCCGCGTGTCCTGCCACACGATGGCGTTGTGTACGGGCTCACCCGTATGCGGATCCCATACGACCGTGGTCTCACGCTGATTTGCGATGCCGACCGCGACGAGATCGCGCACGTCGAGGCCGCCGGTGTCGAGAGCGCCGTGCACCACTTCGATGACGTTGCGCAGAATCTCGCGAGGATCATGCTCGACCCAACCCGGTCGCGGAAAGATCTGCTCGTGCTCTTTCTGGCAGATAGATGCGATACGACCTTGTTGATCAAAGACCAGGCATCGCGACGAGGATGTGCCCTGGTCGATCGCGGCAACGAATCTGTCACTCAACGTTTGCAGCTCCACGCAGACCGCCATGGCGCAGGAGCGCAACTGATATGCCTCGGCATCGCCCCGTGAGATCCGCCCTCGCTCCGCGGGGCGAGTATCAATCGCAGCAGATTGCGTGTCAAGAGCGTTTCCCTCGTACCGGTTGATACCGCGTCACCATCACCATGGAACTGCTCCCAGGTCGCGCGATATCGTCCGCGCCCCTTCGCGCACGTACGACACCAGTTCAGCACGGGGCTGCGAGCCGTCGCAGACTCGTTCCGTCGGACCGGAGATCGCGATTGCACCGACTGCGACGCCCTGCCGATCTCGTATCGGTGCGGCGCACGACGTTTCACCCTCGATCAGCTCTTCGACTGATGACGCCCACCCCTGCTCCTGCACGCGCGAAAGCTCGACTGCGAGCAGCTTTGGGTCGGTGATCGTGCAGCTCGTGAACCGCTGCAGCGTTCCGTTGCCGAGGTCCGCCGTCAAGTAGGGGTGGTAGGCGAGCAACACCTTGCCCATCGCGGTGGCGTGGATCGGTAGCAGCGCCCCAACCTCGAGCACCTGCGGGCTGTTGTCAGGACGGAACACGTGATGCACCAGGAGCACCTGACGGTCGTGGAGCGTGCCGAGGCGCACGCTCTCGTTGGTGCGCGCCGCCAGCCAGTCCGCCCAGTTGAGCGCTCGCGTGCGCAGCTCGTTCCCGTCGAGGTAGCTGCTCCCCAGGTGCAGCAGGGCGGCGCCGATGCGGTACTTCCCCGACTCGGGGTCCTGCTCCACGAAACCGACGGAGAGGAGCGTGCGCATGATGCCGTAGACGGTCCCCTTCGGCAGCCCGAGCTCGCCCGCGACCTCGGCCAGGCTCAGCCGGCGCGTACGCCCGGAGAGCAGGCGGAGCACGGCGGAGGCTCGCTCAATGGATTGGATCGGTTTGGGCACGGGCGCTAAGCCTACCAATTCCTTAATAGGGCAAAAGGGCCATTGCCAAAGGTGATTGACAATGCCCCACGGCCGAGGGTACTGTCCGCACACCCACTCAGGGGTAGAAGCTCGCCAAGGAGGTGGCCCTAATGCCCAACCACATTTTTTTCTCGGAGGTCATAGGGACAGGCCTACTGATCCTTCTGGGAGACGGCGTCGTCGCCGGGGTGCTGCTGTCCAAGTCGAAGGCCGAGAACAGCGGCTGGATCGTGATCACCTTCGGGTGGGCGATGGCCGTCGCCATGGCGGTGTTCGCAGTGGGTCAGTTCGACGGCGCGCACCTGAATCCCGCGGTGACACTCGGGTTGGCGGTCATCGGCGTGACCGACTGGTCCAACGTTCCGTCGTACATCGGTGGTGAGCTGGTTGGAGCCTTCATCGGGGCGGTCCTGGTGTGGGTGCATTACAGCCATCACTGGAAGGAGACCGAGGATCCCGGTCTGAAGCTCGCGGTGTTCTGCACAGGCCCGGCGATCCGCAATCCGGCGTTCAACTTCATCAGCGAGGTCATCGGGACCTTCGTGCTCGTCTTCGGAGTCGTCGCCATCACGTCGTCGGGGAATCACCTGGTTGGTGGACTCGCTCCGCTGATCATCGGCCTGCTGGTCTTCGCGATCGGCCTCTCGTTGGGTGGTCCGACCGGTTATGCGATCAACCCTGCCCGAGATCTCATGCCTCGCATCGCGCACTTCCTGCTTCCGATACCGGGCAAAGGTTCATCCGACTGGGAGTACGCATTGATACCGGTTGTCGGACCAATCGTCGGTGGCATCCTCGGCGCCATCGTTGCGCACCAGCTTCCGATCGGCTGAGAAATTCTGGAACGAGATAGGGCGAAAGGAGTTAAGAATGGCGAAATACGCAGCAGCGATCGATCAGGGCACCACCAGCACGCGCTTCATGGTGTTCGATCACAGCGGCAAGGTTGTCTCTGTCGATCAGAAGGAGCACGAGCAGATCTTCCCGAAGCCGGGCTGGGTGGAGCACGACGCGCTCGAGATCTGGCAGCGTACGCAAGAGGTCGTGAAGGCCGGGCTCGACAAGGTGGCAATCGGCGACATCGCGGCGGTGGGGATCACCAACCAGCGCGAGACCACGGTTGTCTGGGACCGCGGCACCGGCAAGCCCGTCTACAACGCGATCGTCTGGCAGGACACGCGAACCGACAAGATCGTCGACCAGCTCGCGGCAGACGGTGGCCAGGACCGCTTCCGCGCCAAGGTGGGGTTGCCGCTCGCAACCTACTTCTCGGGGCCGAAGGTCAAGTGGATCCTCGACAACGTTGACGGAGCTCGCGCCAAGGCAGAGAACGGCGAGCTCGCGTTCGGCAACATCGACGCATGGCTCATCTGGCTGCTCACCGGCGGAACCGACGGTGGCGTGCATGTCACCGACGTGACCAACGCGAGCCGGACGATGCTCATGAATCTCGAGACGCTGGACTGGGACGACGAGATCCTCGGGACCATGACCATACCTCGGTCGATGCTGCCCGCGATTCGGGCGTCGAGCGAGACGTACGGAACGGCCAAGGGAGTGCTCGCCGGTGTGCCGGTCGCCGGTGACCTCGGCGATCAGCAGGCAGCCCTGTTCGGGCAGACCTGCTTCGCGGTCGGTGAGGCCAAGAACACATACGGCACGGGCAACTTCCTGTTGCTCAACACGGGCACCAAGCCCGTGCAATCGAAGAACGGCCTGCTGACCACGCTCGCCTACAAGATGGGCAGCGCCGACGCGACCTACTGCCTGGAAGGTTCCATCGCGATCACCGGCGCGCTCGTCCAGTGGTTGCGTGACAACCTGGGCATGATCGAGAAGTCCTCGGACATCGAGGTGCTCGCCAAGACAGTTGATGACAACGGTGGTGCATACTTCGTGCCCGCTTTCTCGGGCCTCTATGCCCCGTACTGGAAGTCGAGCGCACGAGGCGTTATCGCAGGTCTGACCCGCTACGTCAACAAGGGACACATCGCGCGCGCTGCGCTCGAGGCGACCGCATGGCAGACGCGTGAAATTGTCGACGCCATGAACGCCGATTCCGGGGTCGCGCTGACCTCGCTCAAGGTTGACGGCGGCATGGTCTTCAACGACACGCTGATGCAGTTCCAGTCCGACGTGCTCGGCGTGCCGGTGGTGCGTCCCACCGTCGCCGAGACAACCTCGCTGGGCGCTGCCTACGCTGCCGGCCTCGCGGTCGGATTCTGGGCGCAGGTCGAGGATCTTCGCGAGAACTGGGGCAAGGACAAGGAGTGGACGCCGCGCATGGACAAGGCAGCCGTCGACAAGGAATACGCGCTCTGGAAGAAGGCTGTCACCCGGACCTTCGACTGGGCGGAATGACGCCCGTCTGAGGCGGATGGAGCAGACTGGATTCGTCCTCCGAGGGAGCCCGGCGGCGCCGCGATGGTGACGCTGCCCGGGCCCCCGGAGGGCTCGCACGCGACCGAAATTGGCGAGAGTCAGGCTACAAGGAGGGCCACCATGGCTGACGAGGGCAACGACGAGCACGAGCACGGGCACCAGGGCTCCTTTGGCACCGGGCAGGAGACGACCGAGCATCACCCCGAGCGCGAGGACGAAGAGGGGGACTTCGCGACCGGGGAGGAGAAGGCCCGGCCCGCGCACGAAGGAAGTTTTGCCGAGGGTCAGGAGGAGGCCGATCACCACCCGGAGCTCGCGGAGAACAAGGGTGACTTCGCGGAGGGCCAGGAGGAGGAGCATTCGCACCCGGGCTAGATCGAATCTTTCGCGGGTGGTCGAGGACACGGTGCACACCGGCTCGACACGCGTAGTCCAATGGCAACGCAGAACACGTCGATGAGCTCGCTCCAAGCTGACGTCCTCGTCATCGGGGGCGGCTCGACGGGCGTCGGTGTCGCGCGGGACGCCGCCCTGCGCGGCTTCTCTACCGTCCTGGTGGAGCGCCGTGATCTCGCCGACGGGACCACCGGTCGTTTTCATGGCCTCCTCCACTCGGGTGGCCGCTATGCCGTCAAGGACCCCTCAGCCGCACGCGAGTGCATCGCCGAGAACCGGATTCTCCGCCTGACCGCCGCGGACTGCGTCGAGGACACCGGCGGGCTCTTCGTGTCCACGCCGTGGGACGACCCGGAGTACGGCGATCTCTTCCTCGAAGGCTGCAGGGCGACGGGCGTCCCAGCCGAAGAGATCCCGGTCGCGGAAGCGCTTCGCCGTGAGCCGAGGGTCAACCCCGATATCAGGCGTGCGTTCCTGGTCCCGGATGCAGCCCTGGACCCATGGAAGCTGGTCTGGGGTTGCGCTCGGTCGGCGGAGGAGCACGGAGCGCGAATCCTTCCGTACCACAGGGTGCTCGATCTCGAGGTGGATGGTGACCGGGTGGTGGGGGCGCACGTTCGCAACGAGCGGAGCGGCGAGGAATTCGCGATTCGAGCCACTGTTGTCATCAACGCAGCCGGTGCCTGGGCCGGTCAGATCGCGAAGCTCGCTCACTGCACCGTCAACGTGCGTGCGGGAATGGGCCTGATGATCGCGATGAACCACCGTCTCGTCCACATGTGTGTCAACCGATGCAAGCGTCCGGCAGACGGAGACATCCTGCTGCCGCTGCGCACCGCATGCGTGATCGGCACCACCGACGTGTTCGTGCTCGATCCCGACAGGACCGAGATCCGGCAGGAGGACATCGACCTGCTCCTCGACGAAGGCGACAAGCTGGTTCCCGGATTCCGTCAGGCCCGAGCGCTGCACGCGTGGGCCGGCGTGCGGCCGCTCTTCGAGGACACCGCTGTGGTCGCGGAAACGCGCGACGTCACCCGCTCGCATGCGCTGCTGGACCATTCAACGCGCGAGGGGGTCGCGGGCTTCCTCACCATCACCGGCGGCAAGACCACAACGTTCCGGCTCATGGCGGAAGCCGCCGTCGATGCAGCCTGTGAGCAGCTCGGCGGTCCCCGGCCCTGCAGCACGGCCGAGGTGCCACTGGCCGGCTCCGAGAGCCACACGCTCTATCAGATCGGTCACCGGCTCGCGGCGCGCGAACCGGTCCCCCAGTCCGAGGAGATCATCTGCGAGTGCGAACTGATCACCAGGGCTCGCCTCGAGGACACGATCAAGCAGAGAGACACGACGAGCCTCGACGACATCCGCCGTCTCCTGAGGCTGGCGATGGGGCCGTGTCAGGGTGGGTTCTGCATCTACCGGGCCACCGGCATCCTGCACCAGGACGGGAATGTCGACCGGGAGGGTGCCAATCGAACGCTGCTCGACTTTCTCGAGGAGCGGTGGAAGGGGGTTCATCCCATCCTGCACGGCGACCAGCTTCGCCAGGCGCGGCTCGACGACTGGATCTTTCAGGGCATCCTCGACGTTGAGCATCTGCCGGTATGAGCTACGACACCGTGGTCATCGGCGCGGGGCTCGCGGGTCTCACCGCGGCGCTGCGTCTGACCGAGCAGGGGCAGCGCGTGCTCGTGGTGGCTCGAGGCGTTGGCGCGACCCACCTCGCTCCCGCAACCGTCGATGTCCTCGGTTACCTTGGGGAGCATCGCGTCGAGAGTCCGGCGAACTCCGTGGCGACGCTGGTTGCGAGCTCGAGCGACCATCCCTACGCACACATCTCTGCTGACCAACTCGCCGCAGCGCTCGACTGGTTCAGCGCGCGCGCCGCCGCGCTGGGCTACGTCGGGGGTCTCGAGCGCAACCTGCTGCTCCCGACGGCGCTCGGGGTGCCCAAGCCCTCGGCGCTTGCTCCACGCACGATGTCCGGTGGTGATCTCACGGCGGGGGGCAGCTTTGTCTTTGTCGGTTTCAAGGGCTTCAAGGACTTCCACCCGACCCTGATCGCAGACAACCTCGCGGGCGCGCGTCTTCCCGCGCCGGTCGCCGCCCGTGCGCTGGAGCTCGAGCTACCGCCCGGCCGCCGGGTCGACATGAGTGGGCGCGTGATCGCCGGACAGTTCGACAACGAGAGGCTGAGTGAATGGCTGATCGCCGCGATCAGGGATCGGGTCGAGCCGGATGAGCGCATCGGCTTGCCTGCGGTTCTCGGTCTGCGCAGAGCCGACGAGACGTGGCGGGAGCTCGAAACGCGGCTGGAACGAAAGGTCTTCGAAGTCTCGACGCTGCCACCGTCGATACCGGGCATCCGCCTCTTCGATGCGCTCGCGAGCGCGTTGCGGGCAGGCCGAACGCGCATGGTGCTCGGCGTGAGGGCGGTGGGCGCGCGCACCAGCCGAGGACGTATCGAGGCTGTTGACGTGGCCAACGCCACGGGCACGGTGTCGCATGCCACCGACGCGGTGGTGCTTGCCTCCGGCGGATTCGCCAGCGGCGGGCTGGAGCTCGATTCGTTGGGAGCGACACACGAGACCGTGCTCGATCTGCCCTTGATCGGCGTGCCGGGCACCGGTCGCGTTCGCTTTGCACCCGCGTACTTCGACGCGCAGCCGCTTTCCGCGGCGGGGGTCGGCACCGACGATCTGCTCAGACCGGTCGATGCGGAAGGACACGCTGTGTACGCGAACCTGCATGCGGCCGGCGCCATTCTCGGCGGCGCGGTTCCGTGGAGGGAGAAGTCCGGAACGGGAATCAGTATCGCAACCGGGTACGCCGCGGCGGGAGCCATCCTGGCGCCGGCGACGCGGGCGATCTCGGAGGCGATGCGGTGAACGACTTCATCCGCGACTCGCTCGATCATTGCGTCAAGTGCACGATCTGCGAGACGTACTGCCCCGTCTCCCAGGTCACACCCCTATTTCCGGGGCCCAAGTACGTCGGTCCTCAGGCGGAGCGGTATCGCGGCGCAGGACGCTCGCCAGATGCATCTGTCGATTACTGCTCGGGATGCGGCATCTGCACGCAGGTGTGCCCCCAGGACGTGAAGATCGCCGAGATCAACTCGCGAGCGCGCGCAAAGCTCTGGGAGAAGCGGGGCGTCCCACTTCGCAATCAGATGATCGCCCGGCCAACCGTCATCGGACGGTTGGGGACCCCGGTCGCCCCCCTGGCCAACTGGGCGCTCCACAATCGCGCGGTTCGCGCGATTGTGCAGAGAGTGGTCGGCATCCATCGCGATGCGCCGATGCCGAGCTTCGCCGGCAAGACGTTTCAGCGGCGGTCACGCAGCCACCACGGGCCCGTGGATGCACCGGCGGTCGTCTACTTCCACGGTTGCGGCACCAATTACTACGAACCGGTCCTCGGCGAGATGGTGGTCGCGGTCCTCGAGCACAACGGCTTCCAGGTGATCGTTCCCCAGCAGGACTGCTGCGGTCTTCCCCTGCAGTCGAACGGCAATTTCCCGGCGGCACGCACCTACGTGCGACGCCTCGTCGGACACCTGGCCCCGCACGCGCGCGCGGGACTGCCCATCGTGTCGAACTCGACCAGCTGTGGCCTCATGTTGAAGCGAGAGGCGCACGAGATCCTCGGTATCGAGGACGAGGATCTCAAGCTCGTGAGCGAGTCGATGTACGACGTGTGCGAGTTCCTCCTCCGCCTTCACGATCGCGGAGCGCTGCGCACGGACTTTGGCTCGTTGCCGCTGAAGGTTCCGTACCACGCCCCCTGTCAGCAACGCGGCCACGGCATCGGCAAGCCCGCGCTCGATCTTCTTGCGCTCGTCCCCGAGCTCGACATGATCGAGCTCGATGCCGACTGCTGCGGGATCGCCGGGACCTACGGACTCAAGAAGGAGAAGTACGAGATCGCGATGGCGGTCGGCACACGCCTCTTCACCGACATCACCGCCACCGGATCCCCCCTTGCCGCCTGCGACAGCGAGACCTGCCGGTGGCAGATCGCCCACGGCACCGGTGTGACGGCGGTGCACCCGATCGAGCTCCTCTATCGGGCGTATGGGCTCGACGGACACAATCGGGATCAGCCGGTCACGGCCGAGCCGCATCCCACACGGGTGGCCGGTTGATCATGAGCAAACGTCGCGCTCCACGAGCCGTGGTTGAGGCGTCCCCCAACGGCCAAGCGGTCATGCGCGTGGACGACGTGCTGCTGTCGCGCGGCGAGCGCGGCACCTGGCTCATCGACCTCAAGGTTCGGTCGGGTGGCGAGTACCGCTCCCTGCGGATCCCGATCGGCAAGCATCGCGCCATCGACCGTCTCGCCTGGGAGCTCAGGAGGCGCGAGAACCCATCCTGATCGGGAGCCTCAGCCCCGACTTGGCGCCGGCGGCGCCGCGGCGAACTTTTTCCGAGGCAGCACACTGCGTGCGCCGACGAGCAGCGAATCGCAGACCAGCGCCACACATCGCTGCCGCTGCGGCGGATCCATGAAGGACGGATCGGTGTGGCTGAGACCGGCCATCATCGCGGACACGTCGGATATGGTCACATCCGGCCGGATCCGTCCGGCTCGCTGAGCCCTTTCGAGGAGCTCGCTCACGGCGGCGATCAGTTCGCCCGATATCTCGTGTTTGGCGATGCTGAGGTCGATGCCTGCGGCGGCCATCGCGTCGGCGAGCGCCTTGAAGTCCGCAAACTCATCGGACAACCGGCGGACGAAGGTCACAAATGCATCGCCCGGATCGC
>JBAPOS010000008.1:0-59131 GCA_049279755.1 Candidatus Dormiibacterota bacterium | reverse complement strand
TGCGCCCATGGACACGCCGCTGCTCGACGGGGCCGAGGTCTTCGTCGCCCCGGCCGTGTCAGGTGGGAGCGGCGACTGACTCAGTACTGCTTGTCTCGGCGCCACGCGTGGGGTGGGGAGGGGATGGGCTGCGCCGGGCACGGGGTCGGAACGGCTTTGCCGTCCCGCCCCTCACTCTCGCCGAGGGGGGTAGCCTCGGCTGCGAGATGGCCCGGCTCCGCCCATCCCCTCCCCACCCCACACCACGCGTGGCGCCGGGACAAGGGGTGACTCAGTCGCCGCTCCCACCTGACACGGCCGGGGCGACGAAGACCTCGGCCCCGTCGAGCAGCGGCGTGTCCATGGGCGCACCACCTCGCACGCTCACGCCGTCGACGAACATGAGGATATGAGGTCGTAGGTGGCCCTGCTCGTCGCGCAACCGGCGCTCCAGCTGGGGTAGCCGGGTGGAGAGGTCATCGAGGGCAACGCCCAGGGTGCCGCTGGGGATGTCTACCTCGGCCTGGTCATCGGCGTAACGCCGGAGCGCGGCGGGCAGGAGCAGCCGCGAGGTCACGCGACCTCGGCAACCCGCAGGGAGAGAACGTCTGGAATATGGCCGGCGATCAGCGACCAGTTCTCCCCCTCCTCACGGCTCGCGTAAACCTCTCCAAGCCTGGTGCCGAAGTAGACGCCCGCGGGGTTGCCGGAGTCGGCGACCATCGCGTCACGAAGGACGGCGCCATAGTAGGGGTCCTTGGGCAGGCCTTCCGACAGCGGCTCCCAGCTGTCGCCCGCGTTTTCGGTTCGGTACACCCTCAGCTTCGCCTCCGGTGGGAACCGCTCGGCGTCTGCCTGAAGCGGAAACGAGTAGAGGGTGTCCGGTCGGTGCGGGTGCGCGACGAGGGCGAATCCGAAGTTGCTCGGCAGCCCTGACTCGATGGCTGTCCACGAGGTGCCGCGGTCCTCACTGCGATAGACGCCGAAGTGGTTCTGGGCGAAGAGCCGCTCGGGGCGATCGGGATGGAACGCCACCTTGTGGACGCACTGTCCGAATTCCGGAAACCGCTGATCCTCGGGCATGAACGCCGATTGGATACCGCGGTTTGCGGGCGTCCAGCTCGCGCCGCCGTCACTGGTGCGGTAGACGCCGGCGGCCGACATCACGACAATCACATCGTCGGGGTCGGTCGGGTGGGGCAGGACCGTGTGGAGGCAGGCGCCGCCACCGCCGGGCATCCAGCTCGGTCGGTGCGGATGCCGCCAGAGGCCCTCGACCAGGGTGAAGCTCTCACCGCGATCATCAGATCTGAAAAGGGCGTGCGGCTCGACGCCGGCGTATACGACGCCTGGCTGATCGGCGGGGGCAGGCTGAATCTGCCAGACGCGGGCGACCGCCGCGTCGCTCCCCTCCGGAAAGCCGATCGGCGGCTCGGCCGGCTCGGTCCACGACCTGCCGAGATCGTCCGAGTACGTCAGCAACGGACCCCAATGGCCGGTCCCGACGCCGGCGAAAATCCGTGGCGGGTCCTGGCGCGTGTCGATTGCCACGCCGTAGACCTCCTGGTTGAGGAACTGGAAATCGTCGGTCGCCCAGGTACGACGATCGTCGGTGCTCCGGGCGATCATCAAACCCTTGCGCGTTCCGATCAGCAGGATCGTCAGTCCCATTCGAAGCCCCTCCGGGAGTTGCCAGGATCGCGGGGCAGTCTATACCTCTGAACGAAAAAGCCGCAGATCCGAGGTCCCGTTCGCACCCGGCACGGCGACCAATGGTGCAGGGTCAGCGAGGATTGATTGCGACCGCCCTGCCGGGAAACGGAGCGGGTTCGACCCCGAGGTCGTCCATGGCCCGCCGGTAGTTCAGATAGTGCCGATGGGCCTCGCCGTGCCTGCCGGATTCGGCCAGCCCGTGCACGAGGCTGAGATGCGCCTGCTCGTCGTAGCGGTCCGTCTCGAGGATGCGCAGCAGATGGGTCACGGCTGCGTCGGGGTCGCCGGCGTGGCGGGCCAGCAGGCGCAACGCCGACACGTATGCGGCGCGAGCCTCTTCACGGAGGGCGACCGCCCAGTCGTCGTAGGGATTCTCTTCGAGGAAGTCGCCCGTGTAGAGGACAGTCGCGGTGCTGAGGATCGGCAGGCCGCGCGCGACGTCCCCACGACGCAGACGGTCGACCCCGTCGGCCGTCGCGGCGAGAAACCGCTCGACATCGACGTCGAGCGCATCCAGATTCAGTGCGACGGCGTCCTTGTCCGCGAGAACGAATTGCTCGGGCGAGAAGCGGCGTTGCGGATCGAGCACGCCGCGCACCGTGGTCAGGGCCACCGACAGGCGGTTCGCCACGCGATCCGGGTCCTCGCCGGGCCAGAGTGTCTCCATGAGATAGCCGCGAGGCGCCGGCCGGCCGCGCCGAGCGATGAGCAGTTTGAGCAGTTCCCGGGCACGCTTCGACTGCCACTCGGAGACCCGGACAAGGTCACCGTCGCGAAACACCGAGAAGCCGCCGAGCGACTGGATTCTCAGCGCCACGCGGTCACGCGGGCTCAGGAAGGTCAGGAGACCCGCAGCCACGTTGCCGCTCTGATGCGCGCGCACCCCGAGAGCCTCGAGTTGCAGCTCGGCCTTCCGGCGCACCGCCGCCGACCCAGCCCCTGTGTCGATCGACGCAAGGACAAGATCCACCTTCGCCTCCCCAAGCGGATTTCCGACCTCCTGCCAGATGGCGCGGGCCTCGGCGAGACGCCGGTGGGTGACCCTTTGATCCTCGGCGGTCACGCCCGCGAGCGCCAGCGCCTCCGCGAGCCCCGGTCTGTCGTGGCGGCCACGGGCCACCACCTCGGCATCCGCGGCAAGCTCACGTGCCCGGGCGACCTCGCCGGCCGCCGCGGCAACCCAGCCGGCAGCCAGGAGTGCGATGACGTAGGCCATGCCGGTGCCGTACGAAACCGCCCGGTCGGCGAGGGCCCTCGCCCGGTCGGGGTCCTCGCCTGCCACGACCATGGCGAGGTATGCAAGCGCAGGCACCAGTCCCTGAACATCGCCCGACTTCTCCGCGATCTCGACGCCTTCCTCCAGCATGACGCGCGCCTGGGCGAGGTTGCCGCGTTCGCTGTGCACCTCGCCGATCAGCGTCAAGGGATACGCAAGCATGTCTGAGCCGATCTGGAGGTAGCGCAGCCGCGAGGCCTCGAGGTCGGTCAGGGCGTCGTCGATGCGGCCCATCCGCAGCTTGGTTTCCCCCCGATTGCTCAGGCTGAGCGCCAGGAAGCTCGCAAAGGACGTCAGCTCCGCGAGGCGAACCGCCACGTCGAGCTCCTGGAGAGCCTCGGCGTACGAACCCTCCTCGAGGAAGTGCGAGCCTCGATTGGTCCGGATGCGAACGACCTGGAGCACGTCCGATGCCTCTTCTGCCGCTCGCAACGCAAGAAGGTAGTGCGCGTCATTGCCGCGTCGGTCTCCGTCGAGAGCCGCCAGCATCGCCATGACTGTGTGCGCGGCGGCGAGCGCCCGGTGGTCGCCGCACGCGTTCGCCGCGGCAAGGGCCCGACCCGCCAGCTCTCGGCACGGCTCGACGTCGCCGCGGATCCAGTGTGCGGTCGATGTCCACGCGAGGAGAAGCGCCATCTCCATCGGATCCGCCGCGTGGTCGTCGATGCCCCGCTGGTAGACGGCGAGCGCTTCTTCGTGCTCGCCGCGCAGGTAGTGGATCAGCCCGATCCGCCACGCGAGGTGGGCGGGGAGCGAGTCACGGCCCGCGGCGGCCCGCTCGAAGCAGGCCAGCGCCTCGCTCCAGTCGCCCTGGATCTGCTGCGCCTCGCCGTCGAGTTGCTCGATCTCGGTCGACCGCAAGCCCGGCGGGATGGCTCGACATGCGCGCAGCACAGTGGCGATCTGACCGGCCGCGAGCAGCCTCGCGCCCTGTTTCGCGACCACCCTGGCCAGCTGGTCGGACGTGCTCGCCGGGAGCAGCACCTGGATCGCGCCGGCGGAATCGCCGTTGGAGTCGAGCCAGGCACCGGCCGCCACCCGGAGATCCTGCGCGACCGCGTCGGCGACCGGGAGCGAATCGAGCGCGTAATCGCGGATCAAGGGTCGCAGCGCGAGGGAACCGTCCTGTCCACGCTCGACGAAGAGTCCCTGGCGCGACAGCTCGACGAGCATCGATCGCGACCCGGCGATGCCGATTGCCTCGCACAGCTCGGGCGTGAACCGCTCGAAGATCGCGAGCTTGCTGACCAGGTCCCGAACCGGCTCGGGATGGCGGGCGAACACCTCTTCAGCCAGATAGGAGAACAGCGGGGTGTTCGGCTTGTCGAAGCCTGCGAAGACCTTGCTCCAAGTCTCGGGCGGTGATGACTTCAGCGCCTCGATGGCGAGGGTCACGGCGGCGGGCCATCCTCCGGCGGTGCGATGAATCTCCGCCGCCAGCTCCTCGGCCGGTGAGCCGAGCTGACGCTCAACCAGCTCCCCCACCTCTGAGACGGTGAACGCGAGTTGATTGCCGTCGATCTCGAGCAGCTGTCCCTGTCCGCGAAGCCGCTCGATCTGAAACGGCGGCTGTCGCCGTCCCGAGATGACAAGGTGAAGTCGCGGAGGCGCATGGCGGCACAGCGCTTCGACAAGCCGCGCCGACGGGCTCGAGGGAGTGAGCTCGTGCGCGTCGTCGATCACGAGGATGAGATCCGATGTGAGTTCCGCGTGCAGGATCTCCGCGAGCTGCGCGGCAAGTGCGTCGGCGCGAAGGAACTGCTCGAGCTCAGGGCCTCCAGCACTCTCGGCAAGCCAGCTCACGTCGCTGGGGATGTCCGGCACCCGCAGGCGCAACGCGTCGCTCAGCTGGCGGCCCAACGTGGGCAGGTCAAGGTCGTGTTGGTCTGCCGTGTACCAGGCACACGGAGTGTGTTCCCACCACGACGCGAGCAGCGTCGATTTGCCGAACCCGGCTTCGGCAACGACCACCGTGAGGCGGCGGCTGCGCGCCGTCGTGGCGAGCTGCTCGAGCGCGTGGCGCGCGATCAGACCGTCGGTCGGGCTCCGAGGCAGGATCTTCGCAATCGGCGTTGCGTCCACGATGCAGAGAGTGTGGACGGGTGCCGGGCGACTACGCGTTAACGGGTGCCGCCCTGCGTGCGAACAGCTGGAAGATGCCGCCGAGGTGGAGACGTTTGTTGATCAGTGCGTAGGCGGCGAAGCCGAGGACGAGGGACAGCCCGGTCATGAGCCCTCGCTGGATGATCGCCGCGGCGCCGGCGCTCCCCGACGCAAACCCCAGGAAGATGAGGAGCGCGGCCACGCTCGCCTCGTTGGCGCCGACGCCGCCGGGAATCAGGCTCACTGCGCCACCGATTGTGGCCAGCGCGAGGACGAACGCAGCCTGCCACCAGCCGACGTGCCCCGGCGCCAAACCCTGCAGCACCAGCCAGAAGGTGGTGACGGCGACCACGACACGCGCCGCGTCGAGCACCGAAAGAGCAAGGGCGTCGCGGCGGTGCAGCAGTGTTGACGTTTCCTGCTGCAACTCGTCGATGGCCGGGAGCAGCTTGTTGAGAAACGGTATGTGCGCCACCAGGTCGTGGAACCGGCAGAACACGGGTGACACGGTGAGCACGACGACAATCAGTGCGATGCCCACCGCGACCGGTATCACCGCGGCGAGCCCGTAGCCCAACGCGAGGATCGCCGGCAGCGCCGCGAGGATGAGCCAGAGCATGTATGACAGCTCCTGCACCGTGACTGTGGCCGCGACGGTGCCGAAGTCCGTGCCGTCGGCGGTACTTGCAAACGCCGCGCGTGTCAGATCGCCCAATGGCACGATTGCGGTGATGGTCTGCCCCGCGAGGTTGATCAGGATCGTGTCGCGGAGTCGCAGCCGGGTGCCGACGTCGGTCAGCAGGTAGTGCCAGCGAATCCCCTGCAGTATGTAGACGAGCACCGAGAGCAAGACGATCGGCGCAATCAGAGCCAGCTGGAAGTGTTCCAAGGCACTGCCCACCTTGGCGGGGTCGAGGAAGAGCACGACGGCGGCGATCCCGGCCAGCCCGATCACGCCGGTCAATAAGCGCCGAAGCGGTACCGGCAGTTTCCGCCTCGCGGGCACGGCCACCTGGTCGGCTCGGTTAGCGATGCTCAGACGACCGCACCGTCGCTGTTATCCAGCGCTTTCCTCGTGGTTACGTCCGCCACGTGCGGGGCTTCGTCCGCCATATCAGTGAGTCCACTCTATACGGCGAATCGAGGTTCCGGTCATCGCCAAGGAGAGGCGATGACCGGATGCCTCACGCAGCGAGGGTTAGGCCGCCCGGACCTGGCGGGCACGCGGGCCCTTGTCGCTACGCTCGATCTCGAAGCTCACGTGCTCATCGCCCGTGAGGTTTTCGAAGGTCAGCGAACTATCGAGTCCACTGCGATGGAAGAAATACTCCTGTCCATCCTCGGCGGTGATGAAGCCGAAGCCGCGTTCGGCGACGATCTTCTTTACGGTACCAGTCACTCTGGTCTCTCCAGTTCCTTCTCGTTAGCAAAACAGACGCAGCGCGTCCGTTCGAGAAGGAATGACGACCACGAGCGATACCCCTCGAGACTCGAGGCGATGCCATCACCATACCCCAACGGCACTGGGCTAAACCTAGGGCGGGCAAGAGCACCGGCCACACGGAGCCGCAGACCAGCCCTGCGGGCAGGATCGCGAGCCCATCACAATGCCCGTGTGGAGGTCACCGCGTGGGGTTCGTGAGCCGGGCGTTCCAGGGTCGGCCCCGCGATCAACCCCGAGATGCACGCCTGCCCCCGGGTCAGTACCTGGTCCGCGACTTCCCGGTGCTCTCTGCCGGTCCCACGCCGCACACCTCCCTTGCTGAGTGGTCGTTCTCGATCGAGGGCGAGGTCGATGTGGAGAAGCACTGGAGCTGGGAGGAATTGCGTGCGCTGCCGAGCGAAACGGTGACTCGTGACATCCACTGCGTCACCAAATGGTCCAAGCTCGACACCACCTGGGAGGGCATTTCGGTGGATACCCTGCTCGAGGGCGTCGAGACCGCGGCGGACTACGTGATGGCGTTCTGCGACGGCGGGTACACCACCAATCTCCCGCTCGACGACGTCACCGGCGGCAAAGCGTGGATCGCCTTTGCCTTTGACGGGCAGCCGCTCGAGAGCCAGCACGGCGGGCCCGCACGGCTGCTGGTGCCGCACCTGTACTTCTGGAAAAGCGCCAAGTGGGTGCGCGGACTGCGCTTGATGAACGAGGACTCGCCGGGCTTCTGGGAGACGTACGGCTACCACATGTATGGCGATCCGTGGCAGGAACAGCGCTACAGCGGCGACTGATCTGGCGCACCGCCGAGGTGGTCGACCTCATCGATGAGACCTCACGGGTGCGAAGCCTTGCCCTGGCGGTCCCCGGCTGGCCGGGTCACCTGGCGGGTCAGCACGTCGACGTGCGCCTGACGGCTGAGGACGGCTACCAGGCGGAGCGAAGCTACTCGATCGCATCGGCGCCGGCCGGGGAGCGGCTGACCCTGACCGTCGAGCGCCTCGACGACGGCGAGGTTTCGCCCTACCTGGCGGGCGAGCTGCGAGCCGGGGACAAGCTGGAGCTGCGCGGTCCGATCGGTGGCTACTTCGTCTGGGAGGTCGCCCTCGGAGGTCCGCTTCTCCTCGTCGCCGGCGGATCCGGGATCTGTCCGCTGATGGCCATGCTCCGGCTCAGGCAGGCTGCCGACAGCGCCATTCCGACCCGATTGCTGTACTCGTCACGCTCACTCGAGGATGTCATCTTCCGCGACGAGCTCGACCGCCTGGTCGCGGCCGGCTCAGGGTTGGAGGTGATCCACACGCTCACCCGCACCGTCCCGGAGGGGTGGCCGGGGTTGCACCGGCGCATCGATACGGCGATGCTGAGCGCGGTCGCGTGGTCTCCAGCGGAGCGCCCCCTCATCTTCGCCTGCGGTCCGACCCCACTGGTCGAGTCGGCGGCAGGTTCGCTCGTGAAACTCGGCCACGAGCCGGCGCGGATCAAGACCGAGCGATTTGGTCCCACCGGAGGATGACGCTGAGATGACCGAGCAGGAGCTGAGACTCGACGGCAACGCGGCGGCCGGGCTGTTCCAGGATCTCTTCGTTAACGAGCTCACCACGGCCCGCGGCGCCTGCGCCGCGTGCGGGTCTGTCGGAGCCATGGGTGCGCAGCACCTGTACATGTCTCCACGCTCGCCGGGTGCGGTGCTGCGATGCAGCGCGTGCGAGGGTGTGCTCATGGTGATCGTGCGCGCCGGAGGGCGTTTCCGCCTTGGCCTGCAGGGTCTCGTGTGGATCGAGATGCAGGACGCCGACACCGCGAGCTAACCGGTGAGCTCGGTGGCGATGAGGTGTGACGTGCGCGGCTCCGGGTCTGACAGCGAGCGCGCGTAGTCCAGGTACTCAGCATCGGCTCCGGTGAGCCGATCGGTGTGCTGGCGCAGGTGCTCATCCCACGAGGTGACCACGAACAGCTCGACGAACTCGTGGGGTCTCTCCCCGTCGCGGAACAAGCCCCATTGGGTCGCACCGGTGCGAAGCCTCGAGAGCCGCACACGGGCCATCGAATCCAGGAAGGTGCGCTCACGCTCCGGCGAGACCGTGTAGGTGATCCTGACGACCACCGGACCCTGGTCGGGGAGCGCGTCGAATGCCAGCTGCGGCTCGGATCGGCTGACGGTTCGGCGGTCCATGCCGGCGGTGTCGATCATCGGCCACATCCTGATGGTCGCGGCGCCGCCGACCATCAGGGCGGCAGCGATGAGAAATGCCGGAGTCACGCCCTTCGGCGCCGCAGCGAAACCCCAGACGACCGCACCGATCGCCTGGCTGCCGAAGAGCACGGTCAGATACACCGAGAGGCCCCGCCCGCGAACCCATTCGGGCAGGAAGAGCTGCAGCGATGCGTTCATCGTCGACAGCACCGCCATCCACGCGAGCCCTGCCGGCAGCAGGAGCAGAACGGCAATGACCGCCGTCGGTATGAGAACGATCGCGGCCATGATGGCCCCATACACGAGGCTTGCGGCAAGCAGCAGGCGATTCGCCGACAGCTTCGCCCGAAGCGGGGGCAGGAGAAACGAGCCGGCGACGGCGCCGACGCCCAGCGCCCCGAGGAGCAGCCCGTACCCGCTGGCTCCCATGTTCAGACGCTGTGTCGCCACCAGCGGCAGCAGCGCCCACAACGCGCTGCCGGGCACCAGGAACAGCGAGGTGCGCAGCAGCATCCGGCGCACGACCGGCGCATACCGGACGTACCGTCCGCCCGCACGCAGCGCCGAGGCGAACCGCTCCGGGAGTTGGGTCGATGCGTCGACCTTCGGGTGCCAGGCGACAACCACGATGCAGTACGCAAGGAAGGTCGCCGCATTGATCGCGAAGACCGCACCGACCCCGATGCGGGCGATCAGGACACCGGCGATCGCAGGTCCGACGGCGCGAGCGAGGTTGACGCTGATCGATCCCAGCGTCGACGCGGCGGCGACCTGCCTCCGGGGAACCAGCTCAGGAATCAGTGACTGATACGCCGGCAAGGAGATGACCGAACCCGTCCCGAGAACGAAGGTGAAGGTGAGCAGCAATGCCGGCGGCATCTGCCCGGCGAAGGTCAACGCGGTGAGGGCGACGGCCGTCACAGTCATGAACGCCTGCACCGCGATGAGCAGCCGGCGCCGGTCGAACATGTCGGCGAGCACGCCGCCGACGACCCCGAAGATGACGTCGGGCAGCATGTCGGCCGTCTGCACGAGCGCGACAAGGATCGACGCGTGAGGCTGCTCGACGAGCAGCCACTGCGCGCCGACGGTCTGCATCCACAGTCCGATGTTGCTGACCAGGACCGCGAGCCAGATGGCGCGAAAAACGCCGATCCGCAACGGCGACCAGGTGGAACCGTGCGTCTCCGGCTCAGACGTCGTGGGTTGGTCGGTCACGGCGCCGACACAGTAGCCTCTCGGCCGTGGCGGGACAACCGGCCTTGGGCTCCGCCCGCAGCCTCGTCGTCATCATCATTGAGGAATGGACGACGCCTCCGGCGGGTGGCTGGCTCTGCCATACGCAGAGTGGCGCGACACTCGCGACACGCTTCACATGTACGCCCAGGTGATCGGCAAGCTTCGCCTCGCCCTCAGCCCTTTCGAACCGGGCTGGGCGAATGTGCCCCTCTACGTCACCGCGAGGGGACTCACCACGTCGCCGCTGCCCATTGGCCTGCGCACCTTTGATGCCGAACTCGACCTGCGCGACCACGTGCTCGTGATCCGCACCAGCGACGGACAGATGGAACGCCGCCCCCTCGGCGGCGCGGTCGCCGACTTCTATCGCGATGTGATGGACGCGCTTCGACGCATGGGAATCGACGTTGCCATCTCAGTGCACCCATCCGAGGTACCGGATCCCATTCCCTTTCCCGACGACCACACCCATGTCACCTACGACAGGGCTCAGGTGCTGCGCTTTCAGCACGTGCTCTCGATGATCGACATGGTGATGAAGGAACATCGCGCGCGATTCCGGGGACGGACCACGCCGGTGCAATTCTTCTGGGGCACCTTCGACCTCGCCCTGACGCGATACTCCGGCAAGCTGGTGGAGCCCCTGCCCGGTGACAGCGTCATCGCCCATTTCGGCTCGGACGCCGAGGAGGTCTGCGCGGGCTGGTGGCCGGGTGATCATCGTGTGCCGTCCGCGACCTTCTTTTCCTACGCGTACCCGGCGCCCCCGGACATCAGTGCGGTGACCGTGCGTCCCACCGGGGCCGCCTGGAGCCCGGACGCGGGAGAGTTTCTCTTTCCGTACGAGGCGGCGCTTGCCACTGCGGATCCGCGCCGAGCCATCCGCGATTTCCTCGCCTCGTCCTACGATGGCGCCGCGAGGTTGATGGGATGGAGCAGCGACTTGACGACATTCAGCGAACCGGATGCACCGGCCACTGATCACGCCCTGAGGAGAGCGCCATGAGCGACGTCTGCCAGCATCTCGACCAGATCAACGACGTGACGCCCTCTGGAACCGGCTGTGTCGAGTGCGTGGCCGCCGGCCGGCACGACTGGGTGCACCTTCGTGTCTGCCAGGAATGCGGACATGTCGGATGCTGCGATTACTCGCCCGGGAAACATGCGACGAAGCACTTCAAGTCGGTGGCTGACCCCATCATCCGGTCATACGAGCCTGGCGAGGACTGGTACTACTGCTACCTCGACGACCTCATGTTCGAACTCGAGGGCGCGCCGCCCGCCCCGTCGCATCCCTGAGGCCCACTTCTGCCGTGAGCGGTGCCGACGCATGCGGGCGCCTCAGACCTGGATGAAGCGTGCACCGAGCGTCGAGGCGAGGGTCCGGTGGGCGGGGCTCGCCCCGATGAGCGTCGAACCAGCCGGGTCGATGCCGTGCGCTCGCGCGAAGGCCAGGATGAGCCCCGGCAGCGGCGGCCGGCACCAGCACACCGGCGGACCTCCGGGGTGGGGGCAGAGCGCGGCCACCACGCTGCCTCGGACGTGCGCGGACAGCCGATCCACGCCGGCATCGAGGATCTCATCGGTCTCGCCGGGTCTCCACTCGAACACAAGGTGGGGCGCCTCGGGCGCCGCCAGCGCGACTGCGCGTTCCCAGCCCCTGACTTTCAGCGCCGCAGCGGCCACGAAGACAGCCTCCTGAGGTTCGGCCGCGGTCGACAGCGACGCTCCGGGTATGCGCTGGAATGGGATCCGCCGCACCTCGACGAATCCCTCGTCGACCGACGGAACTTCGAGTTCACGAACGGTGCGCATCTGGCTGGTCGGGAGCATGATCCCCGGCTCCCGGCGTCCGACGCGCCGCAGTTCGTCGGGTTCGGGCAGCTTGCCGAACCGTCCGAGAAGGCGCTCGACGAGGTTGACCTGAGCCTGCGCCAGCGGGGTGTCGATCCAGATGCACCGAACCGATGCGCCGTGCCGTCTCGCTGTCTCGATGACGTGGCTCCGGGTCACGCGGGTGAGGTAGGTGTTGTCCAGAACGATCCGCTGCCCGCCCGACGACAGCGCGTCATCGAGCGTGTCGTTGAGCGCGCGGAGCGAGCCGCCGCGCTCGTCGCGGTTGATGCGAACGTAGCCGTGCGCCACGTACTCCTCGGTGTGACGGCTCTTGCCGGCGCCCGGGATACCCATCACCAGGACGACCTCGGCATCACCCGCGCGCGTCGCCGACGTGTCGCTCGTTCCCGGTTGCGGCCACCCGAAGCCACTGACGATCCGCGCCCGGTCGCTCGCTTCGAGTTGAAGCGTCGCCGCCCGGGCGGCTGAACGGACCGTTGCCGGACGCCGTGCTCCCGGTATTGCGATGACCACCGGCGACAGATCGAGCACCCACGCAAGCGCCACCTCCCCGGGTGTCGCCGCCCGGGAGCGCGCGACGTCCACAAGCTCAGTACGGTGAGTGAGCGACTGAGCCCGGCGCACGCCGCCGAGCGGAGAGTGGGCAATCACCGCGATGCCTCGCGCGGCGCAGAAATCGACGAGCCCACCTCGGACGGCGCTGTCGTCGAGGACACTGAGCCCCACCTGGATTGCGGCGACGTCGACCAGCTCGCATGCTTCCTCCAATTGCCGTCGGTTGACGTTCGCCAGCCCCACGTGACCAACGGCGCCTTCCCGCAGCAGCGTTGCCAGCGCGCGAACCGACGTGCTCCAGTGGGTTCGCGGGTCTGGGGCGTGGATGAGGTAGAGGTCGATGGTCAACCCGTCGAGAGCGGCGAGGCTGGCATGGCAGTCGGCGAGGATCGCCCGGGCCCGACCGTCCGGAATCCATCCGCCGCCGGCACGGCTCATGCCGCCTTTGGTGACGATCCTGGCGTGCCCGTCCGCGCCGCAGCGACGGAGCGCCTGGGCGACCAGCCGCTCGTTGCGACCCGTCGGCGAATCACCGGGTCCATATGCGTGCGCGGTGTCGAAGATCGTGATGCCCGCATCGGCAGCGGCCGCGATGGTGTCGAAGGCGGACGGGTCGTCGGCATCAGCGCCATTGGACAGGCGCATGCAGCCGAGGCCGATGCGAAGCTCCGAGCTACCGGGCCATCGAGGAGGGTTCAGGGCGCAGAGCGTACGGCACAGAGCGGAGCGCCGTGACAAGAATGTCATGCGTATGGCCGTACCGGGTTGACAATGCTCGGCGTGCGCCGGCTGATCATCGCCCTCGCGCTTGTCGCGCCGCTGCTGACCGCAACGCAGGCAGCCGCAGACTGGCCCACCTACCACGGCAACAACACGCGCCAGGGTGACGACGCGACCGACCAGGCGGTGACTGGGACCGCGCCATGGACGTCGGTTGCGCTTGATGGACAGCTCTACGGGCAGCCCGTGGTCGTGGGCGGGCAGCTGGTGGCGGCAACCGAGAACGACACGGTCTACTCACTCAACGCGGCCACGGGGCGTGTCGAGTGGAGCACGCACATCGGCGCACCCCGAACGGACAATTTCCCCTGCGGGGACATCGACCCGTTGGGGATCACCGGGACTCCGGTGATCGACGCGAGCAGCGTGTTCGTCGTCGCGGAAATCCAGGACACGCCGACGGCGTTCGAATTCGATCTCGTGACGCTGTCACTGTCGACCGGTGCCATCACTCGGCGCGTGAACATCAATCCCGGCAACCGTGGGGGCATCAACTTCGACGCCAACTACCAGCAGCAGCGTGGGGCGTTGATGATCGCCGCAGGCGAGGTGTACGCGACTCTCGGCGGCCTCGCCGGCGACTGCACTAACCCCGGCAACAGCACCGACGGATACCGCGGCTACGTGATCGCGTACCCCGAGACGGGCACCGGCTCGGTCCAGTGGTGGTCGTCGGCGTCGGTCGGCTCCACCGACATGGAGGCCGGAGCGTGGGCAGCGGGTGGAGCCTCCGCGGACTCGAGCGGGAACGTCTTCGTCGCAACGGGCAACAGCAACGAGACGAGCAGTGGCGATCCCTACGACGAGAGCGACGGGGTCATCAAACTCAGCGCGAACACGTTGACGCTCGCCGACTACTTCGCGCCGAGCGGAGTCGTCGATGCGACCCACGACGGGGGTCCGACGTGGTGGGAGGACAACGGGAGTGACGCGGATCTCGGGTCGACCACGCCGCTGCAGCTCCCCGGGAACCGTGTCTTCCAGGTCGGCAAGAGCGGCATGGGATACCTGCTCAACAGCGCGGGACTCGGTCACGTCAGCGGCGGTCTCGCATCTCACCAGGTCTGTTCCGCAACCAGCGATGCGGCCTTCGGCAGTCTTGCCTACAGCCTGGTCGGTGGCGTCGAGACCGTGTTCGTGGGATGCAGTGACGGGCTGCAGGCGGTGCAGATCGCAGTCTCGACCAACAACTTCTCGCTGGGCTGGCATAACACAAGCCAGGCTTCGAGCAAACCGCCCATCGTGGTCGGAGGCGGGGTGTGGTCGGTGAGCAGTGGAGGCGGCACGCTCTTCCAGTACGACGCGACCAACGGCGCCATGCTGGCGAGCTACGCGATCAGCGGCAGCAACCACTTCACATCGCCGTCAGCCTCCAACGGCATGGTCTTCGTCGAGGGTGGGAACCAAGTGGATGCCGTCCCCGACGGACCAAGTATCAGCGCGGTCTCGCCCGCAGCCGGCCCAACCACCGGCGGCCAGACGGTGACAATCCACGGTGCTGGGTTTCAGCCAGGGATGACTGCAACGATCAGCGGCGTGACAGTCACGCCGGCGGCGTTGACCGCGACATCGTTCACCTTCGCGACTCCAGCCGGCGCTGCGGGCTACGTACAGGTGCAGGTGGCCGACTCGCTGGGGACCAGCGCGCTGACGCCGGGTTCGGGGTATGTCTACACCGGCCTTGCGGGATACGTCCCGGTCACGGCGTTCCGCATCCTGGATACACGTGCTCGAAGCTGCGTCCAGTGCGCGGCGGGCGCTCTCGGTCCCGGCGCGACGCGCATGCTGCAGATCACCGGCGTGAGCGGCTTGCCGAGCGGCGTCGACCCGATACCCACCACGGCTACCGCGGTGGCGCTCAACGTGACGGCTGTGAACGACAACACGTTCAGTCTGCTCACGGTGTACCCGAACGGGACCGGACGGCCGCTGGCTTCCAACATCAACTTCCTCGCGCACACGGCCACCGCCAACCTCGTCATCGTCACCCTCGGTCAGAACGGTCCGTCGGACGCCAACCGCGAGGTCGACATCTACAACCCACTGGGGACCGTCGACGTCGTGGCTGACGTGGAAGGCTACTTCGCGCCTGACAGCGCGACGGATCCAACCGGAGAGTTTCATCCGATCGCCCCGGTTCGGGTCTGTGACACGCGGACGAAGGTGAGAGCCACGCCATGCCAGTCACATGGAGCGCTGCTGAGCGGACAGCCGATCATCGTCAATGTGACCGGATCAGGGAGCAACGCGATTCCGGGGACGAACGCCGCGGTGGCGGCGCTCAACCTCGCCGGCGTTGCCGGATCCGCGGCCACCAATCTCACCGTCTTCCCAACGACATCGACCGGCACCTGCGCGTACACCGGTACCCATGCGCCGCCCTTCTCGACGCTCAATCTTGCCGCCGGCGCGGTCGTCGCGAACCGGGTGCTGGTGACCCTCGGTCCCGCCACGCCAGGAGGCCCCGACACATCGGTCTGCATCTTCAACGCGGTCGGCAGCATCAACATCTACGTCGACGCCAACGGCTGGTTTGGAAGCGCAACCGCCGCGACCGGGTATCAGTATCAGGCGGTCGGTCCCACGCGCGTCTGCGACACACGCCCTGCCTCCGGGGTGCGCTGCGCGGGCTCTGCGCTCGGCCCCGGTACGTCGCAGCTCGTCAAGGTCGCGGGGGTGTCCGGGATCCCGTCACCAAGCCCCGTGGTCCACGCGGTGATCGGCAATCTCACCGGTGTCGTGCCGACCCGGGCGACCTACCTCACGCTGTACCCGGCAGACCTGGGCCTGCCAGTCGCGTCTGACATCAATGTCGCCGCGAGTGCCGTGCTCGCCAATCTCGTCGTGGTGCAGCTCGACACGACCGACTCAGCGATCGGCGACGTGCGCCTCTACAACGGGGCTGGGACCGTGAACGCGATCCTCGATATCGAGGGCTGGTTTCAGTAAGCGGGTCTAACCGACCCGCCGGTAGCTGCGCACGGCGAGCGGGACGAACACGATCATCACGCCGGCCAGCCACACGAGGCTCTCCCAGAGCGCGGGGTTCAGCGGAAAATGCGGCCCGCCCAATGCCATCGCGCGCATCGCGTTGATCACCAGCGTCACCGGTTGATTGTTGGCAAACACCTGAAGCCAGCCGGGCATGGTCGCGATGGGCACAAACGCTGAGCTGACAAACGTGAGCGGGAATATCCAGATCAGACCAAAGGCCTGCACCGATTCCTCGTCCTTGATGGCGAGTCCCACGAACGCGGAAACCGAGCACACCGTCACGCCGAACGCCTCCGCGAGAAGCACCATGCCGACGGCGCCGCCGACCCCATTCTGAAACCGAAAGCCCACCGCGTAACCGACCCCGATGATCACGAGGATGACGATCAGCATGCGAATCGAGTCGGCGATCAGCCTGCCGGCCAGCACGGCGGAGCGCGCCATGGGCATGGCGCGGAAGCGGTCGATGACGCCCTTGGTCGCCTCCTGCGCCAGTGCGATCGCGGTCGCGAAGGTGGCGAACGCGGCCGTCTGTCCGATGATGCCGGGCATCAGGTAGTTGACGTATCCGCCTGACCCGGGCGCCTGAATTGCGCCGCCGAACACATACCGGAAGAGCAGCACGAAGATGACAGGCTGCACCACCGTGAACACGATGTAGGCCGGAACGCGCATCCACACCAGGAGATTGCGCCGGGTCATCACCAGGGCGTCGCTGATTGCCCAGCGCGCCATCTGCCCAGCGCCGGGCCGAGCTCGGGTGATCGCGGGTTCGGCGATGGCGGTCACGGCGTCACTCCTGGTGATTGGCTCTTGCGTCCCTTGCCCTGGCCGTCGACGGATATCTGGGCTGCGTGGCCGGTGACGGCAAGAAACACGTCGTCGAGCGAGGGCCGGTGGAGCGCTAGGTCCTCGGTGGCGACGCCTGCGGCGTCGAGCCGGCGCACAGCCTCCACAAGCGCCGTGGATCCGCGACTCCCCACCGCCACCTTGACCCGTCTGCTGTCCGTCTCGACGCTCGGGGCTGCGTCGGACAGCCCGGCGACGGCGTGCACCGCGTCATCAACTCGCGCCCGGTCGGGGACCGTGAATTCGAGAAGATCGCCGCCAACCTGGTCCTTGAGCTGATCCGGTGTTCCCGACGCGATGACCTCGCCGCGGTCGACGACGACCACGGTATTGGCGAGCTCGTCGGCCTCGTCGAGGTACTGCGTGGTGAGCAGCAGCGTGGTCCCGCGGCCGACGAGCTCGCGGATGATCTCCCACATGCCGAGACGACCGACCGGGTCGAGGCCGGTGGTGGGTTCGTCGAGGAACAGCACGGACGGCTCGGCGATCAGGCTGGCGGCGAGATCGAGGCGGCGCTGCATGCCCCCCGAGTACGTCTTGGCAGGACGATCGGCGGCGTCGGCGATGTCGAAGCGCTCGAGAAGCTCGGCGGCGCGGCCGCGAACGCTCCCGCGCGGCATGTGGCTGAGCCTGCCCATGATCTCGAGGTTCTCGCGGCCGGTCAGCTCGAGCTGGATCGCCGTCGCCTGGCCGGCGAGCCCGATGCGCCGGCGCACCGCGGCGGCGTCGCGCACCACGTCGTATCCCTCGATGACGACCCGGCCCGAGTCCGGGCGCAGCAGCGTGGTCAGAACACGAACCGCGGTGGTCTTGCCGGCGCCATTGGGTCCCAGCATCCCGAGCACGCTGCCGCGGGGCACGGCGAGGTCGATGCCGCGAAGCGCGTGCACCTTGCCGAAGGACTTGTGCAGCGCCGAGACCTCGATGGCGTAGCCGTTGGGCTGGAGCTCCATGGGCGACGAGGATAGGGCAACGGGGACGCCGCGCCACCTCCCCGGCCACTGGTCGAGCCACCAGAGATTCACCGGCGCGCCGGCCTCGCGCCGCATGCCGAGTGCCGCCTGCTACGCCTCGGCGGGGGTGTGACATTCTCAATTCCGTGGCGTATCACGTCTCCGCCGACGAGTTCGAGCGCATCGCCGCCGAAGCGCTGGAGAGCATCCCACCCGCCCTGCGCGCCCGGATGGACGCCGACAACCTTCTGATCACCATCCAGCAGGAGGCCACCGCCGATGATCGTGGCACCGGCATCGACGAGCGAGTGCTCGGCTACTTCCAGGGCGCGACCGAGTCGAGCTTCAGCCCGTCGGGCTATCCCAAGCGGATCGTGTTACTGCAACACCACATCGAGCGCTGGTGCAGAACGTACGCCGAGCTGGTCGATCAGGTGCACGACACCGTGCTGCACGAGGTCGGACACTACTTCGGCATGAACCACGAGGATATCGAGAAAACTCGGCTCCGCCACTGACCTCGCGAGGGGCGACGATCACCGAGGAGCGGGGGTTTCAGCGCCGTTCCGGTATTGCGCGGAGGCCCCGACTCGCCCTGCCGGCACCGCGCAACCACCTAGCCTGGAACCGTCGAGAGGGCCGAAACCGGCTCCGCGGCCGCCATGAGGCAGGAAGTGAGACGAGGCGATGCTCGAAGGAAACGGTATGCACGGGGCATCCCTTTCTGGATCAGCGGAGCGGCTGCCGCCGTTCTGACCTTCGCTGTGCTCGTCGCGCTGGTCACCCTTCATGAGTGGTCGGTCCAGCGCCAGCTGGCATCTCAATCGATCACAACGCTTCGAACCGCGGTTGCGGTCGAGGAGGAGAGCGTCCTCGACTCCCCGAGTACGACTGAGTCCCGCCAGGATGAGACAGACACGGCACTGTTACTCGTTGAGATCACCGAGAAATCCACCCCGACCCTGTCCGCGATCACTCACATGGCGGCTGCGTATCAGAGCGCTGTCTCGCTGGAGATCGCCGCGGTGCTTCGCGGTGACCCTCAGGCGGCGTCGGGGCTGCACATCGCGCTTGGTGATCCGGCCTTCACCGCGCTCGACGCCGAGCTGGCGACCGTCGGCCGGGCGGAAGCTTCGAATGCCGCAGACGGCGTGACGGCCGCTTTCATCGCCTCGATCGGCATCGTCAGCGGCTCAGGTGTCCTCATCCTCCTGTTTGCGCTGTACGCACGGCGCAGGCGAGCAACGGTTGCGGCAGACCAGGGAAGAGCAGCCACACTCGCGGCCGAGTCGCGCATCGCGACCAACCGTGAGGAGACCTTTCGATCGCTGTTCGATGAGAACCCACAACCGATGATGGTCACAGCCCTGCCGCAGCAGGCCACGGAGGACGGCAACCTGCCGTTCCTCCGTGTCAACAATGCGGCCCTCGCGATGTATGGGTATACGCGAGCCGAATTCCTCACGCTGACGCTTGCGGAGATACGACCGCCGGAGGATCGCGATCAGCTGAAGAACAACCTGCACGCCATGCGGGGAGGACGTACCCACTTCGAGGGCATCCGCCACTCGACCAAGTCGCGCGGCGTCCTCGATGTCGAGATAGATACGCGAGAAATCATCTTCGACGGCAGGAACGCAATGGTCGTGTGCTCGAGCGACGTCACGGACCGGATCAGGTTGCAGCGCGAGCTGGAGCATCAAGCCTTTCACGATGCGCTGACCGGCTTGCCGAATCGATCGCTCTTTGGCGACCGTCTCGAACATGCCCACCAACGACTGGCACGCGGCACCGGCTGCTACGCCGTGCTCATGGTGGACCTGGACAACTTCAAGACGGTCAACGACGGTCTCGGTCACGCCGCCGGCGACGCACTGCTGCTCGAGGTGTCGCACCGGCTTGCATCAGTCATCCGCGCGGGCGACACGGCTGCACGTCTTGGGGGTGACGAGTTCGCCGTCCTCCTCGAGGACCTGGCCGAGCCCAACGCCGCAGTGCGCGCGGCCGACGGCATCCGGGAGGCGCTCCGCGCCCCATTCGCCGTTGCCGGACGAGTCCTGACCATCAGCACGACGATCGGTGTGGCGACCTCATCCGGCGGAGGCGCCGCAGCCGACGTGGTGCGCAATGCCGACGCCGCGCTGTACGTTGGCAAAGCCGACGGCAAGGATCGCCACGCGGTGTTCTCGTCGGACATGCACGCCACAGCGATGGAGCGGCTGACCCTCGAGCAGGACCTGCGGGCCGGCATCGGTCGTGGTGAGCTCATGCTGCTCTACCAGCCGAAGGTCAACGCGCGCACCGGATACCTGGCCGGCGTCGAGGCGCTGGTGCGGTGGAATCACCCTTCGCGCGGCGTCATCGGTCCCGACCGGTTCATTCCAATTGCGGAGCAAACCGGGCTCATCAACGACATCGACACCTGGGTCCTGGAGACGGCATGTCGCCAGGCGCAGGAATGGGCCACCTCCGAAGTTGGCCCGGTGCCGGTCGCCGTGAACGTGTCGGGACGGAACCTTGTCAGCTGCGGGCTGGTCGAGCGCGTGCTCGAAGCGCTGGCCACGAGTCACCTGGATCCGAAGCTTCTGGAGCTCGAGATCACCGAGAGTGCCGCGATCTCACACGAGGGCAAGGCGCTGGGATTGCTCCAGCGCGTCCGCGATCTCGGCGTGCGGATCGCGATCGACGACTTCGGCACCGGCTACTCGGTGCTCAGCAGGCTGCAGGGGTTTCCGGTCGACACCCTCAAGATCGACCTCTCGTTCGTCCGCGCGATCGTCTCCGACACTGGTACCGCACCGATTGTCGACGCCATGATCGCGATGGGGTTGAGCCTTGGCCTGAAGATCGTGGCCGAGGGCGTCGAGACCGAGATCCAGCGTGCCTACCTCGTGAAGCGGCACTGCTCCGAGTTGCAGGGATACCTGATCAGTCGCCCGATCGGTGCCGCCGCCGTGGTGGAAAAATTCGCGTCGCGAGTATCGATCGCGGCGGTCGCATAGACCGATCACGGCGCGCCTGGAGGCGACCCGCCGGCGTCAGGTTGCGGGCCGCACCAACGCCCTGTTGACACGACGCTTCTTGGCCACGTACATGGCCGCGTCGGCGCGAGCCATCACGGCGGTCAGCGACTCGCCGTCGCGCGCGGTGGCGGCACCGAAGGAGAGCCGGAGCCCCGACACCTCGGTCGCCTGGATCCGCCGGACGGCGCTTCGCACCCGCGCCAGATACCGTCCAGCACCATGCTGGTCAGTTTCCGGCATGAGTATCAGAAACTCGTCGCCACCCACGCGGGCGATGCGATCAGACCCGCGTGCGTGCCTGCGCAGCAGGTTTGCGGCGGCGCGAATCAGCCGATCACCCGCTTCGTGGCCGTAGCGGTCGTTCACCGCCTTGAGGTTGTCGAGATCGGCGGCGACGATGCTCACCGAGCGCGAGTACCGGACGCGCCGAGCTTCCTCCACCGCCATGTGCTCGTCCCACGCCGCGCGGTTCTCCAGGCCGGTCAGCGGATCAATCCGTGCTTGCTTCGCGAAGCGATCACGGTCGGCCGCCAGCTGCTCGCGCGAGATGGCCTGCGCGAGCAGCGACTCGGCGACCTCGGCGAGCGCATGGCCGATGCGCTGGCAGAGGTTGGTGAAACCGCGCGCTCGGGTCGCCGCGTGTGCGACGACGAGGACACCAAAGGGTGCCGGCCGGCCGATGGGGACGGCGAACCGCGCGACGAGCCCCTGCTCCCGACCCAGCGCGTCGCCGGTGCCGGGCTCGAGCTCGAGCTCGACAAATGCACCCTGCTCCACGCGCGCGAACAGCGTGACCAGGGTGCCCCGGATGGCGGCTGAGTCCAGATGCCCGTGCCAGTCGCGGGTGACGACTTCGGCGACGAGCCGGCCGTTGTAGTGCAGGAGCACGGCCCCGACCTCGCACGCGAGGGGTTGAGCGGCCTTCCCCGCGATATGGCGGGCGGTCTCAACGACCTGTTCGGGCCGGTACTCGATGAGGTCACGGATCGCGTGAACGACCTCCAATTCGTCGGCGAGCAGCTTTGCCGGAGAGACCTGCTGCACCTCGGCGACGAGGTGCGCGGCCGCGGGGACAAGAACGGCGTCTGAGTCTGGCAACGGCTCGTCACCGCCGAAGACGACGAGGTGTTCACCGCCCACGGGAACCAGCACCGCGTGCTTCGCCCAGTACGGTCCGATGATGCGCATCGGCTCATCGGCGCAGTCGACCCTGGCGGGCCGGCTGGAGCCGTGGACCCGCGCCGCCATCGGCTCGTCATCGAGGTTGAGGTCAACGATGCCGGTCCACCCCGCGCCCCGGCCGCTTCCCCCGACCAGACTGACTCCCGTCGGAGAGATGTGAAAGACGAGCGTGTCCGCCGGCATTCGAGGAGTCCCCCAGGGTTGTGCGAGCCTCGTCTCTCCGCCTTCCCCGAGTGCGAGGGACGCCCGCGGCCGGAAGTCTCACACATTGCAACGGGCAATGCCTAGCGCCCAGAAGCCGACGGGGTTCCAAATTCGCAGGCCGTCGACTCCCGAGCAGCCCGTGCTTTCCGCAACGTCGAGGTCAGCCCACCGCCACCGGTGTTGGTACTGCCGCGGTGATTCCGGTGACCGCCAGGATCTCAGCCTCGCCGAGCGTGTCGTGTTCGAGCAGCGCGTGCACGAGCGCGTCCAGCTTGTCGCGGTTACTGGTGAGCAGCGCCACGGCCTGTTGGAGGCACTCCTCACAGATGCGGCGCACCTCCTCGTCGACGAGCGCCGCAGTTGCCTCGCTGTACGAGCGTGTCAGCGTGAGCGACTGACCGGGATTGTCGCCGTCATCGGCGAGGCTGAGCACGCCGACTTTGGGGCTCATGCCATAGCGCACCACCATCTGCCGAGCGATCGCGGTCACCTGGCGGAGGTCGCTCTCCGCGCCGGTCGTGACCACACCGTAGACCAGCTGCTCGGCCGCCCGGCCGCCGAGTGCTCCGGTGATGCGACCCCGGAGATAGTCCTCGCCGTAGTTGAACCGGTCATCGACGGGACTCTGGACGGTCACTCCGAGGGACTGTCCACGCGGGATGATCGAGACGCGGCGCACCGGGTCGGCACCTGGCTGCAGCAACCCAAGGAGCGCGTGACCCGACTCGTGGTACGCGATTCGCTCGCGGTCCGCCGCGCTCAGCGACAGCTTGCGCTCGGACCCCAGCTCCACCTTTTCGAGCGCGGTCGTGAAGTCGATTTGCATCACCGTCTGCGCTTCACGGCGAGCCGCCGCGAGGGCAGCCTCGTTGGCGAGGTTTCGCAGGTCGGCGCCGACCATGCCGGCGGTCAGCGAGGCGATGATGCCGAGGTCGACGTCTGCACCGAGCGGAATGTGCCTGGTGTGGATCTTGAGGATCTCGAGCCGGCCGCGGCGATCGGGAAACGGCACCGTGATCCGGCGGTCGAACCGTCCTGGACGGAGCAGGGCCACATCGAGGACGTCGGCGCGGTTGGTTGCGGCGAGCACGATGACGCCCTCGTGCGGATCGAAACCATCCATCTCGGTGAGGATCTGATTCAGGGTCTGCTCCTGCTCCTCATTGCCGCCGAGACGTGCACCGGTTGAACGCGATCGACCCACGGCATCAAGCTCATCGATGAAGACGATCGCCGGGGCCGCACCGCGCGCCTTCTGGAAGAGGTCACGTACCCGGGCCGCGCCGACTCCCACGATCGCCTCGATGAATTCCGACGCGGAGATCGAGAAGAACGGCACGCCGGCCTCGCCGGCGACGGCGCGCGCGAGCAGCGTCTTGCCCGTCCCGGGTGCCCCGATCAGCAGCACGCCCTTGGGAACGGTGCCGCCCAGACGCTGATACTTCTCGGGCTTCTTGAGGAAGTCGACGATTTCGACGAGCTCCGCCTTGACCTCGTCGATCCCGGCAACATCTGCGAAAGTCGTCTCGGGGTGCTCCGGGTTGTAGAGGCGTGCCCCGCTCTGACTGAACCGTCCGAGAATGCCGCCCGCTCCACCGCCCGCCAGCGCCGCGCTTCGACGCATCAGGTAGATGAGTCCGAAGACGAACAGCAGCGCCGGTCCGAAGCTCAGCAGGAGCGTCTCCCACAACGGGGTGGGTGGGTTGGGCGGCTCGGCGAGAATGCTCACCTTGTTCTTGAGCAGGGACGCCTCGAGAGCGTCCGAGGCGAATGTCGGCCGTTGGGTGGAGAAGCTGGTGGCGCTCGGCTGCCCGGGTCCGGCGCTCACCGCCTTCCTGGCCGTTCCGACGATCGAATCGCCGGTGGCCGTGATGTTCAGAACGTTGCCGGCATCGACCTGCGCGAGGAAGACGTTGTAGGGGATGGTCACAGACGGAGCCTGCGTGGCTCCCTCGATGAGGGTGGTGACGAGGATATTGATGAGAAACAGCGCGCCGATCACCAGCCAGAACCGACGCCAGCTCGTCGGGTTGTAGCCGGGGAGGTTCGGCGCCCGCGGAGCCGGGGTTGCCCGCCTACCGGCTTGATCGGTGTCCGGCGTTGCCATCAACCAAGCTTAGGTGGATCGATGCCGGGTCAAGTGACCGATCGCGCGGTTCCCATCCACGAGGAACGCCCCGGCGCGGCCGGACGGCCGGCGGACTACTCCCCGCCGTCTGGGATGACGTGGATGGCGGCGTCCTCTGCGGACTCGTCGTCAGGTTCCAACGAATCGAATCCATCGGCTTCTCCAGCCAGGAGAGCGATATCGTCGTCGCCGCTCTCCGGTGCCTGAAGCGCACCTGCTTCCGGCTCCTGCGATTCCGCTGCGCGATCGGGCTCCTCCTCGCTGAGTCGCTCGTCGAGGGTCTCGCGCCGGTATTCGTAGACGTCGTGCAGCCGCCCTGCGAGTGACGCGTCTCGAATCGCCGGGTCGTCCTCGTCACCGGTCACTTCGGCCGGGTCAGGGTCCCCGCTCCCAAGCGGCGCATCCGAGTCGGCGGGAGCGTCGTTCCACGGGAGATCTTCGGGATGCTCAGTCATCTCCTCATGATGGAGGAACCGGACGGACGGAGTCTGGTCTCGGTGCGTAGAGGCTCTCGATCTCTGCCGCAAAGCGATCGGCGACGACCCGGCGCCGAACCTTGTACGTCGGAGTCAGCTCGACCCCGACAGCGAACTCCCCAGGCAGCACCATCCAGCGCCGCACCTGTTCAACTCGTGCAAGACCGCTGTTGACCGCATCGACGCGCTGCTGGACGGCATCGAGGAGGGTGGGGTGGCGCGGCAGTTCGTCGGCCTGGGTGGGAAGACCGTGCCTGAATGCAAAGGCCTCGAGGGCTGACGCGTCGAGGGCCAGCAACGCGACGATGTACGGCCGCCCGTCGCCGATCACCACCGGGTTTGCGATCAATTCGCTGCGCAGCGCATCCTCGATGTTGCTTGGAGAGATGTTCTTGCCTCCCGCCGTGATGATCAGATCCTTCTTCCGGTCGGTGATGCTCAGATAGCCGTCGGCATCAAGGGCGCCGATGTCGCCGGTGTGCAGCCAGCCGTCGATCACGGTTGCAGCCGTCGCCGCCGGATCCTTGTAGTAGCCGGCGAACACCACGTCACCGCGCATCTGGATCTCGCCGTCGTCGGCGATGCGTATCGCAACGCCGTCCACGGCCTGCCCCACCGTGCCAAGGCGTGCGTGGCCGCGACGGTTGACACTCGTCACGGTCATGTTCTCACTCATCCCGTAGCCCTCGAGAACCTCAAGCCCGATTGCGTGGAAGAAGCGCAGGACGTGTACCGCGATCGGCGCCGCCCCGGTGATCAACGTGTGCGCCTGGTCGAGACCGGTCTGCTCGCGGATCCGTCGCAGGACGAGGCGATCCGCCGCGCGCCCGCGCAGCCGCTGCGCCCAGGTCGCCGGCTGATGTCGCTGCCTTCGATCGACCGCCTGCCCGCCGACCTCGATGGCCCACCGGACCAGGCGGCGGCGCGCGCTCGGCATCGCGTCGATCACGGCCTCGATGGTCGCCTCCATCTTTTCCCAGACGCGGGGCACGCCCACGAAGCAGGTCGGGCGGAGATCACGGAGCTCCCCGGACAGCTCGGCGATCGACGCGGCGAACCAGATCGCGTTGCCGGCGGCGTACAGGCGTACCTCACTGTTGAGGCGCTCGAGAATGTGGGCGAGCGGCAGGTAGCTGAGGACGCGGTCGTCCGTTGAGAGGTCGACGATGGGTCCGAGGCCGTTGATGGCCGCGATCAGATTGCCGTGGGTTGCCATCACCGCCTTGGGCGGTCCGGTCGTGCCGCTGGTGTACACGAGCGTGGCGACGTCGGACGGCTGCACGGCCTCGGAGCGGCTGTCCAGCTCGGTTGCGACCCGCTCCAAGGCGTCGCGCCCGCGCTGGAGTGCGTCGTTCCAGGAGCAGACGGCGAGTGCGCCGCCTCCGGCGCCTGAGCCCTGCATCAGCACCACGCACCGCAGGGCCGGTAGCTGGGCTCGCACCTCGAGCACCTTGGCGAGGAGGTGCTCGTTCTCCACGACGGCGATGGGCGCGCCCGAGTGTCCGAGCACATAGCCGGCCTCACGCGCGCTCAGCGTCTGGTACAGCGGCGCGGTGCAGGCTCGAGCGAGCATCGTCGCGGTGCTGCTGATGATGAATTCCGGCCGGTTGAACGACCAGATTGCGACGTGCTCTCCCTCCTGGAGCCCCGCGTCGATGAAGAACGCGGCCAGCGCCCGAGCCTCCTTGGCGTAGGCATTCCAGGCGGTCGACTCCCAGCGATCGCCGGCGCGGTGGAACATGGCCGGCCTGTCGCCGCGCGCGCCGGCCTGACGCTTGAACAGCTCGACCAGGGTGCGCTCCTGCACCGGTCCGATCCGCAGCGGGTGAGCGGCCGTCACCCGGCAAACCGGTGCAGGGTTCGCAGCAGCGCGCGCCGTTCGCCGGCCGCACGGCTACTTGTCAAGCGGTACGGCGCAGCCACCGATCCATGCTCACGCGACCGCCTGCGGCACCTGCACCGCATCCAGACATTCGTCGATGATCGCGTGGACGAGGCGGTCGACGCGATGCTCCCCGAGCCGGGGTGCGTGCCTCGAGAGGCGCTCCACGATTTCCTGCTCGCGAGCTTCATCACGTTCTGGCATCGCCGCAGCCAGCTTGCACTGCTGGACGGCCTCGACCATCGCGGCGCGGTATTCGAGCATGCGGAACACGGTTTCGTCGATGGTATCGATCACCGCGCGGCAGCGCACGACGGTGTCCGCGACGGCGGGGCGTGTCATCGTGCACAGCGCCCGGGACGCGTGCACGATCCGGCTCAGCATCGCTGGCGTGATTGCCTGTGCGGCATCGCACAGCGATTCCGCCGGATCTGGATGACACTCGACGAGCAGAGCGTCCGCTCCGGCCGCCAGCGCCGCGACCGCCAGCGACGGCACCCACCTCGAGTTCCCGGCAGCGTGGCTGGGGTCGACCGCGATCGGCAGGTCGGTCCTGTCGCGGAGCACGGCGATCGCGCTCACGTCGAGGGTGTTGCGGGTCGCGGTCTCGAAGGTCCGGATACCGCGCTCGCAGAGGATGACCTGGCGGTTGCCTTCAGCGATGATGTAGTCGGCGGCGGCGAGCCATTCGTCATAGGTCGCGGACATTCCTCGCTTGAGGATGACGGTCATGCCGCTCTCACCGGCCGCACGCAGAAGCGGGGTGTTGTGCATCGAGCGTGCTCCGATGAGGAGCGCGTCGGTGTGACCGCGGAGCACCTCGATGTCGTCGCCGGCGAGCGGTTCCGCGATCACTGGTAGACCGGTGATGCGTCGCGCCTCGTCGAGCAGGGGAAGGCCGGCGCTCCCCAGGCCCTGGAAGGATCCTGGCCGTGTGCGCGGCTTGAACACGGACCCGCGCAGCGCGGACGCCCCCGCTCGATGCACGGCGACCGCATGGTCGACGTAACCGGGCTCTACCGCGCATGGCCCGGCGATGACCGGCACCGTGTCACCGCCGACCGCCACGGCGCCGATGTCCACCTGGTGTGTGTCGTGTCGTCGTGTCGCGCTGAGCAGCAGCGGCTCGATGGTCACTGTGAGGCACCTCCGTGTGGTGATGGGCCACCACACGGGATCCCGGGCTGACCCATCTCTGATGAACCAGCCCTGGTAACGACTGCGCGGTCGGGTTAGAAGACCCCCGGCAGCCTTACGGCTGGCGGGCCAAAGTATCGACGCGCAGTTGCGGCCATTTGGCCACAGACTAGCACAGCAAGCGCGTCGCGGATGCTCGGCTTGATCTGATCGTCCGAGCATGTCAGGCTACGCACGTATCGGCGAGCACGTAGGCACGCAGCCCCCGAATCGAGGTCTGTTCGATGCTGCCGTCGAACACGATGCCTGCGGCGTGGCATTCGTCGCCCGGATCACCGGTGGTCCCGCCCATTCGGTGGTCGAGCAGGGGATTCAGGCGCTCGTCAACCTCGGTCACCGTGGCGCATCCGGCGCCGAGCCGGACAGCGGTGACGGCGCGGGCATTCTCCTCCAAATTCCGGACGAATTCCTTCGCGAGACGTCCGGCCTGAAGTTGCCGTCGCCGGGCTCGTACGGCGTCGGCATGGCGATGCTCCCCCAGGACCCCGACCAACGCGCAGAGTGCGAGGAGATCACGCTTCGGGCCTGCCGGGCCGAGGGATTGCGCCTGCTCGGCTGGCGCGACGTGCCGGTGAACGGCGAGGCGCTGGGACGATCAGCCCGGACGGCTCAGCCGGCACTGCGTCAACTCTTCGTCGCCGCCATCGGGTTGGAGGGCTCGGCGCTCGAAGGCCGGCTCCTGGTTCTTCGGAGAGTCATCGAACGCGACGCCCTGGCCGCCGGGATCGGCCGGGATCGATTCCACTGGGCCAGCCTGTCCAGCCGAACGCTCGTCTACAAGGGAATGCTCACGGCGGCGCAGCTCTCGGGCTTCTATCCGGACCTGCTCGACGAGCGGGTCACCTCGATGCTGGCCATGGTCCACGCGCGGTTCTCAACCAACGTGCTGCCCCGCTGGGACCTCGCCCAGCCCTTCCGCATGTCCGCACACAACGGCGAGATCAACACGCTCCGCGGCAACGTCAACTGGATGCGCGCGCGCCAGTCGAAGTTCCGCAGCCCGCATTTTGGCGACGACATCGCGAAGTTGATGCCCGTGCTCGATGAGTCCGGCTCGGACTCCTCGCAGTTCGACAACGCTCTCGAGCTCCTCGCCAAGAGTGGTCGCTCGATCGAGCACGCGGTGATGATGATGATCCCGGAGGCGTGGCACCACAACCCGCTGATGGACGATGAGCGACGCGCCTTCTACGAATTTCACAGCGCGCTGCTCGAACCGTGGGACGGACCGGCGGCGATCGCGTTCACCGACGGGCGCGTGATCGGTGCGACGCTCGACCGCAACGGACTGCGCCCGGCGCGGTACCTCGTCACAGAGGACGGCCTCGTGGTGATGGCATCGGAGGCGGGCGTCCTCGACATTCCAGAGGAGCGCATTGCCAGGAAGTGGCGGCTCGAACCCGGACGCCTCCTGCTCGTCGACACGGCGGCCGGTCGCATTCTCGACGACGCCGCGGTCAAGAGCACGCTCAGCTCGGAGCAGCCGTATCGCGAATGGATCCGCGAAGGGACCGTGCACCTTGACGAGCTCGATCCGCCCGACCATGCGACCGCTCCGGATCCGGGCACGCTCCTGGTGCGCCAGCAGGCCTTCGGATACAGCATCGAGGACGTCGAGATGCTGCTCGAGCCGATGGGCGCGACCGGCGAAGAGGCAGTTGGATCGATGGGCAACGACACGCCACTCGCCGTACTCAGCGAACGGCCGCTTCCGCTGTTCAACTACTTCAAGCAGCTGTTCGCCCAGGTCACCAACCCGCCCATCGACCCCATTCGCGAGCAGGCGGTGATGTCGCTGGAGACCAGCCTCGGTGCCGGTGGGAATCTTCTCGAGCAAGGGCCTGCTCAGGCGAAGCGACTCGAGATGCCTCATCCGGTGCTCACCAACCACGATCTCGAGACGCTCCGCCATGTGACCCAGCGCCAGTTCCCGGCGGAGACGATCTCCATGGTCTTCCACCGCGACGGGGGCGCGGCCGGGCTGGTCGCGGGCATCGAGCGGATCTGCCGGTTGGCGTCGAAGCAGATCGAAGCCGGGGCAACCGTCCTCATCCTCAGCGACCGACATATCGACGCCTCGCACGTGCCCATCCCGTCCCTGCTCGCCACCGCCGCCGTGCATCACCATCTGGTTCGCGAGCAAACGCGCACCGGCGTCGGTCTGGTCATCGAAACCGGCGAGGCGCGCGAGGTGATGCACCTCGCGTTGCTCATCGGTTACGGCGCCGAGGCCGTTAACCCGTATCTCGCGTTCGAGACCATCGCGGAGCTCGCGCGCCGCGACCTGATGCCGCCGACCGTCGACGCCGCGCGCGCCGAAGAGCTCTACGTGCAGGCACTCGTCAAGGGGCTGCGCAAGACGATTGCGCGTATGGGCATCTCGACGATCCTGTCGTACTGCGGCGCGCAGATCTTCGAATGTCTCGGTATCGACCGGACCGTGGTGGATCGCTACTTCCCGAACACCCCGTCGCGCATCGGCGGCATCGGGATGGACGTCATTGCAGAAGAGGCGATCGCGCGCCACCAGCGCGCATTCCCGGACGTGCGCATCACATCGCCCACCCTTGAGGACCGTGGAGAGTATCGCTGGCGTCGCGATGGTGAGCATCATCAGTGGAATCCCGAGGTGATCGGCGCGCTCCAGCATGCGGTCAAGTCCAACGACGAAGCCGAGTTCCGCCGTTACGTGTCGCTTGCCGACGACGAGTCGCGCCGGTTGAAGAGTCTTCGGGGCCTCTTCAGGCTGCGCGAGGCCCACGATCCGGTGCCGCTCGATGAGGTCGAACCGGCGCTCGATATCGTGCGCCGTTTCTCCACGGGTGGCATGTCGCACGGTTCGCTGAGCAAGGAGGCGCACGAGCTGCTCGCGATTGCGATGAATCGCATCGGAGCGCGATCCAACACCGGTGAAGGCGGGGAGGATTCGTCGCGCTTCGAGCCCGATGCCAACGGCGACTGGCGGCGCAGCGCGATCAAGCAGGTCGCATCGGCACGCTTCGGCGTCACCGCCCACTACCTGGTGAACGCCGAGGAATTGCAGATCAAGATCGCCCAGGGTGCGAAACCCGGCGAGGGGGGTCAACTGCCCGGGCCCAAGGTTGACGAGGCGATCGCGAGGTTGCGTCACTCGACGCCGGGGGTCGGGCTCATCTCCCCGCCGCCACACCACGACATCTACTCGATCGAGGACCTCGCCCAGCTCATATGGGACCTTCGCTGCGTGAATCCGCGAGCGCGGATCAGCGTGAAGCTGGTTGCGGAGGCAGGCGTGGGCACGGTGGCCGCGGGTGTGGCCAAGGCGCGAGCCGATCACATCGTCATCGCCGGCTACGAGGGTGGTACCGGGGCCTCTCCACTGACGGCGATCAAACATGCGGGCGTGCCCTGGGAGCTGGGGCTCGCGGAAACCCAGCAGGTACTCATCCGTCAGCGGCTCCGGAGCCGGGTCGCGTTGCTGGCCGACGGACAGATGAAGACCGGCCGTGACGTCGTCGTCGGGGCCCTTCTGGGCGCCGACGAGTTCGCATTTGCGACAGCGCCGCTCATCGCGGCGGGGTGCGTGATGATGCGCGTCTGCCATCTCAACACGTGCCCGGTCGGCATCGCCACCCAGGACCCGGTGCTGCGCGCCCGGTTCGCGGGTCGCCCCGAGCACGTCGTGGCGTTCATGGTCTTCCTCGCCGAGGACGTGCGCCGCTGGATGTCCCGGCTCGGATTCCGCCGTTTCGAGGACATGATCGGGCGCGTCGATCTCATCCAGGCGACCTCAGCCGTGGAGCACTGGAAAGCTCGCGGACTCGACCTGGGGCCGCTGTTGATGGTTCCCGAGGTTGATTCCCCCGACAACCGCCGGCACAGCACGCACCAGATTGCAGATCTGGGTGACATGCTCGACAACGAGATCCTGGCGCGCTGCGGCGCGGAACTCGACAGCGGCGGACCTGTTCGCATGCGCCTGCCGGTGCGCAACGTGCATCGCTGCGTCGGTGCGATGCTCAGCGGAGAGATCGCCCGGCGGCATGGCGCCGACGGACTGCCTGACGGCGCCATCGCGGTTGAGCTGGACGGCGCCGCGGGTCAGTCATTCGGCGCATGGCTGGCGAACGGGGTGACGCTCACCCTGCGCGGTGAGGCGAACGACTACGTGGGCAAGGGACTCTCCGGGGGCCGGCTGGTCATCCTTCCGCCGGAGCGCGCCACGCGGCGTGCCGAGGACAACATCATCATTGGCAATGTCGCGCTGTACGGCGCCACCTCCGGTGAGGCGTTCATTCGCGGGGTGGCAGGCGAGCGCTTCTGCGTGCGCAACTCAGGCGCGGTCGCCGTGGTCGAGGGTGTCGGTGATCATGGCTGCGAGTACATGACCGGTGGAACCGTCGTCGTGCTCGGCGAGACCGGCAGGAACTTCGCCGCGGGCATGAGTGGGGGCGTCGCGTACGTGCTCGATGACGAGCGCACCTTTGCCGAGCGTTGCAACGGCGCGTCCGTGTCCCTCGAGCCGCTCGGCGCCGAGGATCACGAACTGGTTCACGGACTGCTTGTGCGACACCTCGCGCTCACCGGCAGCGCGATGGCGGAGCGACTGCTTCGGACGTGGACCCAGGAGCGCGAGCACTTCATCAAGGTGATGCCGGAGGAGTACCGGCGCGCGCTGCGCGCGCAACTCGAGCTGGTGGGCTGATGGGCAGTCGCACCGGCTTTCTCGAGCATACGCGGCACACCGCCCACAAGCGGCCGGTGGCCGAACGGATCGGCGACTACCGCGAGGTGTACATGCCCCTGCCGCTGCAGGTGCTGCGCGAACAGGGCGCGCGGTGCATGGACTGCGGAGTCGCCTTCTGCCACGACGGTTGCCCTCTCGGCAATCTCATCCCGGAGTGGAACGATCTCGTCTACCGCGACGACTGGAGGGCCGCGATCGAACGGCTCCATGCCACCAACAACTTTCCGGAGTTCACGGGCCGTCTCTGTCCCGCCCCCTGCGAGCCGGCGTGCGTGCTCGCGATCAACGACGACGCGGTCGCGATCAAGCAGATCGAACAGTCCATCATTGACCGCGCCTTCGACGAAGGCTGGATCCGTGCCAGACCGCCGGCGCACCGAACCGGACGTCGAGTCGCTGTCGTCGGCTCAGGTCCCGCGGGACTCGCCGCAGCGCAGCAGCTCAATCGCGCCGGCCACCACGTGACCGTCTTCGAGCGCTCGGACCGCGTCGGCGGACTCCTCCGCTACGGGATCCCTGACTTCAAGATGGAGAAGTGGGTCCTTGACCGGCGCATCGATCTGCTCGAGGCCGAGGGGATCACTTTCGAGACCGGGTACGACATCGGGAGCGACGTGACCACCGAAGAATTGCGCGCGCGCTTCGACGCGGTCGTCCTCGGCGTCGGCGCAGATCGACCGCGCGACATCGACGTCCCCGGACGCAACCTCAACGGGATTCACTTCGCCATGGATTACCTGGTGCAGCAGAACCGCAGAGTTGCAGGGGATCGCGTCAACGCCAGACCCGAGATCACCGCGCGAGGCCGCAAGGTGATCATCATCGGCGGCGGCGACACCGGCGCCGACTGCCTCGGCAACGTGATCCGCGAGCAGTGCAGCGAGGTGCAGCAGCTCTACATCTACGCGCAGCCCCCCGACTCGAGACCGGAGGGAAATCCGTGGCCGCGATGGCCGCTGATCCTGCGCACCTACCCGGCCCACGACGAGGGTGGCTCACGTGAGTTCGGCCTCATGGTCACACGCTTCGAGGGCGAGAACGGCGCCGTGCAGGGTGTTCGCGCGGCCCGCGTCGAGGCACGCCGTGAGAATGGAAGGCGCACGTTTGTCCCGCTTCCCGGCGAAGAGGTGCACATTGAGTCCGACCTCGTGCTCATCGCCATCGGCTACGACGGGGCGACGCGATCCGCGTTGCTCGATGAACTGTCCGTCCCAGTGGATGATGCCGGCAACATTGCTGTCGACGAGGCGTTCGCCTGCGCAACTCCCGGCGTTTTCGCGGCCGGGGATGCGGTGCGCGGTGCATCGCTGATCGTCTGGGCAATCGCAGACGGCCGCGCGGCCGCACGGAGCTGCGACGCGTACCTCACGGGTGCGGTCCGGCTCACATAGAAGCAGTCGCGGCGTGACTGGCGAGGGCACACGATGATCACACTGGAGCGGGCCCGAGAGTCTGCCCTGTCCCTGCCCGAGGCCGTCGAACAGGATCACCACGGATTCCCGTCGTTTCGGGTTGCCGGCAGGATCTTTGCAACCCAACCGGACGCGCTGCACTTCAACGTGATGCTCGATGAGTCACGCGTTCAGGCCGCGGTGGCAATCGATCCCGAGGGCTGCGAGGAGCTGTGGTGGGGCAAGCGACTCCGCGGCGTGCGCGTGGACCTCGCTCGTGTTGATCACGATGTGTTCGTGGATCTACTCGGCGACGCGTGGCGGCGAAAATTCCCACCACGCCCGGCACGCTGAGCGTACCGGCAGCTGCCCGCACCGCACGCAGGGTTAGGGGACCGGGGTCGGTGTGGGCGGGGCGGGGGTCGGCGTCGAAGCCGGGGTGGACGTTGGCGCCGGCGTGAGGGATGCGGATGGTGATGCCGTCGGTGACCCCGACGGGCTCGGCGAGGCCGATGGACTGACCTGCGGGCTTGGCGTGGCGCTGCTCGACGGCAGCGCGGACGGGGTCACCTGCGGGATCGGTCCCAGCTTGACGTCCGGCACCACGTTGCCGATACGAGGCAGATCAGCCTGTGGACCGCCGAACGGCGCGTTCTCGCTCGGCGACGAAACCACCAGCACTGCTGCGACGCCAACCGCGGCGAGCCCGGTCAACCCGAGCGGGAGCACGAGCGATCGCCTGCGGTCCGGCCGCTCGCCGGTGTTCTGCGGTGACCGTGCAAATGCGCGGCGTTCCGGGGTCAGGATGATGCCCTCTGCCGCGAGGCTCGCCCATGGCGCGTTGGAGTACACGAAGGCTTCGAAGAGGAGCAGCACCGAGAGCACGATGGTCGCAAGCGTCGGCGAGCGGAGCAGCATCGCTCCGGCGCCGAGCACGCCGGCGACCATGAGCACTGTCTCGGCGCGCGACGCGCGCAACGCGCTCAACAGCGAGCGTCCCTCCTTGCTTTTCGCCGTTCGCAGGAACTCGGCGTGCTTCTGGACCAGACCGCGGATGCAGGCAAGGGTCACCACCCAGGAGAGGGCAAACCACACGCGGAGCGCGTTGAGCGCATCGCCGGCGCTGGCGTGACACGCGCGGCGCATGGCCCACATCGCGCGCACGATTCCGGTGACGGCAAATGCCAGGGGAACGACCAGCACGGCGCCCGTCAACTGTCGAATCGGCAGGCGCTCGTGCAGCGAGGTGGCGAGGGCGGTCGCGAGCAGCAGAACCGTGAAGGTCGCGGTGAGCACCTCCGCGAACCACTGGACGCTGCCGAGAAGGTAGTGGATGCGCTGCGCGAGCGTGAGCCGCATCCTGTGATGAGCCAGCGGCACCATTTCGCGCCAGTGAAACTTGAGGATCTGAATTCCACCCAGCGCCCAGCGGAATCGCTGCTTCTTGAGCCCGTCGAAGTCCAGCGGCATCAGTCCCTCGCCGTAGGCAACCGGCTCGTAGACGCCCCGGTAACCGGCGCCGAGGATACGCAAGGATGCCTCCGCATCCTCGGTGATGCACTCCTGATTCCACCCCCCGATCTCGTTGAACGCCGATCGGCGGATCAGTCCCATGGTCCCGCAGAAGATGATCGCGTTGCGATGGTTGCGGGCGATCATGGTGATATCGAAGAAGTACCGGAAGCTGTAGAAGAGTCCGCGCAGATACCGGTTGTCCTCCCAATCGCGGTAGTGCTGCGATGTCTGCATGAAGGCCACCGAGGGATCGTCGAAGTAGCCGATGGTGTTGCGCAACCACTGCGGGTGAACCTGGTAGTCGGCATCGACGATACCGAGGATCTCCACCTTCTCCGGGAGTCGTGGTGTCGCCTCGTTGAGGGCCCCGGCCTTGAAGCCGGGCCAGTCCTCCAGGTGCATGAACATGAACCGCTCGCCCAGCCTGGAACAGAGCTCCTCGATCGGTTTCCACAGGTCAGGGTCGCTGGTGTTGTTGTCGACGACCTGGATGATCAGGTTGGGGTAGTCGATCGCCGCCAGCGATTCCAGCGTGGGACCGACCACCTCGACCGGCTCGTTGTAGGTGGGGACCTGAAGAGCGACCCAGGGTTCGCGGGTCAGCTGTGGAGGACGGCGGGGTTGCGTGCTTCGCGACAGCACGTCGCAGATCTCAAATGTGAAGGAGATTGACAGCAGCAGGGCAAGGATCTCGAGGATCAGCAGCACGAGAGAGGCGACCACGGCGATGACCGACAGACGCCCGAAGAACGTCTGGAGAAACGCATACGCGAGATACGAGATCGCGGCCACGCTTACCGCCACGAACAGCTGGGCACCGAGGAAGCTCCAGCGTGGTTGCAGCGCACGCATGGCGGCCACCAGGCCGACCGCGACAAGGCCGAGCACGATCATCCCGGGTTCATCGCGTTCGATTTCCATGAAGGCAGCGCCGGTCGCGACCAGTGCGACCACGCAGACCGGTATCCCCACCACGGCGTGGGCGTTGATGGTTCGTGGTAATAGCGCCAGCGCCATCGTGGTTGCGAGGAGCAGCGCGAAGAAGATGACGATCTCGAAGATCATGAGCCCGCTCGATCGAGGTCAACCAGCACTCCGGATGACAGCGCGAGCCCAAACCAGACCCAGTTCTGCTCGAAGTAATTCTGGGGATCCCCGAAATAGGCGGCAGCCGACCTGGCGGATGCCGATGGGTGGAACGATGCGAGCAGCACCTGCTCGATCTGCGCGGCACCGGCGGGGTCGGCGACGAGGAAGTTCCCGATGTCGCCACCGTAGAGCGTCGGATCGTCGTACGAGCTGATGGCGGTACCGTCGTGTGCGTAGACAGCGTCCAGTGCTCGTTTGCTGCTCCACTGCGTCCGGAGGAAGGCGCTGCCGCTGAGATAGGCGCGGGCGCGCGCTTCGTGATTCCAGAGGGCATCGAGAGCAACCCGCCACATGGCGCGAAAGGCGTCATATCCGTAGTCATCGGCGCCCGCGATCGTGGGAAAGCGCACGATTGCGCCCGTCGATCGTGAGATTGCGCACCAGTTGGGCGGCAAACCGACGCTCGGTGCGCCGTCCAGCGTTGCATTGGTGCACTGAACGAGCACGGCGTACGAGCTGTCGATCAGGGTTGCCCACGGGTGTGCGGAGTCCTCTCGCGCGAAGGTCCGATACGCGTACGGTGCGAAGTAGGAGGGGTTGATCACCGGGCCCGGTGAGACCTGGGTCTTTGCCCAGTTGCCGGCTGTCAGGACGTTCATGCCATTGATCGAAACAACCTCGCTTTGCCAGATCGCGTCCAGGACCGCGAGCGCATCCTGGCGAAGGGCGTTTGTGGCGAATCTGCGGGCCGCGTACAGCAGTGCGAGAGCGATGTCCGAGTCGGCGTCGCTGGCCGAATTGGCGTCGGCTACCTTGCCGCCGCTCCACAGGGACGCAATAGGGCCGTCACCCCGCTTCTCAAGGTTCGTCGCCGTCCAGTGCCAGACGGTGTCGAACGCCGGTTGGTCTCCCATCCACACGGCACGGAGCAGGGCGTACCCCTGCCCCTCGGAGGTGGTGACGCCTCCCCGAGTGGGGTCGATGACGCGCCCGTCGGGCTCGACAAAGGCCGTCTTGTAGCCCTCCCACGCCTCCTCGAGGACCGAGCGGATCCGGTCCTTCAGCGCCGGAGCCAAGGCCGTCGTTGTACTGGCGTGAACGGGGGCGCCGGTGCCACAGGCTGCCATGACGAAGCAACTTACCAAGGACGCGCGGCAAAGCCCCTGCGCTCTCGGGGCTATATGTGATAGTGTCGATATCCGCATCAGCTACACTGACAGTAGCAGGTAAGCCGAATAACGGAGAACTAGGAGGTACTTTCGATGGGTCTTGGAGTCAGCATCTTCCTGATAGCGGTCGGGGCCGTGCTCGCCTTCGCGATACATGTGGCCACAAACGGCATCGACCTTCACACGATCGGGTACATCCTCATGGGCGTGGGTGCCCTGGGCATCGTTCTGTCGCTGATCTTCTGGTCATCCTGGGGAGGCCCCGGGGTCCGTACCACGGAACGGACGACAGGTGGACCCGGTATCCGCAGAACTGATGTGACGACCGTCGACGACCGGCCCCTCTGAGATCGGCAGAGCCGGTTTCAAAGGCGGAAACACTCTGACATTCGCGCCACTAGGAGGCAACGTATGATCGTTCTGGGAATCATCCTGCTGCTGATCGGGGTCATCGCCGCCATCCCGATCCTGGTGACCCTCGGGGTCATCCTTATAGTCATCGGTGTCGTTCTCGAATTGCTCGGAATGGCTGGGCACGCGGTGGGTGGGCGGCGCCACTACTACTGAGGGGGCTCTGGCTCCCCACCACCGTCGTTGAGGGACACGTCTCGATTGCCGGGACGTGTCTCTTTTCGTCAATCGATGACCGCGACGGCCTCGACCTCGATGAGAAAGTGGGGCTGAGCGAGCGCGCTCACCCCGACAAGGGTGCTCGCGGTCATGTCAGAAGCCTCCTTCGCCTCACAACAGCTGCCATCTCGCACGAGATCGTCGCGGCTACGTTTCAGGGCTTGCGACATCATCGCGGTGTCGCGCAGGGTTCGGGCGCAGACGGGCGAGATGCCCGAGGTCGACTTAGACTGCTCGAACGTCATGGCCACGGAACCTGGTGCTGGTCCCAATCTGCCGCCACTTTCACGGGGTGCGAGTGAAAACGGTGGTGTCTGGTCGTGGCCGGAGATCCGCCGGGGGACGCCGCTGCGGGTCTTCATCGACCTCGTCCAGTACGGCGTCGCGATCGTGCTGCTCGTGCTCGCCGCCGTGGTGCTCGTGCGAAGTTTCATCAGCTTCGTCACGTCGCTCAATGCGACAGCGCCCAACTACACGCTCTCACTCATCAGCGCCGTCGACGGCGTGCTCGTGGTCATCATCCTGGTCGACATCATGCGAACCGTCCTTACCCATCTCGAGGGATGGGGCTTCCCGTTTCGACCCTTCCTCGTCATCGGGATCATCGCTGCGGTTCGAGACATCCTCGCCGTCTCCACGCGGCTCACGCTGTCCTCCGGCGGAACGACTGCGGGTGCGCCGTCAATATCTCAGTCCCTGCTGGAGCTCGGCGTCAACGCCGGTGTCATTCTCGTCCTCGCGGTGGCGCTCTTCCTCACGCGCGGCCAGGACGTCGACGCGGAGACCGACAGGTAGCAACGCTAGCGGGGGTTGGGCCGGTCGAGGTTCCAGTGCCGCCCGACGACCGCCAGCCACGAGCCGTTCGGCGCCGGTGACAGCGCGAAGCGGCTGATCATCCGCTGGCCACCCTCGTGGTCGCCGTAGAGCAGGTCGATGGTCACGGATCCACCCGACGCCGCCGCATCGCGTGCGATCGCAAAGATCGGCTCGTTCGGGTCGCGCAACGCACCCTGCCAGAAGCCGATGTCTCCGGCAGGGACGTAGATATCACGCGTGAGGCGCCGAAAGTCATCGGTCTTGGCGTGCTCGCCGCTGGAGAGCCGTTCCGGATAGAAGTACCACCCGTGGAGGACGGCGATGCCGGATCCGGCGTTGCGCAGGCCGATGACCAGGTAGATCGCCTCCGGGGTGACCTCGAACGCCGCGTGGCCGCCCTCGATCGTCACCCAGTGCAGGTCGAAGAACGAAACCTTCTGGGGAACGTCCTGGAGACGGGATGGCATCAGGACGGGGCGCAGGCCTGCGAGCAGCGATCGCTCCGCCGCGCGCGCAGCGCGGTTCGCCGAGCGAACCGACGAGAAGGTGGCGACCGCGAGGACGAGGGTGCCACCTGCAGTCGCGAGCGCGGAGATGGTCACCCAGTCGGCCATGACGCCCGAGCTTACCGATCCGGCGTTGAGCTCCGGTCGTGGAGCCGCTTCGTGGTTCAGCCGCCGAGCACCTGGCGCGCCTCGCGCGCCATCTCCGCATCCTCTTTCGCTGTGACAACGACCACGGCCGGCCCCGAGCCGGCCGGTCCGATCACCGCATCGCCGTCCGCTGCGCGCAGCGTGTCAGGAAGTCCGAGCAGGCGGAGTCGAGCGCAGATCCTGGCGCGTATGAGGGCGGAGTGCTCGCCGACACCGCCGGTGAACACCAGGGCGTCGAGGCGATCGAGCGACGTCGCGAGGCCGCCGATGACGCGGCTCAGCACATGGACGTAGACGTCGAGGGCGTGGATGCACGCCGCGTTGCCCCCGGCCGCCTCGCGCTCGACGTCGCGCACGTCTGAGAAGCCGCAGAGTCCGACGAGCCCGCCGGCATGCTCGAGCGAGCTGGTCATCGCCCCAACCGTGAGCCCGTGGTGGTCCTGGAGCCAGAGCAGCGCCCCGGGGTCCACCGTGCCGCTCCGCGTCGCCATCACCGCGCCCTCCAGGGGCGTGAGGCCCATGCTCGTGTCGACGCTGCGCCCATCACGCACCGCACATGCCGAAACCCCGGAGCCGATATGCGCGATCACGACGTGCAGCGCGTCCACGGGTCGATCCAGCAAGGCCGCCGATCGCCGGCTCGCCCAGGCATAGGACAGCCCGTGGAATCCGTAGCGGCGCACGCCCCACGCACGCCACTGCGCCGGGACAGCGTACGTCGTTGCGAAGTCGGGAATGGTCGCGTGGAACGCGGTGTCGACACACACGATCTGCGGCCGGTCGATGCTCGCCCGCGCCGCATCCAGGAGCGCCAGGGCGGCAGGGACGTGGAGTGGCGCGAGCGAAACCGCGGCGTCGAGCTGGCGACGCACCTCATCGTCGACGACCGTCGCGCGCCGGATTTCTGCGCCCCCGTGCACCAACCGATGCGCGACAGCGTCGACCTCGCCCGCACGTGCCGCGAAGGCGCGCAGCGAGTCGACCGGATCCGCGTCGGCGTCGATCTGCTGCTCGTCCTCGACGCGGTCGTTGCCTCCGACCACGCTCAGCTTGAGGCTGCTCGAGCCCGCGTTCACGGCGAGGACGCGCATGGATCAGTCCGGCTCGGTCGGCCGCATCCCGCTCGGGCTCACCCCGGCCAGCGCCAGTCGCGGATCTCGGGCATGTCCTCGAAGTGCTCACGGACATACTCGTGGTGCCGGCGGAGCTGTGCTTCGCAGTAGCGGATGAGATCGCCCGCGCCCGCGGGAGTCCTCCGGGAGCGATGAAGTGCCTCCATCGCCAGGTGATAGCGGCTCATCTCATTGAGCACCACCATGTCGAACGGCGTCGTGGTCGTGCCGTGTTCGTTGTAGCCGCGAACGTGGAATCGTCCGGCGTTCGGCCGGCCGTGGACGACCTGGTGAAACGCCCGCGCATAGCCATGGAAGGCCATCACCACGTCGGTCTCATCGGTGAACAGCCTGGTGAAGGTCTCCGGAACCAGTGCATGCGGATGAAACGGCGCCGGACTCATCGCCAGCAGGTCGACGACGTTGACCACATGGAAGCGCAGGTCGGGCACGTGCTCGCGAAGGAGCGCGGCGGCACCAAGCGTCTCCAGGGTCGGGATGTCGCCGGCACAGCCGAGCACCACGTCCGGCTCGCCGTCCCCGGCATTGGATGCCCAGGTCCAGATCGAGGCGCCACGCGTGCAGTGCTCGACCGCCGCGTCCATGGACAGATATTGAAGCTGCGGCTGCTTGTCGATGACGATGAGATTGAGGTTGTTGCGATTGGTGAGACAGTGGTCCGCGACGGAGAGCAGGCAGTTCGCGTCCGGCGGCAGGTACACGCGGACCACGTCGCCGCTCATGGCCATCACCGTGTCGATGAGCCCGGGTCCCTGGTGGCTGAATCCGTTGTGGTCGTTGCGCCAGCACGTGGAGGTCAGCAGGATGTTGAGTGACGCGACGGGTTCACGCCAGCGGAGTGCGCGCGCCGCTTCGAGCCACTTCGCGTGCTGGACGGTCATCGACGCGGAGACCATCGCGAATGCCTCATAGGTCGCGAACAGCCCGTGCCGTCCGGTGAGCACGTATCCCTCGAGCCAGCCCTCGCAGAGGTGCTCCGAGAGGACCTCCATCACGCGTCCGTCGGCGCTGACATGGTCGTCGATCGGAATGATCGTTTCCTCGAAGCAGCGGTTCTCGACGTCGAACACGGCGCCCAGCCGGTTGCTGTTGGTCTCGTCCGGGCAGAACAGCCGGAAGTTGTTGGGATTGTCGACGTAGATGTCGCGAATCCACTCGCCGAGCCGGCGGGTCGACTCCCCGACGGTCACGCCGGGGTCGACGGTCATCGCGTACTCGGTGAAGTCGCGGAGCTGAAGCGGCCTGAGCAGCCTGCCGCCATTGGCGTGCGCCGACGATCCCATGCGCCGGTCGCCGTTCGGCACCAATGACGTCACCGCTTCGACCGGGCGGCCGGCGCCGTCGAACAGCTCCTCAGGTCTGTAGCTGCGCATCCACTCCTCGAGCTGCTCGAGGTGAGCGGGATTGGTGCGCACGTTGTCGAGGGGCACCTGATGGGCGCGGAAGGTGCCCTCCACCGGGAGCCCGTCGACGATCTTGGGACCGGTCCAGCCTTTCGGGGTGCGCAGCACAATCGCCGGCCACGGGACGCGACCCACGTTCTGGCCGCTCCGCGCCGCCGACTGGATCTCTCGAATCCGCTCGTAGCAGCGATCGAGCGTGTGCGCGAACTCCTTGTGCACGGCGCGGGGGTCGTCGCCACCGACGACATGCACCTCGTATCCGTGCGCGCCGAGGAGGCCGCGGAGGTCCAGCTCGCGAGCGCGACCGAGCACCGTGGGGCCGCTGATCTTGTATCCGTTCAACTGCAGAATCGGGAGTACCGCGCCGTCGCGCCGCGGATCCAGGAAGCTCACGCCTTTCCACGATCCCTCGAGCGGCCCGGTCTCCGCTTCGCCGTCGCCGACGACGCACGCCGCGATCAAGTCGGGATTGTCGAAAACCGCGCCGAACGCGTGCGCGAGCGCGTATCCCAGCTCACCACCCTCGTGGATGGAGCCGGGCGTCGGGACGCTCACGTGGCTGGGGATGCCGCCTGGCGTCGAGAACTGACGTACGAGCCGGAGCAGGCCGGTCTCGTCGAGCGAGACCGCCGGGTAGATCTCCGAATAGGTTCCCTCGAGGTAGACGTTGGCCACGATGGCCGGGCCGCCGTGGCCCGGGCCGGCGATGTAGAGGACGTCACAATCGCGTTGCTGTATCAGGCGGTTGAGCTGGACGTAGATGAGGCTCAATCCCGGCGAGGTGCCCCAGTGACCGAGCAGTCGCGGTTTGATGTGCTCCACGCACAGCGGTTCGCGCAGCAGCGGGTTTGCCTGGAGGTAGATCTGCGCGACGGTCAGATAGTTCGCGGCGGTCCAGGAGGTGATCAACGCATCAACGTCGACCGAAGCGGCGGACGGAGTCACTGTGCTCACCACCGGCATCGTAGCCGGGGCGGCCGTCTGGCTTGATTGCGAGCCGGTTATGACGCGGGTCAGTCGGTGTTCCGGAACGTCAGGGAGTACCCTTTGCCGGGCTTGTTCACGAGGTCGCAGGGGATGGCGAGGCGCTCGAGGATCTTCCTGATCCTCAGGACGTAGTTGCGGACCTCCTCTGGGTAGAGCGCGGCGTCCGACCATGCAAGCCCGGTGATCTGCGTCGCCGTGTAGTAGCGATGGGGGTGGTCCAGCAGGAACTGCAGTAGCTCGAACTCGCGGGTGGTCAGCACCGCCTCCCGCCCCTTGTGGCGGATGACGCGTCCGTTGGGGTCGAGCCACAGCCCCTGGAGCTGCCAGACGCGCCGATACCAGAGATCGAGGCGGGCGTAATAGCCGGCCATCTGCGCTTCGATGAAGCCGATGTCCTGGTCGGCGGCGCTCTGCGCCACCGGATGCAACTTGGGCAGCTCGCGCTGCACGCGTTCGAGCAGCCCCATCTTGAAACGGATCAGGTCGTCATAGATGCTCATCCAGTGGCGTGCGTCTTCCCAGTGCTCGGTCTGGATGTCTTCACCCTCGAGCGGACGCGTCGCCGGTTCGTCGCCGCCGGAGTCCACGGCCGGTGACTATACGGATCCTGTTGCTGATCTTTTTACGCCTGGTGGTGTATCAGAGCTACATGAACCAGAAGGCCGCTCATCAGCGACCCGACATCGTGGCAGCGACCAGGGGTGGCGACAACTCCCTGGGCATGGAAGGGGAGGCAGATCTCGCCACTGCAACCCGGGAGCAGGCGCTGTTCTGGAGAAACATCTACACCGAGATACTCTCCATGGAGGAGTCGGTCCTCGCGCGCATCCGGCAGCTGATGGCCGATCAGTCGCCGCAGGCACGGCAGGAGGTCGAGCTCACCAACGTCCCGGTCGTCGTCGCCCAGGCGGAACGCTTCCGATCGCGCCTCGGATTCTGGGAGACCGCCTGCCGGCGGTTCGATGCCCCGACCGAGACCAGCGCCCCGGTACTCCACGTCTGACGCGAGCCGAAACCAACCGTTATTGCTGCAATTGTTACGTCCGTCGACGAACACTCAGTGCACGTGGGACCGAAGGCTGAAGGTTTTCAGTGTCGAGCGTCCACAAAGGAGCCGACACATGACCGATATGCAGATCGACAGAACGACCGAGGATCAGTCCGTCACGAACTACGGATCGAACCGGACCGGGGTCAACACGACGACCCAGACCGTGGCTGATCCATCCACCGGAGCGAGCGTGCGCCGGAGCAACACGAGCGTGTGGTCGGGCAAATCTCCAGGTGTCGAGTTCGTCTGGCTGATCGCCGGGATCCTCGTCGCGTTTCTCGCGCTGGACTTTATCTTCCACGCATCCGGCGCGAACAATGTCGGGTTCGCATCGTTCGTCTTTGCGGTAGGGAAGGCCCTGGCGGCTCCGTTCGACGGCATCTTCAAGACGGCATACGCGTCGCACGGCAACCTGATCGTCTGGGCCGACATCCTTGCCATGGTCATCTACGTGCTGGCTGCAGCCGTGATCGTCAAGGTGGTCACGCTGATGTCCGCGCGCAGCGCCACCGCATCGCATTAGCCGTCGCACCCCGCCTGCGGTCGTGACCCGCAGGCGGCCCCAGCCGTCCCCGCGTCCCGCGTGTCACATTGTCTCCTGCATCGATCATGCACGAGCGACTCGACAGCGAGCCCGGCGAGAGGGGCCGACGGCATCTGACCACGCGGCCCGTGATCGCGCTCGCGTGCATCATCGCGCTCGCCGCCACGATCGGTCTCGTGATCTCGTTCGGACAGCGACCGCAAGCGCGGACGGCTCCCCTGACACCGACGCCTTTCGCGCCGCAACCGATCACGCCGAGCCCGGTACCCCGCCAACCCGAGTCCGGTAGCGGGTTCAGCCTCGCCGACGACATCGCAACGCACGAGATCGTGCTCTTCGGCGGTGTCGGTGATTACGCGAACACATGGCTGTGGAACGGTTCGAAGTGGACGCTGGCTCATCCACAGGTGAGTCCCCAGGGGCGCTTCGGTGCCTCCGAGGCGTACGACCCGCAGACGAAGGCCGTGCTGCTGTTCGGGGGACGCCTCGAACCCGGGACGCCCGTGGACGACACCTGGGCGTGGAACGGGACCACCTGGAATGAGCTCGACACTGGCGCCGGTGGGCCGCAACCCGGTGAGGGTTCGGACATGGCTTGGGACCCCGCCCTCGGTGAGATGGTGCTGCTGACCCGATCCGGGGTCATCTCGGAGCCGGCCCAGACGTGGATCTGGGCGGGGTCGCACTGGAATCACCCGGCGCGGGCCGCGCTCCCTGCCGGAGCCGCGTTCAGCCCGATGTGGTTCGACCCGGTGACTCACGCTCTGCTGGCGGTCGGTTGCTGCGTCGGCCCACCGCCTGACACCGGTGCGGCCAACACCACGTGGAAGTGGAGTGGAGCGACCTGGACCCTCCTGGCGACGGCGACGGCGCCGATCGACGGATCCACGATGGCACTGGACCCGGCCATCGACCGCCTCGTGTTGTGCGCCTGTGATGCCTCACCGACGCCGCGACCGGCACTGTCGATGTGGGAGGGCACCGGCTGGGCCTCGCTTGTGGCGGCCCCACCGCCGGTCGTTGGGGGGACGGAGATCACGGATGCCGATCGCGGCGAGCTGCTGCTCTTCGGCCCCCCGAATACGGCGGAACCGTCCGATCACACACCTGTCGAGGTCTGGTCGCTCACCCGGTCAACCTGGAGGGAACTCGGGAGAGTCGGATAGCCGAGGGTATGGTGCAGTGATGTGCGATCCCATCGACGTCCGGGAGCGCATCGCGCTCTGCGATCTCCTGCTCGAGCTGGGTCCCGACGCACCCACGTTGTGTGAGGGGTGGACGACCGCCGACCTCGCCGCCCACCTGGTGCTTCGCGAGCATTTCCGGCGCTGGTCGGACGCTCAGCGCGCCGCCGAGAAGGCAAAGGGGTTCCCGACGCTGGTCGCCCGGTTACGTGCGGGTGCGCCGCTGATTCCATGGCGTCTCCCCCGGATTCGCGACATCCTCAACGGATTGGAGTTCTTCATCCACCACGAGGATGTTCGCCGAGCGAACGGCCGTGAGCCGCGCGCGCCGATCGCTGATCTCGAGGAGCTGGCGTGGCGGATGACCGGCTACGGCGCCCGCCGGCTCGCGCGCGCCATCCGCCCGTACGGGGTCGAGCTGGTTCGACCCGATGGCGAGCGGCGGCGGTACGGAACGGGTGAGATGGCGACGCTCAGCGGTCCGGCCACAGAACTCATCCTCTACCTCGGCGGTAGACGCGCGACGGCACACGTGAGCCTCGGTGGGGCTGCCGATGCAGCTGCCGCGGTGCGCGCAAGCACAATGACGCTCTGAGTTGCTGGAGATGCATCGAGCGCACGCAGGGGAGAATCGGTGACGGAGTCGGTGACGCGGATGCTCGCCGGCGATGCCGCGTCGCGCGGTCTCGGAATCTCGGTGCGCGACATCAGCGCAGGCGCCGCCACCGCCACCATGCGGGTTCGCGAAGACATGGTCAACGGCCATGGCATCACCCACGGGGCGTTCGTTTTCGCGGTCGCGGATACGGCGTTCGCCTGTGCGTGCAACAGCCACGGGCCGCTGACCGTCGCGGCCGCAGCCGACATCACGTTCATCGCACCCGCATACGCCGGCGACGTGCTCGAGGCGCGCGCCGTGGAGCGCAACCGGTTCGGGCGTTCGGGCATATATGACGTCACAGTGCGCCGCGGCGACGATGTCATCGCCGAATTCCGGGGAACCAGCCGCACCATCGAGAGGGATTCCGCGTGACGGGTCTCGGCGTCGCGCCGCCGCCGGAATTGCTCGACGCAGGTGAACGTCTGAGCAGGGATGCGCTGCTGCATCTGCAACTCCGGCGCCTGCGCTGGTCGCTGGCCCACGCCTACACCAACGTGCCGCACTACCGCCGCGCCTTCGACTCGGCGGGGGTCACGCCCGACGACTGTGAAACGCTCGCCGACCTGGCGAGATTTCCCTTGACCACCAAGCTCGATCTCCGCGACAACTACCCGTTCGCCATGTTCGCCGTGGGTCGTTCGGAGGTGCGCCGCATCCACGCGTCGAGCGGGACCACCGGACGTCCGACCGTGGTCGGCTATACGCGCGATGATCTCGACACCTGGGCGGATCTGATGGCTCGGTCCATCCGCGCCGCCGGGGGACGTCCGGGCGACATGGTGCACGTCGCCTATGGCTACGGACTCTTCACCGGCGGGCTCGGCGCGCACTACGGCGCGGAGCGCCTCGGCTGCACGGTCGTCCCGGTCTCGGGTGGCATGACCCCGCGCCAGGTGCAGTTGATCCGCGACTTCGAGCCCACGATCATCATGGTCACGCCCTCGTACATGCTCGCCCTCATCGACGAGTTCGAACGCCAGGGAGTGGATCCACGGACATCCGCATTGCGCATCGGGATCTTCGGAGCCGAACCGTGGACCGAGGCGATGCGCTCGGAGATCGAAGAGCGAGTGGACATGCACGCCGTGGACATCTATGGCCTCTCGGAGGTGATGGGCCCGGGTGTCTCGCAGGAGTGCGTCGAGACCAAGGACGGCCTGCACGTATGGGAAGACCATTTCTATCCCGAGGTGATCGACCCGGTCAGCGGCGTGGTGCTCCCCGACGGCGAGCTCGGAGAGCTGGTGTTCACGTCGTTGACGAAGCAGGCGCTGCCCATCATCCGCTACAGGACCAGGGACCTCACCCGGCTGCTGCCGGGGACCGCACGACCCGCCTTCCGGCGCATGGAGAAGGTGACCGGTCGCAGCGACGACATGATCATCCTCCGCGGCGTCAACGTCTTTCCGACCCAACTCGAGGAGCTGGTTCTCCGCACCGGAGGGCTGGCGCCCCACTTTCAGTTGATCCTCGCGCGTGCTGGACGGCTCGACACCTTGACGGTGCGCGTCGAGGCTCGCTCCGACTGCCCGCGCGAGCGACGTGACCCCGCCGCGCATGCGCTCGTTCGTGAGGTCAAGGATCGAGTCGGCGTCACCGTCGAGGTCGAGGTCGTCGACCCGGACACGCTCGAGCGATCGGCCGGCAAGCTGCAGCGGGTGATCGACCGGCGGTCGTAGACTTCCCCAGCCCGCCGGTCGGACACGCCAGTCCGCGGGTCACGGGAGGCACTCGGGGTGGATCGGTTCCTGCTGTATCGGACCTACGACGAGCTCGATGTCGGGCAGAAGCAGCGCACGCGGGGGCGGACGATCACGGAGACCGACATCGTCAACTGGTGCGCGCTCACCGGCGATTGGTTCTACCCGCACATCGATGCGGTGGCGGCGGAGCGGTCGATGTTCGGCCAGCGGGTGGCGCCCGGGATCATGGTGTTCGCCCTGGGCACCGGGCTCGGCGTGCCCAGCGATGCGACCACGATCCTCGCCAACTACGGCACCGACCGGCTGCGCTACACGGCCCCGACGTGGATCAACGACACCATCTACCTCGACATCGAGGTGATCGAGAAGTCCGATCGCGACGCGAAGTCCGGGCTGGTGTCATATCGCTGGGACGTCCTCAACCAGAATGGGGTCACGGTGTGCGCGAGTCAGTTGAAGATCCTCACCGCCAAGGAGCGAGCGCCGTATGCCGGAATCTGACGAGCAGAGGACGGTGCGCCTGACCATCGATGACAGCGTCGCCGAGCTGGTGCTCGATCGCCCCGACAAGTTGAATGCGATGAGCGTCGCGATGGTTCGGGAGCTCATGGACAGCCTCGACGCCGTCGAGACGGGCGGGGCCCGTGCGCTGCTCGTTCGCGGCGAGGGACGGGCGTTCTGCAGCGGCCGCGACCTGTCCGAGGCCGATCCGCTCCACGAGGATGGCGAGGCGATCCTCCGTGATCTTCTCAACCCGCTGATGGCGCGGTTGGCGGGCGTCGCGGTGCCGACGATCGCAGCTGTCCACGGCGCATGTCTTGGGACCGGGCTCGGCCTGGCGCTCGCCTGCGACCTCGTGTACGCGGCCGACGATGCGCGGATCGGCTCTCCATTCGCGCGCATCGGCGCCGTCCTGGACAGCGGCGCGCACGCCGCCTTCGTTTCGCGGGTCGGGCCCCACCGCGCCCTCGAGCTCGTCTACACCGGTCGACTGCTCTCCGGGCGCGAGGCGGCGCAATGGGGTCTTGTCAATCGCAGCGTGGCTGGTGCCGATCTCGTCCGCCGGACTCGCGAGCTGGCTCGGGCGATTGCAAACGGACCAACCGCCGCCTTCCTGGAGTCGAAGCGCATCGTGCGCATGATCCAGGACGGGTCTCCTTCGCTTGCGGACCTGCTCGCCGCCGAAGCCTCGGCGCAGGGTCGCGCGTCGCGCACCCGCGACTATCAGGACGGCATCTCGGCGTTCCAGGAGAAGCGCAGGCCCGCCTTCACCGGCCGGTAGCCAGGATGCTCATGACGGACCTAGCCAGCTCATTTCCGAGTCTGATCTTCGAGCGACCCGAGGAAGGCATTCTGGTGATCACGATGCAGGCTGAGGGTCGCCTCAATGCGGCCGACGCTGCCATGCATCGCGATCTCGCCGAGGTGTGGCGCGCGGTCGACGCCGACACCGAGACCCGCGCGGTGATCATCCGCGGTGCCGGCGGCACCTTCTCCTCGGGTGGCGATTTCGATCTCATCGACGAGATGGTCGCCGACTTCGGGGCGCGCGCCCGCGTGCTCCGGGAGTCGCGCGATCTCGTCTACAACATCATCAACTGCTCCACACCCGTCGTCTCGGCGATCGACGGGGTGGCCGTCGGGGCGGGGCTCGTCGTGGGGCTGCTCGCGGACGTCTCCATCGCCGGACGGTCGGCACGCCTGATCGACGGTCACACCCGGATCGGCGTTGCCGCGGGCGACCACGCCGCGATCATCTGGCCGCTGCTCTGCGGTCTCGCCAAGGCGAAGTACCACCTCCTCCTCTGTGAACCGGTCACCGGTGAGGAGGCGGAGCGCATCGGGCTCGTCTCCATGAGCGTCCCCGACGACCAGGTGCACGCCACGGCGTTCGAGGTCGCCCGCAAGCTCGCCGCCGGATCTCCGACCGCGATTGCGTGGACCAAATACGCGCTCAACAACTGGTTGCGGGCGGCGGGGCCGATCTTCGACGGCTCGCTGGCCCTTGAATTTCTCGGCTTCACCGGTCCCGATGTGGTCGAGGGCGTGTCCGCCCGTCGGGCGAAACGCGCGCCGGACTTCGGCGGCCGCGGTCCGCAGGGGTAGGATCGATCCACGTGAGTGTGGAGGTGTCGTCCGCCGCCAGCGAGCCGTCCTCATTTCCGGGGCCGTCGAAGGCCGCCTGGCAGGATGTCGGCGCCGAGGGGGCTCTGACTGACTTCCTGCCCCACGACGTCGACCTGGGCAACGACCAGCTCCGCTCCCTCTACCGCCTGATGGCGTTGAGCCGGCGGGTTGACCGTCAGGCGATCAATCTCACTCGCCAGGGGGCGCTCGGCGTCTTCGCCTCGAGCCAAGGCCAGGAGGCGGCCCAGGTCGGGTCGGTCTTCGCGCTCGAGCCCGACGACTGGCTCTTCCCAACCTATCGCGAGACCGTCGGCACCTTCGCCCGAGGGGTTGACGTGGTCGATCTGCTCGCGCTCTTCTCCGGGAGCTGGCACTGCGGATTCGACCCCTACCGCTACAGGGTGGCTCCGCTGACGACGCCACTGGCCACGCAGGCGCTGCATGCGGTCGGCCTGGCGATGGCGGCACGGATCAAGCATGACCCGATCGTCGCGCTCACCTTCTTCGGCGATGGGGCTGCCAGCGAGGGTGACGCCCACGAGGCGCTCAACCTGGCAGCCGTCTACACCGCGCCGGTGGTGTTTGTCGTCCAGAACAACGGCTACGCGATCAGCGTTCCCTTCCGTTTGCAGACCAGGACGTCGTCGATCGCGCTGCGCGCGCCCGGTGTCGGCATGCCCGGCATTCGCGTCGACGGCAACGACGTCATCTCGGTGTACGGAGCGGTGAAGACGGCGGTGGATCGCGCGCGTCGCGGTGAGGGACCGACGCTGATCGAGGCGGTCACCTACCGCCTCGAGGCGCACACCACCGCCGACGACACCACCCGGTATCGCAGCGACGACGAGTCCACGGAGTGGCGCGCGCGGGATCCTGTCGAGGGCTTTCTGCGAATGCTGCGCGAGGGCGGCATCGTCGATGACTCTTTCCTTGCTGAGGTCGAGGCCGAAGGCGAAGCGACCGCCGCGCGCATGCGCGACTTCCTCTTCGGCGCGCCGGCGGGCGACCCGCGCGAGATGTTCGACCACGTCTACGCCACGCCGACGGCACAGCTCCTTGCTCAGCGCGCGATGCTTGGACAGGAATTGCGGGCGGCCGAGGAGAGCTGATGGAGCTCACCATGGCCGGGGCGCTCAACGCGGCCCTGCGCGACTCGATGCGCGAGGACGACACCGTGGTCGTGTACGGAGAGGATGTCGGCCGGCTTGGTGGTGTCTTCCGGATCACCGACGGGCTCCAGGCCGAGATGGGCACCGATCGCTGCTTCGACACGCCCGTCGCCGAGTCGGGCATCGCCGGCACCGCTATCGGCATGGCGCTGTACGGGCTGCGCCCCGTTGTGGAGATGCAGTTCGACGGCTTCTCGTACCCCGCGCTCAACCAGGTCATCAGCCATGTGGCGAAGTACCGCAACCGCACCCGCGGCCGGGTAGGTCTGCCGATGGTGATCCGCATCCCGTATGGGGGTGGCATCGGGGCCGTCGAGCACCATTCGGAAAGTCCCGAGGCGTACTACTCACACACCGCGGGGCTCACCGTCGTGTCACCCGGGACGCCGGCAGACGCATACGCGCTGCTGCGTGCGTCGATCGCGTTCGACGACCCGGTCATCTTCCTGGAGCCGAAGCGCCGCTACTGGCTGAAGGAGGATCTCGACCTACCGGTGAGCGCACCGCCCATCGGCGAGGCCGTGGTTCGCCGCTCCGGGGCCACGGCGACGGTCATCGCATACGGACCGATGGTGACCACCGCGATGGAGGCCGCCACTCGCGCCGCCGAACAGAGCGGCTGGGATCTCGAAGTCGTCGACGTTCGCACCCTGTCGCCGGTCGACATGGACACCCTGGTGGCGAGCGCCACCAAGACGGGGCGGGCGCTGGTTGTCCACGAGGCGGCGCGCTTTGTCGGCTACGGCGCTGAGATCGCCGCGGAGCTGAGCGAGCGCGCCTTCGGGTATCTCGCGGCGCCGGTGCTGCGCGTCACCGGCTTCGACGTCCCGTATCCGTCGGCCAAGATCGAGCGTCACTTCCTGCCGGACGCCGATCGCATCCTCGACGCTGTCGCGCGACTGCTCGAATACTGACCGATGCTGACGATCCGCGATTTCCTAATGCCCGACCTCGGCGAGGGGCTCACCGAAGGAGAGATCAACCGCTGGCTCGTGGCCGAGGGCGACGTCGTCGTGGTTGACCAGCCGATCGCCGAGATCACCACCGAGAAGGCGGTGGTCGAAGTGCCCACACCGTTTGCCGGACGCGTGGCCACGCTCCACGGCGCGGAGGGCCAGACCATCACCGTCGGCAAGCCGCTGATCAGTATCGAAGTTGCCGGCGCGCCGGCAAGTTCGCCATCTGGCAACGTCCTGGTCGGCTACGGAACCAGTGAGTCGGCGCCGCGGTCGCGCCGAAGCGAGCCGCCGGCGGACGTGGCTGCCTCGCGCCCTATGGTTGCGATGCCGCCGGCGTCGCCGTTGGTGCGGCGACGGGCGGCCGAGCTGGGGATTGATCTCAGCACGATTGCCGGCAGCGGGCCGGGCGGCATGGTGACCCAGGCGGACCTCGAGCGGGCCGGTGGTCGGCGTGACGCGCCGGTCGACCCTGCGACGCCGCCCACGATCACGGGCGGGAAGCGACGGGCGCTCACCGGGGTCGACCGCATCGCGGCGGAACGGCTGACGCGATCCCATCACGAGACGCCCGTGGCGGCGGCGTGGCTCACCGCCGATGCGACCCGACTCCTGGCGATGCGGTCCGACCTCGAAGGGTCGACCGCCGGCAAGGTGACACCTTTTGCGCTCATCCTCTTCCTCTGCGCCCGCGCGCTGCAGAGGTTTCCGCGTCTCAACGCGCACTTCGACACGCAGTCCAACGAGATCGTCGCCTTCGACTCGATTCACCTCGGCGTCGCAGTCCAGACCGATCGTGGTCTCGTGGTCGCGGTCATTCGCGACGCTCAGGGCAAATCAGCGAAGGTGATCTCAGAGGATCTCTCGCGGCTTGCCGGTGCCGCACGGGACGGCTCGATCGACGTGGCCGACCTCCGCGGCAGCACCTTCACGGTGTCGAACTTCGGGGCATTCGGGGTTGACGGCGGCACCGCCATCATCAATCCGCCCGAGGCGGCGATCCTGGGCGTCGGCCAGATCGCGACACGCCCCTGGGTGGTCGACGGGGCGGTTGTGCCACGCTCGATCGTGGATCTCTCACTCGTCTTCGATCATCGCGTTGCCGACGGCGGCGTCGCGGGCGGCTTCATCCGACATGTTGCGGACCTCATCGAGACTGCTGACCAGGCACTTGCCCGATGATTGAGTCCCCGGAGCCGAAGGCGGAGCTCCGCCGCGCCCAGGCCGACACATGGGTCTACTTCGACGGCGAGCTGCGCAGATATGGCGACGCGCACGTCGGCCTGCTCACCCATGCGCTCCACTACGGAACGGGGTGCTTCGAGGGTATCCGTGCGTATTGGAGCGAGCGGCAGCAACGCATCAACGTCTTCCGGATGGCCGATCACTTCGCGCGCATGACCGGCAACGCGCAGATGCTCCACATGCAGCTGCCGCATACCGTCGACGAGCTCTGCGATATCACCGTCGAGCTGCTCCGTCGCAACGCCTTCACCACCGACGTCTACGTGCGACCGCTCGTCTACAAGGCAAACGAGGAGATCGGCATCCGCTTTCACAACCTGCGCGACGGATTCATGATCGTCCCGGTGCCGTTCGGGGCTTATGTGGACACCACTGGAGGGATCCGCTGCCAGGTGTCGAGCTGGCGGCGTATCGACGACAACGTCGCGCCGGCACGATCGAAGGCGACGGGGATCTACATCAACAGCGCGCTCGCCAAGACCGAGGCCTTCCTCAACGGTTTCGATGAGGCGATTCTCATGACCCAGGAAGGGCATGTCTGTGAAGGCAGCGCCGAGAACCTCTTCATCATTCGTCGCGGACAGCTGATCACGCCGCCGCCGTCGGAGAACATCGTCGAGGGCGTCACCCGAGCGGTGCTCATGACTCTCGCGAAAGACGAGCTCGGCGTCGAGGTTGTCGAGCGCGCGATCGATCGCAGCGAGCTCTACGTTGCCGACGAGGTCCTGCTCTGCGGTACGGGCGCGGAGGTCGCGGCGGTGATCGAGATCGACCGGCGGACCATCGGCTCCGGGTCGCCGGGCATGGTCACCCGCAAACTCCAGGACCTCTATTTCGGCGCCTGCAAAGGCGAGAACGACCGCTACGCGAACTGGCTGACCCCGATCGTCTGATCCCGATCACTGATCGAAGTCGATGACCACCTTCGGCGTGGTGGGATGCGACTGACAGGCGAGCACAAATCCCGCGTCGATCTCCCGTTGCTCCAGCGCGAAATGCTGATCCATCTCGACGCTGCCGCTGATCAGCCTGGCACGGCAGGTGCCGCAGACACCGCCCTTGCAGGCATATGGAGCGTCGGAGCGAACGCGCAACGCGGCATCGAGGATTCGCTCGCCATCCGGGGGGACGGCGAAGGTCGAGCTGCGCCCGTCGAGAATGATCGTGACCTCCGACGCGCCTGCGATCTGTGTGGTGGCCGCGAGCTGCTCGGCGGTGCGCGCCGGACGCGGTGCACCGTCTGCGTGGAACAGCTCGGCGTGCACGTGGTCCGCGTCAACGCCGCGTTCGAGCAGGACCGCACGCGCCGACTCGATCATGTCGCGCGGCCCGCAGAGAAACCACTCGTCGACTCCGGCAGGCGGGATCAGCTCGTCGAGGAACATGCTCAGCCGCTCAGCATCGATGCGCCCGTGGAACAGGCGCACCTCCTGCTCCTCGCGCGAGAGCACGTGGTACAGAGCGAACCGCTCCGGGTATTGGTTCTTCAGGTCCTCGAGCTCCTCGAGGAACATGATGTCCTTGACCGTTCGGTTCCCGTAGATCAGCGTTACCGAGCTGTGCGGTTCGACGGCGAGGATGGTGCTGACGATCGACAGGATGGGTGTGATGCCGCTTCCCGCCGCGATCATCGCGTATGAGGCCGAGTGGCGCGGGTCCACCTGTGTGTTGAAGTGGCCGATCGGCGTCACCACTTCGACGATGTCGCCTGGACGCAGTCGTTCCAGGGCAAATGCGGAGAAGATCCCGCCGGGGAGGTGCTTGACGGCAATGCGGAGCCGTCCGCTCCCGGCAGCACTGCAGATCGAGTAGCTGCGCCTTGCGTCGTCCCCGGCCGCCTCGCAACGGACCGACACGTGCTGCCCGTGAGTGAAGGAGTATTCGGTGGCGAGGTCTGGGGGCATCTCGAACTCGATCGCCACCGCCTCGTCGGTCAGGGGCTCGACGTCCTTCACGCGCAGCGGGTGGATGGTTGGCCGCCGATGTGCGGCGGAGACCTCAGCGACCGGCGTGGCGGTCAACCGCTCAGTGCTCCTTGAAGTGAGGGAACGTCTCGCCGCATGCGTCACACCGGCGCACCGCCTGACATTGCGTCGAACCGAAGCGACTCACCTCCCGCGTGCGTGACGAGTTGCACTGCGGGCATTCGACCGCCATCCTCAGGGTCTGCACATCGAAGAGATGTTGACGAGGCGGCGCGATGCCGTACTCGCGGAGCCTGACCCGGCCTGCTTCGGACATCCAATCCGTCGTCCAGGCAGGGGACAGAACGATGTGCACCGTCACGTCGCCGTAGCCGTGGTCTCGAACGCAGCGTTCGACATCCTCGCGGATGGTGTCGAGCGCCGGGCATCCCGAGTAGGTCGGCGTGATCTCGACATCGACGTGGCCCGAGCGGTCGATGCGGACCTCGCGAAGGATGCCGAGATCCGCGAGGGTGAGTGCGGGCATCTCCGGGTCGGGGATCGCGCCGGCAAGGCGGCGAATCTCGTCGACGGCGCTCACCACGTCACGCCCGGAAACGACCGATGGAGGTGCTGCATCTCAGCGAGCATGTACCCAAAGGGCTCGGTGTGTAGACCGTTGCGGCCCCCGGTCGGTCTCCAGGTGCGTTCCGGGACAACCAGTGTTGCGTCGCCGAGAACGCGGCCGACATACGCGTCCCACGCAGGGCGGAGTGTCTCAGGGTCAGAGCCGGTGCCCGAGCCGGCCACGTCGCGAGTCGCCTCGTCGCTCTCGAAGAGCTCGGCGGTGAACGGCCAGAGCGCAGCCAGAGCGCTCTCCATGCGTTGGTGGCTCTCGTCCGTGCCATCGCCGAGGCGAAGCGTCCAGTCGGTGGCGTGATCCCGGTGGTAGACGGTCTCCTTCACGGCCTTGGCTGCGATCGCAGAGACCTGTCCATCGGTCGACGCCGTCAGTGCCTGCCACTGCGCGAGCTGGTAGGTCGAGAACAGGAGCTGGCGGACGATCGTGGTTGCGAAGTCGCCGTTCTCCTGCTCGACGAGCAGGCAGTTCACAAACTCCCGCTCGTCACGCATGAAGGCGTAGTCGTCCTCCGACCGGCCGGTGCCGTCGAGCTCGGCGGTTCGCGCGTACATGGCTCGCGCCTGCCCGAGCAGGTCGAGCGCGATGTTGGTCAGCGCAATGTCGTCCTCGAGCGTCGGCGCCCACGACGACCACTGCGCGAGCCGGTGCGAGAGCACGAGGCAATCGTCGGCGATGCGCAGCGTGAAGACGGCCGCCGCGCCGGCGACCACCGGGGTCACAGCTGCTGCACTTCCTTCGGTATCGAGTAGAAGGTTGGATGGCGGTAGGGCTTGTCGGCCGCAGGGTCGAAGAACGAGTCCTTCTCCTCGGGCGATGAAGCGGTGATCACCGCCGAGGGGACGACCCAGATGCTCACGCCCTCCATCCGCCGGGTGTAGACGTCACGCGCATTGCGCAGAGCCATCTCGGCGTCAGGCGCGTGCAGACTGCCGACGTGATTGTGCGACAGCCCTCGCTTGCTCCTGATGAAGACCTCCCATAGCGGCGCAGCCGTTTCCTCGGTCATGCGGCTGCAGTGGTCGCCGCGCGCTTGGCCGCGTACGCGGCGGCGGCCGCACGCACCCACGCGCCGTCCTCGTGCGCCTTCAGATGATGGGCAGCGCGCTGACGGTTGCACGGCCCGTCGCCGCTGACCACGCGACGCAGCTCCTCGAAATCGCATGGTCCGAAGTCATAGTGTCCGCGCTCCCCATTCCAGCGCAGGGCCGGGTCGGGGGGGATGAGGTCGAGCACGACGGCCTGGGGCGCGACCATGTCCACGAAGCGCTGACGCAACTCGTCGTTGGAGAAGCGTTTGATGCCCCACGCCATCGATTGGGCGCTGTGCGTCGACTCGCTGTCGGGAGGTCCGAGCATCTCGAGCGACGGCCACCACCAGCGGTTCACCGCGTCCTGGGCCATCTCATGCTGCTCGCGGGTTCCACGTGAGAGCGCGTACAGGAGCTCGAAGCCCTGCCGCTGGTGAAACGACTCCTCCTTGCAGACGCGCACCATCGCTCTCGCATACGGGCCGAAGGAGCAGCGGCAGAGCGGGATCTGGTTGGTGATCGCCGCGCCATCCACGAGCCAGCCGATCGCGCCGACGTCCGCGAAGGTGAGCGTCGGGTAGTTGAAGATGCTCGAGTACTTCTGGCGGCCCTGGTGGAGGAGGTCGATGAGCTCCGAGCGGTCGACTCCGAGCGTCTCCGCGGCGCAGTACAGGTAGAGGCCGTGACCCGCCTCATCCTGCACCTTGGCCATGAGGATCGCCTTGCGCCGCAGCGACGGTGCCCGGGTGATCCAGTTGCCCTCGGGCTGCATGCCGATGATCTCGGAGTGGGCGTGCTGGGCGATATGCCTGATGAGCGTCTTGCGGTACGCGTCCGGCATCCAGTCGCGGGGCTCGATGCGCTGGTCGGCGGCGATGAGCTGGTCGAAGCGCTGCTCGGCGTCCTCGTCTGCCGCCTCCCCCGGGCTGCTCCTGGTGCCGGTGTCGTAGTTGCCGTACACGGCGCCTCCCGTCTCTCCTCCAGGCAGGCTACTCTTTACCGAACGTTCGGTCAATAAATAGGGGGCTTGGGGGTAGGCACGGAGGGAGCGAACGGGATCACCTACGCCCTGGAGGCCTTAGTGTGGCCCGGCGTGTTATGGCAGGGCGTGTTATGGCAGGGCGTGTTATGGCAGGGCGAGCAGGTGGTACTGCCAGGGTCCCAGGTCCACGAACAATCCGGGACCGGCCAGTTCAGCGCCATCCCGATCGAAGGTGGCCTGGCTCAAGATGTCGGTGAGCGGCCAGCTTCGGCCAGGCAGGTCCGGCCAGTCCAGCCTGATCCGGGCCTGCGCAGGCAGTCCGGAGAGGTTGACCACCACCACATGCCGACGGCCGCCAGGGGCCACGGTCCAGGACCAGGCGACCAGGTTTTGG
>JBAPOS010000007.1:0-4173 GCA_049279755.1 Candidatus Dormiibacterota bacterium | reverse complement strand
GAAGACGTCGGACGCTGCCTCACGATACTGACCGTCGACGAAGTTGCTCAGGGTGCGCACGGCGACGGTGCTCACGCCTTGAGATCTCGTGCCAGCTCGCGGAAGTTGGCCACGTAACGCTTGACGTCGTCGGACGTGTGTTGCACTGACAAGGTCCAGTTCTCCTCGGCACCAGGCGCCATCAGCACCCCCCGATTGCTTTGGTACAGCCACGAAATGTAGGCGAGCGACTTGTCCATCGCGGCGTAGTCGCGGTAGTTGCGCACCGGCTCCTCGCGGTAGGTCACGCAACCGCGTGCCGCCATCGAGACCACGTGGAACGGCAGCCGGTACTCGGACATCACGTCGCGCAGGCCGCCACTCAGCTCCTCGGTGAGGGCGTCGAGATGCGAATAGGCCTGGCCGGTGAGCACCTCGAGCAACGTCGCCCGCGACGCTGCCGTGGTCAGAGGGTTGCCGTTGAAGGTGCCGAGCTGTGCGACCTTGCCATCGGTGATGGTGGCCATGATGTCGGCGCGGCCGCCAACCGCCCCGCAGGGCAATCCGCCACCGATCGCCTTGGCGAGGCAGACGATGTCGGGGACCACCCCGAAGCGCTCGGTGGCGCCACCCGGCGAGATGGTCACACCGGTCTTCACCTCGTCGAAGATTGCGACCGCGCCGTGCCGGTGGGCTGTCTCGACCATGCCGGACAGGTACCCGTCATCGGGGAGCACGAAGCCGATGTTCATCATGGCCGGCTCGACGATCACGGCAGCGACCTCGCCAGGGTGCGCGGCGAATGCGCGCTCCAGCGCTGCCAGGTCGTTGAATCCCACGACGGTGGTGAGGGCCACCGTCGACGCCGGGATCCCGCCGGTCATGGGCACCGAGTTCGGGAAGTCCGCGTCACCCATCGCATCGACGGGAGGTTCGACGGAGACGAGCAGCGCATCGTGGTGGCCGTGGTACGAGGCCTCGATCTTGATGATCCGCTCGCGATTGGTGAATCCCCGCGCCAGGCGGATCGCATCGAGCGTGGACTCGGTACCGCTGTTGGTGAAGCGCCATTGCGGCTGCTGGAACCGGCGTGCCAGCTCCCGCGCAACCACGATGTTGTCGGCCACGGGCTGCGCGAAGTGCGATCCCCGATGCATCTGCGACTCGACGGCCGCGACGATGGCCGGATGGGCATGGCCGACGACCATCACCCCGAATCCGTTGTGGAAGTCGACGTACTCATTGCCGTCCACGTCCCAGACGTGGCTGCCCTTGCCGTGATCGATGAAGACCGGCTGCGGCGGCGTGTCCTGGAACGAGCTGGGGACGCCACGCGGGATGTACTCGGTCGCCTCCTGCCACAGCTCCCGAGAACGCATCCGGCGCGACCGGAACTCGGATTCCTCGCGCGCGGTCAGGGTTGCGACTCGATCCAGATCGACGTCACCCAAGGTCAAGCCCATCGAGCAGAGCCCTCCAGCAGAACATGCGGATGCGAGAAATTCTACTGAACGCCTGTAGAATCAGGCTACGTTAGACGCTCACCCGGGGGACCGTCAAGCGGACGTGAACGCCAGTCCACATGAGTGACCTGACCGTCGACGATTTCGACGCTTCGCCTGGCGCACGGCCCCGCACCCCAGAGGGTCCAGGTCCCCGCGTCGAGCGCCGGAAACAGCGCGACCGGCAGCGACTCGCCTCCCAATGTGCGTTCGTGCACCCCGGTATGCGTTCGTGCGGAGGTGTGATCCTCGGGACTGACCTCGATCTCGGTGTGGAGGAGCGCTGCCGGCACGATTACCAGCAGCGCCCCCGCCCCTCCACCGATGTCGAGGACCGCAGGCCCGCTCGGAGCGGGTCGGGCGGACTCGATGCGGCTCAACTCGGCGTGTCGAATCCGTTGAGCGGCGTGCCCAGGTATGGGAAGTGGTCCATATACCGGCCGCTGCCGGGGACAGAACCGCCGCTGAACTGCGCGGCCGAGAAGTCGCTGACCGCGCCCGCGGCGCCGTCAGGCGTGAAGCTCGGATCGACCAGCGGAATGGTCGCACCGGCGATGGCGCGGATCTCGATGGTCGCCACGTCGTCGAAGACCCGGCGGCCGTTCGGGAATCCGGCGAGGTCCCCACCGAGGATGCCGTTGAGGCTCGGCGACGAGGCCGGAGGGATCGCCATGTTCAGGCGGAGCAGGTCCGCGGGCGTCGATCCCGTCGAGTTCTGGAAGCCCTTTACGACGCCCGCTGGGATACCCACAAGGAGGATCGCCTCCAGGTCGACGCGCGCCTTCTTGTAGACGGCGAGGTGCGGGAAGACGCCCGGGTAGAGGACAGGAAGGAGTCCCGCAAGCTCGGGATGGGCGTAGTTGGCCGCGAACTGGGCATCGTTGCCCGGCTTGGTCGAGTTCCAGAAGTCCTTCTTCCCGATCGGGATCACCACCTCGTTGATGAGCGGCATGCCCAGGCGCGACACCTGAACCCACGGTCCCACATCGGTGGCACGGCCGCCGCCGTCGAGCACGGTCGACTTGCGCCGGCTGGCCGTGGTGTAGACGCCGATGACCGAATCCGCGCTGGTCGGATCGGTGGGCATCGCGCCATTGGGCGTCAGGTGCGTTTTGGGAACCTGGATCGCGATGGTGTGCACGTTGAGGTGCTTCGTCGAATCGATGCCGCCGACAGCCGGGAGCGGGATCAGGTGCGCGTTCTGGAAGGGGCGCAGCACGCCGAGATCGAAGATCGACCCCAGGTCGACGTAGAAGCCCTCACGCCGCTGGCCCGCGAACACCCAGCCGCCGTCGAGGGGATGTACCGCGGCGGCCGCCAGCACAGCGTAATTCGGTGTCGAGCGGACGCCCACGTTGACCGGCGGACACGCGAGCCTGCTGGCGAGCTCCTCGGCGTGGCCACCCTTGATGCGCGTCACCGAGTAGTGCTGGCGCACGTTCCAACTCGAGCTGGTGAGGCTTGTGATCGGGCCCGTGTTGTACAGGAAGGTGTTCGGATCGGTGAACTCGGTCGTGAACTTGAACTGGTAGGTGATCGCGTCGGCGACGCTCCCGCCATTGGTGACGGTGATCTCATACAGAACGTCGTCACCGAAGTTGTAGAAGTTCGGCCCGCCGTCCGGCCCCTCGAGTGGGATGTAGTTGGCAATCAGCGTCACCGTCTCTGGATGATCAGGGCTGGTGAACGCGTAAAGGTCAGTGCTGTCTGCAACCGGGTCCTTCGAGATCCCCGGCGCTTCACGATGCGAAGACATGTTTACCCCTCGTGAGGTTGTGGTTGCTGTTGTGGTCGGCGGGTCAGCGCGCTGCGCGCTGAAGACGCCGGATGAGCTGCGGGTCCTTGGTGACGATCTCGCGGTGGCCGACCATCACGGAGATCTCGCCGGTGGCCGCATCGCGGACGTATGCGGTCATCGGCTCGCTGGACATCGGACCGTCATTCGCATCGGCGACGTTCTGAGCCGCCTCCACGAGTGTGCTCGGCCCTGCGATCAGCCCCATCGCCGCCACTCCGCCCGCTGCCCCCACAGTTGTGGACAGAAACGTCCGCCGTGTCACCTTGGCCATGTGTACACCTCGCTGGGGCGGTCGTTGACGATCCGAGTGGCCGTCTTGTCTCCGCCCTGTCACCGCTTGGTACGGACGGTTCAGGGCGCCGGATCAAAGCCGTGAGACGCTGGGCCGGGTGGCCGTGTGGGCTGGTGGAGCCTCAGTCCCAGTGGGGGACGAGCACCTCGACATGGCCGGCATTGACACGGGTCTGGATCGCCGGAAGCGGGTTCAGGCGGTAGTCCCCGCCCGGGTTCGTGTCGCCCCTGAGGTTGAAGGTCATGGGATGGCATGGGCAGACCAACCTCTTCTTGGCGGGCTCCGGGATGAGCGTGCACCCCTGGTGTGTACAGACGGCGCTGAGGGCTCGGATCTCGTTGTCGAGTGTGAAGACCACGCCCTGGATGCCCCCGGCAGAGAAGGACTTGATCTTCCCCGGAGTCACCTCGTCCAGGAGGGCCACGGGCGCCCAGGTACTTTGGTAGGGCTGGATCGTCCCGCTGCCGCTGGTCGGGTCGGTGAGCACCTCGCGAATGCGCTCGACGCCCACACCCGCCGCCACCGACGCGGCGACGGTGGCGAGCCCACCGACCAGGAATCGGCGGCGCCGGATCCCCGCCTCGGTCCGCGTGGGCTGATGG
>JBAPOS010000006.1:0-2963 GCA_049279755.1 Candidatus Dormiibacterota bacterium | reverse complement strand
AGCAGGTTGTCCTGGAAGATGTTGTGGTCGAACATGTACTCGGCCGCCTCGCCGAGGTTGACGATCCACTCCGCCATCGCAGGTGGCCGGATGCCGAATGCCATGTTCTGCGCGTACGTGGCGCACGTGGCGTGGTTGTCGCCGCAGATGCCGCAGATCCGGCTCGTGATGAAGTGGGCGTCGCGCGGATCCTTGCCCTTCATGAAGATGCTGTAGCCGCGGAAGATCGACGAGGTGCTGCGGCAGTCCGCAACCACACGGTTCGCGAAATCGATCTTCGTGAAGATGCCGAGGCTCCCCACGATCCTGGTGATCGGATCCCACGAGACATCGACAAGGACCGGATCCTTGGTCCGGGTTGGGTCCTTCTCAACGACTGTCATGCTTCAGTTCTCCTCAGTACGTAGTCGGCCTGTAGCCGGTGGTGAGCTCGGGCCGCGTGTGCCGCCACCTGGGCTCTTTGTTGACAGTCGTATTCGTGACCTTGCGGAGCGCGCGGATTGCGGTGCCGTAGACACCGATGACACCGGTCGAGAGATGCGCTCCTGGGGGCTCGTCCATGAACGGCATGAACTTGTCCGGGAAGCCGGGCATGGTGCAGCCGATGCAGATGCCGCCCACGTTCGGACAGCCGCCGATACCGGCCATCCAGCCGCGCTTTGGCACGTTGCAGTTGACGACCGGACCCCAGCAGCCGAGCTTCACCAGGCAGCGCGGGGAGTTGTAGTCGGCAGCGAAATCGCCTTGCTCGTAGGACGCGGCGCGATCGCAGCCGTCGTGGACAGTGTCGCCAAACAGCCAGGTCGGGCGCAGCTGATCGTCGAGCGGGATGATCGGCGCGAGGCCGGCGACCATGTAGAGCAGGTAGAGCACCGTCTCCATGAAGTTGTCCGGCTGCACGGGGCATCCAGGCACGTTGACGATGGGCAGGCCCGCCTTCGACTTCCAGTCCCAACCGAGGTAATCGGCCAGGCCCATCGCACCCGTCGGGTTGCCCTGCATCGCGTGGATGCCGCCGTAGGTCGCGCAGGTGCCGCAGGCCACCACCGCTAGCGCCCTTGGCGCCAGGCGATCGATCCACTCGCACGTGGTGATGGGCTGCCCGGTCGCGGCATCGGTTCCGACTGCCGCCCAGTAGCCCTCTTTCTTGATGGTCTCGTTTGGAATCGAGCCCTCGATCACGAGAACGAATGGGTCGAGCTCCCCGTTGGCGGCCGCGTGCCAGGACTTGATGAACTCCTCGCCGTTCTCGTACGCGAGGACCGGGTTGTAGAGGTGGACCTTGGGCAGACCGGGGATCGCTCCAAGGAGGACGTCCTCGATGCTCGGCTGGGTAGCTGCAGTGATCGATACCGAATCACCATCGCACCCGAGCCCGGCGGTGATCCACACGATGTGCAGATCAGAGACGGGAGACTCCCTCTGGGTCTTTCGCCCATACGGCACGGTGTCCGTGGCCATCCAACCTCCTCCTTTATGAGCAGTTGGCAGCGACTATCGAGGGCGGCTCACGACCATGCGACAACCGCCTCGCTCAACGGACTGTGGCCATCCGTACATGGCCCGTCAATCCGTGTCTTACGCACCTATCCGCGTGGCGCGGGTATTGACAGCGGGGCCACGTCTTCGAGCCCCGGCCCGAGCGGCAGGAGAGCGTCACGGCGCCGCTTTGCGGCCTCCATCGCGGAACGGCTCTCGCGTGCCTTGCGCATGTCGAGGAACTCGGTGGCGACTGCGCGGAGCTGCTCCACGGGAGCGACGTACGCGTCAATCATGTCGAGCCCAGGCTCGCTCAACTCGTAGCGCCTCCGGCTGCGTCCACCGGCCGTCCGCTCCCACGTGGAATGCAGCAGCCCGTCGGCCTCCATGGTGTTGAGCGACCGGTACACGGTGCCCAGGTCGCATTCGACGCCGATCCCCAGCAGCCAGTGGTGCAGCTCGTAGCCGTACACGGTGTCGCCGCCCATGAGGTGCGCGAGGATGCAGGGCCGGAGCAGCCCAACTGTCAGCGCGGCCGGACGATCAGACCTGAGGTCCCCGCTCACGACCGCACCTTTGCCTCGACACTTGCATCGACTCTACGATTCATGGACTCGATTTACCCCAGGGTAGGACCCTAGTCTTTTCGGCAACGCCACCCTTGGCGCCACCGGCTCCCACCCGTGCCGGCCGGCCGCTTTCGAGCGGGCCGAAGAGCGGCACCAGCTCCTGCCGCGACCGGATCCTCAACTTGCCGTACACATTGGCGAGGTGATACTCGACCGTCTTGATGCTGACCACGAGCTCGTCCGCAACTTGACGGTTGGTCCTCCCCGTCGCCACCAGCCTGGCGACCGACGCCTCCTGCGGCGTGAGGCGCCAGCGGGCATGTCCGCCGTCGTTCGACGCCGCAGTCCCGCAGCGCACCAGGGCGGCCACGCATTCGGTGAGAAAGGGTCGGGCATCCAGCTCCGCGAAGCGCTCGCGAGCTGCTTCGAGCTGCCACACCGCGGCCCGATTGAATCCTTCGCGCATCAGGAACCGCCCGTATTCGAGCTCGGTCAATGCGCGCTCGAATGGGAGCTCGACATTGTCGAGGACCGCGAGGCTGCTGACAAACGACACCTCGGCGTCGTCCGCACGGCCCAGCGATGCATCGAGCATCGCTCGAATCCGGTCGGCGCCGGCAATCGACTGGGCGCGGTTGCGTTCATGGGCGACACGGGAGAAATGCGAGACCACGGTCTCGGCATCACGGAGGCGGTTGAGGCTCACCAGCGCCTCGGCGTGGAGAATCGGCCAGTCGAGGATGCCGGGCTCACCGATACCGCCAAGATCGGCGAGCGGGAGCAAGGGCTCCAGCGAATGGATGACCGACTCGTGGTCCCCTCGAGCGCGAGCGATGAGCGCGCCTGCCATCGCTGCCTGGGCGATGCCGGCGTACTCGGCGCCGACGAGTTCGGCGGCGCGGTGCGCGGCTTCCG
>JBAPOS010000005.1:0-1928 GCA_049279755.1 Candidatus Dormiibacterota bacterium | reverse complement strand
ACACGCTCACGCTCTTCGACACGACGGTCATCGCGACGTCGAGCGTCGCTCCGGCGTACACCCTCGCAGCGACGGCGGCGTTTCTCATCGTCGCTGTCGGCCTCGCATCGCCCTCGGCCATCCTGGTGGGATTCCTGCCGGTGCTCTGCATCGCCATCGCGTACTACTACCTGAACCGGCAGGATCCGAACTGCGGCGCATCGTACTCTTGGGTGAGCCGGACGCTGAATCCGTATGTCGGGTGGGTGTCAGGGTGGATCCAGCTCGCCGCAAACGTCCTCTTCTGCGCTGCCGCCCCGCTCATCGCCGGCGCCTACACGCTGCAGCTTTTCAACAGCTTTGGATGGATCAGCTCCACCGCTGCGAACGACAACCGCCTGGTCGCCGTCGTCGGCGTGCTCTGGCTGCTGCTCGTGACCTTCATGGTGGCGCGCGGCATTCGCGTCACCGCGAACTTTCAGTGGGTCCTGGTGTTCATCGAGTACCTGATCGTGCTGGCCTTTGCCCTCTGGGCCATCGGCAAGATCGTCGGCGGCCATCCTGCGGCCAATGCCGTCTCCGCCCAGTGGTTCAACCCGCTGCAGCTGCACGACCTCAACGGTCTCGCGACCGGCTCCGCGCTGGCGGTGTTCTTCTTCTGGGGCTGGGACACCGCGGCCAACGTGAACGAGGAGTCGAAGGATGCGAATGAATCGCCGGGTCTGGCGGGCATCTACAGCATGTTCATCCTGCTGTTCATCTTCCTGATCGCGGACAGCGCGCTTCAGTCATTCCTCTCGCTGAACGCGATCAACGACCCCAACAACCAGAACGACATCCTCTACTTCTTCGCCCAGCAGATCTCGGGGACGCCGCTGGCGTACCTCATGGTGCTGGCGGTGCTCTCCTCCACCGTCGCCACCACCCAGACCACCCTGCTGCCGTCGAGCCGGCTCACCTACTCGATGTCGCGTGACGGGGTCTTCCCCAAGGCGTTCGGGACCGTCCACAAGAGCTGGAAAACTCCCTGGGTCGGGACCATCATCTCGTCAGGGCTCGCCATCATCGTCATCGTGCTGACCGTGGTGGTCAGCAATGTCGGCAGCATCTTCGCCAACCTGATTCTCGACATCGGGCTGCTCGTCGCCCTGTACTACGGGATCACGGGCATCGCTTGCGCCTGGGCATTCCGCAAGGTCCTGCTCACCAGCCCCAGCCGGTTCATCTTCGCCGGCGTGCTGCCCTTCGTCGGAGGTGTGTACCTCATCCTGATCGCCTATGCGCTGGTCGCGCCGGTATCGTTGCCGTTCGGCCAGTCGCCCGATTGGGGCACAAGCCTGCCGATCATCATCACGCTCCTGCTCGGAGTACCCCTGGTGATTCTCGCCGCGGTGACCGCGCGATCGGGCTTCTTCCACGAGAAGACGGTGTCGTATGTGCTGCAGGGTGGACAGCTCATGGCGTCGGTTGGAGGCGCCAGGCCCGTGGAGTTGGCCGCTGCTGCCGTGGGCGTCGGCCCGGTCGACTCACCGCCATCAGAGCAGATCAAGTAGCGAGTAGTACACACCGACGATTGGGAGGAACCAGGGGTGTCCCCGGTAGAACGGCATCCGCGGAAAGCGGAGGTCGGAGAAAGCCGGACGGGCACCCCTGGTGATCCACTCGGCGGCGAGCGTGCCCATCCAGCTGCCGAGCGCGACGCCACTGCCGCAATAGCCCATCGCGTAGGTGACGCCGTCGGACCGGGTGAGATGGGGCAGCTGGTCGAACGTGAAGCCCACGTTGCCCGTCCACGCATGGCTCACTCGCACGCCAGCGAGCTGCGGATAGATGCCGATCATCGCGGCATACAGACGGTCACGCGCCGTCTGCACGCTGACCGGCGCAAAGCTCGTGCGGCCACCAAAGACCAGCCGTCCATCGTGTGAGAGGCGCCAGTAATGGAGAAA
>JBAPOS010000004.1:0-3955 GCA_049279755.1 Candidatus Dormiibacterota bacterium | reverse complement strand
GTGGTGATCCATCCGGTTCGCAGCGCGCGCGCGGCTGCGGCACGAGCGTCAGCCGTGATATCGACGACGCAGAAGGGAACGGACGTCGAGAGTGGGACGACGGCGGCGACGGTCATGACACCAACGCCGCCGGTGCCGGCTCTCCCGCTTCCTCAACCTGCAGTTGTGGTTTCTTCGCGACCTCGAGCTTGACCTCCTTGCGCCGGCGCTCGCGCCGCCACGGCCTTCGCGGTCGCAGGATTGCCCCGAGCAGGAAGAGACCCTCACCCGTGCACAGTTCCTCCGCCTCCTCGATCCGGTGCAGCGGCACCCGAGGAGGTACGACGACCACCAGGCCGGAGCGCGGATGGATCACCTCACCTGGAGCCGCGGCGCGCACCGTGAACGTCGGTCGATTCGCCGATCGGGGCCCCGCCGGTTTGGCCGACTGCAACCGCTGCGCGACGTCGCTCAGGTCGTCATCGCCGTTCCAGAGCACGGCCGTCGCCGTCCTGGCTCGCTCGGCGGCCTGGCGGAGGCGTGCGTTGAGCGCCATGACCTCGGCCGATGCGGTTGCGGTCACCGGCATGATGCCGAGCACCGGCGCGCCCAGCGCCTGCTCGATCGCGTCGCGACCGACCAGCGTCGGACGCAACGTTTCCATCAGCACGGCCAGCCCTACACCGAGGATGAGGCCCGCAAGGCCGCCGAGGATGAGATCCAGCGGAAGACGCGAGGGATTCGGCAGCGATGGAACGGCGGCCGAGGAGATCACGCTCGCGCCGACACTTTGCGCCATCTGCTGCTCGATGTCCGCGTGTTTGGTGATCAATGCGGTCAGCTGCTGTGACAGATCAGCACGTTGCGCGACCAGCGTCGGGATTGAGAGATTGGTCGGCTGCATCGCGGCGAGCCGCGTATTGAGGGCGTTGATCGCGGCCGTCACCGAATTGATCTGCCCTTCGACCTGGCCCAGCAACTGGTCGCTCGGCTCCTGCTGCTGGGCGTTGAGCGTTGCCACCGCGCCGTTCGCGAGCGTGTTGGCAACCGAGGTAGCCACCCCCGCGCTGGTGTCGGTCACCGACAGCTCGAGAATGCTCGAGTCACTCAGCGATTGGGTGTCGACTCCCTTCGTGAACTTCACGATGTCTCGCGTGACACCCGCTTGCGCCAGCGCCTCGCTGATCCGGTCGGGGCTGGTCACGATCCCCTCGACAGTCCCCGCCAATGCCGCCGCCCACCCGGAGTCCTGGGGCACGCTGCCACTCATGACGAGACGTGCTGAGGAGGTGTACGTTGTGGTCTCGAGACCCTTGTGCACCCCGTACCCGGCCGCGAGGCCGGCTATCAGACACGCAAGAACGACCAGACCACGGACGCGGAAAATGCGCTGCGCCGCCTCACGAATTTCCATCCCTGATGCGTTTGCGACCCCCTTTGCGCTTGCTGCGGTACTAGTTGATTCTGTAGACAGTCCCGCTCGCACGCATCGGCAGAGCAGATGAGCCCACCCTCACTCGTTTGACGTAGCCGGCGTCGCCACCGGGCATGGTGCGAGCGCCGTCGGCACCGAGCACGGGGGGACGAACGCCGCACCGGAATGCGAAATGCACCGCCTCCAGGCTCGAGTGCACGCCCAGCTTCGCGTAGCAGTTCTGCGTGTGCGTGCGGACGGTGTTGCGGCTGACGCCGAGGCGCTCGGCGACGGCGTCACGGTCGACGCCCGCAACCATGCAGTCGAGGATCAGCCGCTCGCGCTCACTCAATCTCGCCAGCCGCGCCCGATTCTCTTCGCGGTCAGAGCGGCGCGCCTGGAGCTCGCGGATCACCGGAGTCAGCAGCCGGGGTGGCAGGTGGATCTCGTCGACCATCGCCGCGTGGATCGCCTGCACCAGGGTGGCCGTCGGGGTGTCCTGGGCGAGCCATCCGTGAGCGCCCTCTGAGAGGCAATCGCACACGGCCTGCGGATCCTCGTCGATGCCGAGCACCACAACGCGCACCGCCGGCAGGGCTTCACGAAGCATGCGGGTCATGTCCGAAGCGGCGACGCCGTCTGGAAGTTCGCCCACCACCACGACGTCGGGACGCATGACCTGAGCCGCCAGGACTCCCTGTGCGTCATTGGTCGCGGTGGCGAGAACGAGAATCCCCTCCTCCATGGCGAGCCGCACCGCGATTGCGTCGCCAACCAGCGGCCGGCCGTCAACGATGAGAACCCGCAACCCCATCACCGCGCAACCATCCGCTACCGCCGCCAGCCTCAACAACCCGCGCCTGCATGACTTATTCCTCCCTCAAACGCAGGACGGCGCAGCGGTGTCGGTGGTGGTTCGGTTGATTTATCCGCCAGACGACGTAGGCGGCTACAACAATTGCAGGCGACATTGGCATCCGGCCCACACATCGCCTGTGGTTTTTGGCTAAATTAAGGGGATTTGCACGGCGGCCCGACACCCCGAAAGGGAGTGCCGAGTCGACAGTGAAGGCAGGGGACCGACTGGGGGTGCTGTGGCTGTTCGTCAGGTGGGAGTCGATACACTCGCGCGCCCGGGGGATCAGAACCCTCCCGGGATCATCTAAGAGGGGGCCATCGATGCGATCCCCCGTATACATTTCCGCTGTCCCGCGTCCATCGCGGGGCGCGCCGGCACGATCGCGCTCATGGCGAAGCCGCACATGAGAATCGTGCTCTGCGATCGTCACCGACTGTTTGCCGAGTCCTTTGCCCACGTCCTGGAGACGCTCGGTCACGACGTGTGGCTGGTGGCGTCACCAGAGGAGGCGGTTGAAGCCGTGGCAGCGCAGCCCACCGGGGCATGCCTGATGGAGCTCGAGCATGATGACCAGCGCGGGCTCGCCGCCATCCAGGCTGTGCGCACCGCGCACCCCGAGGCGCGCGTCGTGATCCTGTACAGCGTCGATGACCCACGCCTGCTCGAGTCGGTGCTGTCGGCAGGCGTCACCGGCGTGATCTCCAAGGCGCAGGGACTCGATAACGTGATCGCCACCCTCGGCAGGCTCATGGATGGCCCGATCCAGGACCGAGGCCCGACCCACCTCACCGGTGTCGCCGTTCGCCGCGTGACCCGAAGCCGTGAGCGCAGCATCAGCGACCTCACCCCGCGCGAGCGGGAGGTGCTCAGACTCCTGGCGCTCGGTAACGGCACCGGCGCGCTCGCGCTGTCCCTCGGAGTCAGCTACTCGACGGCGCGTACCCACATCCAGAACGTTCTCGCCAAGCTGGAGGTGCACTCCCGGCTCGAGGCGGTGGCGCTGCTTCACCAGCAGGCCGGTGCGGTGGGGTCTCGACAGGTGCGTCCACAGCCCCGGGAGCGCGCGGAGCCGGCTGCTCCCAAGGAACGGAGAATGGTCCTCTGACGGCGTCAGAACTGCGCTGTCTGCGTGGCCCCTGCAGTTATCCGCAGGTGTAGACGACGGCGACCGTGTTCTGCGCGCCCGCGAACTTGAACTTGAAATAGCCGCCGCACAGGTGCGTGGTGATCTTGACGGTGGTGCTGTGACCGGGCCAGACCGTGCCGTGCGATGGCGAGAACGACGTATAGCCGGAAACGCTGGTCGCCGACCAGTGCGCCGGCGTCGATGAGGAACCCGACGCCTTGACCGTGACGTGGCACACCCAGGTGTTCGCGATCGGGTCAGGGCGATTGCAATGCGGACCGTCGCCTGGAGCACCGACGAAGGTCGGGATGACTTTCAGCACGGATGATCCCGCCGAGGCCGAAAGCGTTGTCGTCGCTGCGATGCCGAGAGCCGCGACGACAATCGCAAGCACTTTCAAGCTCCGAACCGTGCTTCGCACGCGCAAACCCTCCTGATACGTTGCCCCTGGGGTGCAGCATAGCCGTTCGTGCCCGCGCACGTCAGAGGTCCGGCGCACCGTGAAAGGGCGTTCGCGTATCGTGTGGGACTCGTCAGACGATCACGGTGCTTCTTTCAGGGGGGACGAGTGGCGGGG
>JBAPOS010000003.1:0-14619 GCA_049279755.1 Candidatus Dormiibacterota bacterium | reverse complement strand
AGCTGAGCTGGGTGTCCCCAGCCCCCTGCCGCCAGACCACAGCGCAGCGGCACTCAGCGAATTTGGAAGCGACCGAGCGAGCGCGATAATCTTCATTGCGCGAACGAGGGAACGGACAAGCTGAGCGGAGTGCCCTCCGTCCCCTGCCGCCAGACCACAGCGCAGGGGCACTCAGCGGACAAATTCGCGGAGTGTCCCCAGCCCCCCTGCCGCCAGACCACAGCGCCACCGAATCGGACCTCGAGGCGATTTGAGGCCGCTCAGCCCGCAGAGACGTCAGCGCAGACGGTAGGTGGCCGGCCGCTCGTCGGTGACCGATACCTTCGGAGCGTTGCGTTCGAGGATGCGGCGCACCTGCTGGGGCGTGAAGCTGCCGCCGAGGCGCTTTCGGATGGCAGCCACCGCGAGGGGTCGCGTGGATTCCTTGAGCACCGCCAGCACCTTGTCGTCCGGCGTGCTCCGTGTGGTCGTGTGCTTGCCGTTCGAGACAGCAGCCGGCGCCGCCGGCCTGGTGGGCTCGGGCGCGCTCTCGGGCACGCGATGCGGCTGGTCCGCCACCGCAGCTTCGCTGCGAGCCGGCAGGTCGATGCGCGCGGGCCTTGTCGACCCCTCGCCGTGGAGTCGGGTCCACATCGCGGGAAGGTCGTCGAGAACCTGACGGACGAACGCCGCCGATCCGCTGACCTCGATCTCGCGATCGCCGTCGCGCAGGCGCAGGGAGTGCGAGATCGGCGCGGCCGGAACCTCCACTCGGGGCGACGGCCGGAAGGGCGGCCGCGTGTCGCTGTTGTTGAAGTTGGGCCGGGGGCCGGAGAACTGCCTGGGGCCGGAGAACGATGGACGGTCCGACGACTGGCGGCCCTGATAGCGATCGTCAGGCATTGGTCTCCTGGGTGTCGGCGAGTTCTGGTTCGTCGTGGTTGTGACCGTGGCTCCGGCCGCCTCGCGGCGTGGGCTCGGCGGTCACCGGGGTACCGACGACATCCGCGGCGGGGTCAGGCTCAGCCTGCGAAGCCTTGGTCAGGTCGGTGATGTCGACGCGGCGATCGTCATCGGGGAGGGTGATCTGTGGAAGGTCGTCGTCATCGGACGGCGCGGGACCGAAAAGGCGTTCCTGGATCTTGGCCCGGAGTGGTGACTGGACCAGCGCGAACACGCCTCCGACAACCGCCGCGCCGATCAGAAGATTGCGAACGCGATGGGTCCGCTTCTTTGGGCGGATCGCGGTGCTCAGCTTGTCCGATGCGTCGGCGATGCGCTCGCGTGCCGCATTGCCCGCGGCCGTGACTCTGCCGTCCGCCGCAAGGTGTTCGGCCGTGTCCGCGAGCGTCCCTGCGGCACTCTGCAATACCTGGCTCAAGCCCTCGGCGCCGCGCTGCACCGTCGGAAGAGCCGCGCTCCCCGCGCCACGCGCGAGGGTGACAGCATGATCGGCAAGGTCACTGATCGTATCGGCTGCCCGACCGCGGTCAAGCACGGCAGCTCTGGAACGTCGACTCCGCATGCTGCAACAAACCTCCGTTCTCGCCTGCCATCTATGGCGCCACACGAATGAACCGGCACCAAAGCATTGATTCTACGTTGGTTGCACGATTCAACGCTCCGTATGCGCCGCGCCGACTTGAAATTTAGGCGGCGGAGGAAAGAGGGGGTGCGAGGTCGCGCAGGCTGATCGGTGACGCCTCCCGTGCGAGCGCGGTATCCAGTGGCGCGTCGAGGAACCATCTGATCCGCGCCGCGGCGACCGGACCAACGAGGTGCGCCAGTTCCGGCTCCGAAGCACTGTAGATCGCCCGAAGGGACGGGAAGGAACGGATCAGCTTCACATAGGCCGCCGGGTCGAGACCGTCGACCGCGGCCAGGTGGCTCACTCGGCGGCGGGCGAGCGATCCGGCCTCATCGGGGTCGAGCGGGAGCTGGAGCTCGATGGTGCGGATGGGCATGGACTGAGTCTACCGAACGGATGTTCGACTTGTCAAACTGGCTCGATCGTGCGTACGCTTGCTTGTGATGCCTCTGTACGAATACCGCTGCAACGACTGCTCGGCCGTGTTCGAGTTGCTCCGACCGATGGCCGATCGTGAAGTCGCCGCCGTATGTCCGAGCTGCGAGAGCCGGGCCAGCATGCCCCTGATCAGCCGTGTGGCGGTCCATGCCGGATCCGGATCTGATGTAGCGCCCAGTGTGGGCGGTGGTGGCGGCTGCTGCGGCGGCAGCTGCGGCTGCGGCGCCAACTGACCGAGATTCAGCCCGCTCCGAGAGCAGGGATCGCGACCTCGCGCTGAGCCGCGGTCCCCGTCAGGTCCAGCTCCGTCTGCAGGACCGACGCCAGAAAGACGCGGCGATGCGCCGGGTGAGGGCCGTGCTCTCTGATCGCCGCGCGGTGCTCCGGGGCGCCGTACCCCTTGTTGCTCGCCCAGTTGTAGTGCGGCGCCTCGTCGTGCATGCGGGTCATGAGCGCGTCGCGATGGACCTTGGCGATGATCGAGGCAGCCGATACCGCCGGCACCTTGCGATCGCCCGCCACGAGTGAATGCAGGGGACGCGTCACTGGGATGCGCAGGTTCCCATCGCAGCAGTAGCCATCGGCGTCGACGGCGTCCACGAGCCTCCGGAAGATCTCGACGTTCGCCCAGCCGAGCCCGCGCCGGTTGATGTCCTCAACGCTCACCTCTGCCACCGCCCAGGCGACCGCGCGCTCGCGGAGCACCGCCCCGACCAGCTCGCGCTGTTTTGCGGTCAGCAGCTTGCTGTCGCGGAGCAGCGGGTGGCGGAAGCGCTGGGGCAGCACCACCGCGGCGGCGACCAGCGGGCCGGCGTATGCGCCGCGACCAACCTCGTCCATGCCGCAGAGTCGGAAAGCGCGCCAATCGCTGACCGCGAAGGTGGTTCGGATGTAGTCGGGAACGCGGAACCGCGGCATCGGCTGGCGAGAGTGTAGCCCTCGGGTTTGCTACGGTGGCGGGGCAGTGTCCACCCCTGGGAGGCATATCGCGTGAACGAGGTGTCCTGGACCGACGTCGCCCCGCGCGACGGACTCCAGAACATCGCCGAGACCATCGGCACAGAAGCGAAGATCCGGCTTGTCCGCGGTTTGCTCGACGCGGGTGTGCCGCGCGTCGAGGCGACATCATTCGTCTCTCCGAGCTGGGTGCCACAACTCGCAGACGCGCCCGCAGTGCTCGCCGGACTGCACCCCGAGCTGGGACGGCTGCGCGTGCTCATACCCAACCTCCGCGGACTCGAGCTCGCGCTCGCCCACGGCATGCGGAATGTCCTCGTCACCATCGCGGCAACCGACACCTTCAACCGACGCAACGTGAATCGAAGCGTCGACGAATCGCTTGACGAGATCTCGCACATCGTCGAGCTCGCGGGTGAGCGCGGGTGCAGCGTCGACGCGGCCGTCTCGGTGAGCTTCGGATGTCCGTTCGAGGGGGTGGTCGCGCCGGCACGCGTCGTCGAGCTGTGCGCCGACCTGTCATCGCGCGGCGTCAAGGAGGTGGGGATCGCGGACACGATCGGCGTGGCGACTCCCGCCGATGTCAGCGCGATGTGTGCGCTCGTGTCCGCATCGCTGCCGATTGATCAACTGTCGCTGCATGTGCACGACACGCGCGGGCTCGGCGTTGCCAACGTGATTGCCGCGTATGCCGCCGGCGTCCGCCGCTTCGACGGATCGGTCGGTGGTGTGGGTGGATGCCCGTTCGCGCCGCGCTCCACCGGTAACGTCTGCACCGAGGACGCGCTCCAGGCGCTGCATGCGCTCGGGGCGACCACGGGCATCGATCTCCAGTCGATGTGCACTGTCGCCGAGACCCTCGCGTCCGATCTTCGCCGCGACCTTCCCGGCAAGCTCTATCGCGCCGGAATCTGGACCCGTCTTCCGCAGGAAACGCCGGCGGAGACGAGCGTTGGCTGACGCCGTGTCCGCGCGGCTCGAAAGGGCGCGTGCAGGTGGCCCGCAGCGACATCGAGACAAGCTGGCGGGCCAGCACAAGTTGATGCCGCGCGAACGGATCGCGCGCCTGCTCGACCCTGGCGCCGACTTTGTCGAGGACGGGCTGCTTGCCGGCACGGAGGACGCGGAGCTCGCCGCCGAAGGAGTTGTCACCGGCATTGGAGTGCTGCACGGCAGGACGTGTGCGGTGATGGCCAATGATCCAACCGTGAAGGCGGGGTCCTGGGGGCCGCGCACCGTCGAGAAGATCGTCCGCATCCAGGAGACGGTCGAGCGGCTCCAGATTCCGCTCGTGTACCTCGTCGATTCGGCGGGCGCGCGCATCACCGAACAGGTGGCGATGTTTCCGGGGCGGCGCCACGCGGGCCGCATCTTCCATATGCAGGTGCGCCTTTCCGGTCAAGTGCCCCAGGTGTGCGTGCTCTTCGGACCGAGCGCGGCCGGCGGCGCCTATATCCCCGCGTTCTGCGACATCGTGATCATGGTGGAGGGGAATGCCTCGATGTACCTTGGCTCGCCGCGCATGGCCGAAGTCGTGGTCGGCGAGAAGGTGACCCTCGAGGAGATGGGCGGAGCGCGCATGCACTGCACGGTGAGCGGCTGCGGCGACGTGCTTGTTGCCGACGAGGATGCGGGCATCGTCGCGGCGCGACGCTACCTCGAGTACCTGCCCCAGTCCTGGCGTGACGCACCACCGGTTCTGCCGTCGCGAGACGTTGCTGCCGGCTTCGAGGACATCGCCGACGTGATCCCCGCCGAGGCGTCGAAGGGATACGACGTGATGGCGTTCGTTCATGGCATCGTCGACGACGGCTCCTTCTTCGAGATCAAGCGTTTGTTCGCGCGCGAGATCGTCTGCGGGTTCGCGCGTATCGACGGCCACTCGATCGGAATCCTCGCTTCCCAGCCTCGCTTCAAGGGCGGGGTGCTCTTCGTCGACTCGGCGGACAAGGCGACGCGCTTCATCACGTGTTGTGACGCCTTCAATGTTCCCCTGCTCTTTCTCGCCGATGTTCCCGGCTTCATGATCGGCACCGCGGTCGAGCGTCAGGGAATCATCCGGCACGGCGCCAAGATGATCGCGGCGCTCGCGCAGGCGCAGGTTCCGCGCATCTCGGTGATCTTGCGCAAGGCGTACGGCGCCGGTCTGTACGCGATGAGCGGCCCCGCGTTCGAACCCGACTGCACGCTCGCCCTGCCCACGGCGCAGATCGCGGTGATGGGACCGGAGGCGGCCATCAACGCCGTGTATTACAACAAGATCCAGGAAACGCCGGAGGATGAGCGTGCGGCGTTCGTCACGGCGCTGCAGGATGAATACCGCGATGACATCGACATCTTCCGGCTCGCCTCGGAGCTCATCGTCGACGCGGTGGTGCCACCTGCCGAGCTGCGTATGGAGTTGGTGCGCCGCTTCGGCGCATACCGGTCACGGCGCCGTGCGGACGTTGCCCGCCATCATCCCGTCCCGCCCGTCTGAGCGACGCAGCACCGGGCTGCGTCGTTGACCCTCGACCAGTGGCTGTCCACCGCGGGCTATCCCGCGGTCGCTCTCTTTGTCGGTGTCGAGGGCATCGGGATACCGCTTCCGGGCGAGACCATGCTGATCGCGGCGGCGCTCTTTGCCGCCCAGGGGAAGCTGTCGATTGTCGGGGTGATCGCCGCAGCCGCGGCCGGCGCGATTGTCGGGAACTGCATCGGCTTCGGCATCGGCTGGTTCGGCGGCTATCCGCTGCTGAGGCGTTTTGGGAAGTACGTGCGCCTCAATGAGCCGCAGGTGAAGGTGGGGCGCTACATCTTCATGCGCTTCGGGACGAAGGTCGTCTTCTTCGGTCGATTTGTTTCGATCCTACGGACCTACCTCGCCTTCCTGGCCGGCGCCAACCGCATGCCGCTGCCCCGGTTCCTCGTGGCGATCACCGCCGGAGCGATCGTGTGGGCGGCGGTCTACGGGATTGCCGCGTACCTCCTGGGCAGTCAGATCTCTCACCTGAGCGGAGCCGTCGCGATCGGCTTCATCGTCCTCGCGGTCGTGGCGATCATTGCGGGCGTCATCTTCATCAGGAGGCAGGGCAAACGGCTCGAGGCAATAGCCGAAGAGGCGTTTCCCGGCCCTCTCGAGGGCTACTCGGAGTAGTCCGCCCCGAGCAGTCAGAAGGAGGGGTTGGCCACCGACCCGCCGGTCGACCCGGGTGAGGTCGGCGCCGGTGCCGAGATCAGCTCGGCACGCCACACGAAGCGGTTGTAGTCCTGCCACCAGGGGTCACAGGTGATCATCGTCAGCTCATGACCGGAGGTTGGGACCAGTTGCGTGACATGGTTGGGAGCGAGGTCCCACCTGGCCGTGACCTTGTACACGAACGTCTGGCAGGTGCGGTTCTGGATCGTGATGGTGGCGCCGACGTTGAGCTGATTGATGTACTGGAAGTCCGGCTCGCGGTGAAAGGCGATGATCACGTTCCCCTGCTGGCCGGGATCGGGAGTGCCCGAGTAGTGCACCATCGACCGTGAGTTCAGCAGCGCCCAGGTGCCGTTACCGGCCACCGCCGCGTAGTGGTACTGCGCAGGTGCTCCGAAGCTGACCAGGGCATAGTCGGTGGTCGAACTCGTGCCGCACGTCGGTGACTTTGAGGCGGCAGGAGCCGGGGCGACCGAGTGAGTCGCGCCGCCCTTCCAGTGCTTCAGCGCCGTCGAGTCGACCGCGCCTCGTTGAAAGACGCCGATCAGCGGACCGGCGATCAAGGCGCCCCCGGCGAGGATCGAGGCGATTCCGATCGCGAGCAGCACCATCCAGAGACGGATCGGTCTGCGCGTGTGCCGGCGCGCATCCGGCGCGCCTTCGGCGGTGAGATCAGAAGCCATCACTCAAGGATAGCCAGCCTGCCGCGGTGACGCGGTGACGCCGGAGCGACGGCCCGTCGAAGCCCCCGCCGAACTGTGGCTATCGGTTGCGCGGGTTCCGGGGCCGCTTTCGGCCGTACGCAACACCCTCGGCGACCGGATCGAAGGCGGCCCCCGGCCCTGTGGCCGGGGTGATGCCTTCGCCCTGCACAAACACCTTGCGAGAGCCCACGTCGATCAGGTATGCGAGCGACTGGCCCCCCGACTGATCGGGGATCATGGAGACGTCAGCGACGGTGCCGGTGCGCCGGCTGCCGCCATACGGAAAGCTGACCCTCGTCCCTACCGCGATGGGGCCGCCGTCACTCACCGCGGCGCTGCGCGGAAGCAGTCGCTGCAGTAGACGGGTTTGTCACCGCGAGGCTGGAAGGGGACGCGCGCAACGCCGCCGCATCCGGCACAGGGGACCTCGTACATCTGGCGCGGGCCGTTGCTGCGGTATCCACCGCCGCCACCGCCACCACCGCCGAAACCGCCGCCGCCGCCACCCCCACCACCGCTCTGACGGCGAGCCGCTCTGCAGCTCGGGCAGCGAGAGGGGGGGTTTGTGAGGCCACGAGAGGCAAAAAAGTCCTGCTCGCCCTCAGTCCAAATGAAGTCGACGCCGCAATCGCGGCAACGTAGAGTCTGGTCTACCGACACGCGCCTTGTTCCTCCGTCCGGCGCGTTGTGATACGGCGCCCGGGTTGGTGATAGTTACCGGGTAACAGTACACGGTCGAGAGGGTCCTCGCAAAGGGACAAATCCGTGACAGCCCAGCCTTTCCATTGCGCTGTTACGATCTTGCGATCCCTGGACAGGAGCAGGCCGGAGACGCACAGGGCGGCTCGGTGGCTGCCGGTAGGGACGGAGGGTAGCTCCAGTGCCCACAGCGCATCATCGCCTCTTCACCTCGGAATCGGTGACCGAGGGACACCCCGACAAGGTGGCCGACCAGATCAGTGACGCGGTGCTCGACGCCGTGCTGAGCAAGGACCCGCTCGGCCGAGTGGCCTGCGAGACCGCGCTGAGCACGGGAACGGTCCTGGTATTCGGCGAGATCACCACCGAGGCCTACGTCGACATCGCCGGCCTGGTTCGCCAGACCATCAAGGAGATCGGCTACACGCGCGCCAAGTACGGCATCGACTGGGAGACGTGCGGCGTGCTGGTCGGCATCGACGAGCAGTCGCCCGACATCTCCCAGGGCGTGAACCACGGCGGCGCCGGCGACCAGGGAATGATGTTCGGGTTCGCCTGTGACGAGACCCCCGAGCTCATGCCGGCGCCTATTCAGATGGCCCACCAGCTCGCCAGGCAGCTTGCCATTCTCAGACGCGATGGGACGCTGCGCTGGGCGCGACCCGACGGAAAGACCCAGGTCACCATCGAATACGACGGCGACGGCCGTCCCCGCCGGGTGGACACCGTCCTCGTGAGCGTCCAGCACGGCGAGGAGGTCAGCCAGGAACAGATCTTCGAGGACGTCCAGCACCACGTCGTCGAGAAGGTGATCCCTGCCGGATGGCTCGACTCCGCCACCAAGCGCTACGTCAACCCCACCGGCCGCTTCGTCATCGGCGGGCCGATGGCGGATGCCGGCCTCACCGGCCGCAAGATCATCGTCGACACCTATGGCGGATACGCCCGACACGGCGGCGGCGCCTTCAGTGGCAAGGACCCGTCGAAGGTCGATCGCAGCGCTGCCTACGGTGCGCGCTGGGCGGCAAAGAATGTGGTCGCTGCCGGCATGGCGACGAAATGCGAGATCCAGGTTGCCTACGCGATCGGCGTCGCCAAGCCCGTTTCGGTCCTGGTCGAGACCTTCGGGACAGAGAAGGTCCCGAACGACATGATCGCCTCGCTGATAGATGAGTACATCGATCTGTCGCCCTTCGGGATCATGAGCGCCCTGGAGCTGCGCCGCCCCATCTACCGCCAGGTGGCCGCCTACGGCCATTTCGGCCGCAGCGATCTCGACCTTCCCTGGGAGCGCACCACCCTCGCCGAGCAGTGGGCCGAGGATGCCGGCACCGAGCCACTCCTCTTCGCTGCAGCCACGGCCTAGTCGCGGCGGAGGCGAGGCAGCAGGGCATGGGTCTCCACATCTTGGTGCTCGCCGGCGGGAGCGGCACGCGGTTGTGGCCCCTGAGCCGGCGTTCGACGCCGAAGCACCTTCTTCCCCTTGCCCGGGGGGGCGAGACTCTGCTTCGAGCCACCCTGGATCGGGTGATAGGGCTCGGCGACAGCGTCCGAATCGTTACGGCTACCGACCAGGTCGACGGCTGCCGCGCAGCACTCGCGGGACTGTCGATCCCGGACCAGGCGTATATCGCGGAGCCGCTCGCTCGCGGGACCGGTCCAGCCCTCGGGCTTGCCGTGGGTCTGATCGCCCGCGAGGACCCCGATGCTCTGATCGCGAGCGTCCATGCCGACCACCGCGTCAGCGATCCGGCCGCATATCGTGCCGCTGTCCTGGCTTCGGCCGGGTGGGCGAGGGCTACGGATGGCCTCGCAACCGTTGGTCTCGTTCCCGTTGCTCCGGTTACGGGCTTCGGCTACATCGAGCTGGGCGAGGCCCGACCGGCGTCGCTGTGGACCGCGCCTGAGGGGAGCCCGCCCCAGGCGGCCGCCGCCGCGGCGCTGCTGCCGGCCTTTGCCTCGACCGGGTTCAAAGAGAAGCCCTCTGCCGACGTCGCTCAGGCTTACGTCAGGGGCGGGCGGCACCTGTGGAACCTCGGCCTCTTCGCCTGGACCGCCCGCCGGTTCCTCGACGAGCTGAGAGTCGCCGACCCTGAGGTCAGCTCCCTTCTGGACCGGGCCGTCGACGCGCGCATCCGGGGCGATGAGGAGGAGGTGACCCGGCTGTACGGGGGACAGCGCTCCCAGGCTGTGGAACCGTTGGTCCTCGAGCGGACGCCGCGCCTCACCGTGGTCGAAGCAACCTTCGGCTGGTCCGACCTGGGGTCGTGGACAGACGTCCACGATGCTCGGGTGGCGGAAGGAGATGTCGACGGCGATGGAAATGTGGTCGAAGGACCGGTGATGGTCACCTCGGCTCACGGATGCACGGTGGTTGCGCGCTCCGGCAGGATCGTCGCCGTGGCCGGCATCGATGGTGTTGTCGTTGTCGACACCCCCGATGCCGTGCTGGTGGTTCCGGCACTCCAGTCGCAGCTTCTCAAAGAGGTCGTCGAGCGACTCCGGGCAGCGGGCCGAGACGAGGTTCTGTGATTCGCGTGAGCAGGGACGCCGGGAACGTGCGGCTAGAATGCACTCGATGATGCCGACCACGATCCGGTTCGGAACCGACGGATGGCGGGCCGTGGTGGCGGATGATTTCACCTACGCCAACGTGCGGGCAGTCGCACAGGGTGTGGCGTCGTACCTCGCGAGCGAGACGCGCCCAGTGGTTGTCGGACACGACTCGCGGTACTGCGCGGAACTGTTCGCTCGCGAGGTCGCGCAGGTCCTGGTCGCAAACGGACGTCGCGTCATCCTCCTTGACCGGGTAACCCCGACACCGGCCGTCTCGTGGGCCATCACCCGCCACCTTGCTGCCGGTGGGATCGTCGTCACCGCGAGTCACAACTCGGCAGAGTTCAACGGGATCAAGTACAAGCCCGATTTCGGAGGTTCCGCGCCGCCCGAGGTCGTCACCGAGATCGAGCGGCATACCGCGGTGGCGATCGAATCGGGTGTCACCACGATGACGTACAACGAGGCCGTCGCAACCGGACAGCTTGAGTCCATCGACCCGCTTCCGGATTTCCTCGAACAGCTTGGGAGGATGGTGGACCTCGACCGGCTTCGCGATCACGGTCTGAAGGTGCTCCACGAGGCCATGTACGGCGCGGGCGCGGGTCTGATCGCACGGGCGCTCACGGGTGGATCAACCACCGTCGACGAGCTCCACGGCGAGCGGAATCCAGGGTTTGGCGGCATGCATCCCGAGCCCATCGATCGCTACATGCCAGAGGCGATGGAGCGTATGAAGACGGGCAACTTCGACCTCGGCATCGCCAACGACGGCGACGCCGATCGCGTCGGCATCATCGACGAGACAGGGCGCTACATCAATCAACTGCAGGTGATGGCGCTCTTCGCGATGTATCTGCTCGAGAAGCGCGGGCTGCGAGGCGACATCGTCCGCTCGATCACGACCTCGGGAATGCTCGACGCCCTGGGGGAGCGCTTCGATGTCACCGTGCACGAAATGCCCGTTGGATTCAAGTACATCGGCACCAAGATGATGGAGACCGACGCGTTGCTGGGGGGCGAGGAATCGGGCGGCTACGCGTTCCGCGGCCACATCCCCGAACGCGACGGCATCCTCTCAGGTCTGATGATGGCCGCGATGATCGTCGACTACGGGCTACCGTTGTCCGGAATCCTCGCCCATCTCGAAGACCTGGTCGGGCCGCACGCGTACGACCGCCACGATATTCGCTTTCCCCGCGACGGCTACGAAGAGCGCAAGGAACAGATCTACGCACGCATGCGGCAGAACGAGCCCAACGATCTTGCCGGGAGCAAGGTTGTGCGCACGCGCACAGATGATGGCTTCAAGTTCTATCTGGACGATGGGTCGTGGGTTCTGATGCGCATGAGTGGCACCGAGCCGCTCATGCGCGTGTATGCCGAGGCGACGACGCGAGAGCGGGTGGATCAGCTCATCACCGCTCTGGAAAACCAGAGCGGTGTTTCCGAGCGCATCGCGGTCGGTGCGAGCGAATGAGCGAGGCTTCCGAATTCATCAGCGCCCCCGGCTCCGGACGGGTGGACAAGCCCTGGGGATACGAGCTTCGCTGGGCGATCACCGACCGCTACCTCGGCAAGCTCATCCACGTCAATCAGGGCCATTTGCTCAGCCTCCAGTACCACGTGCAGAAGGACGAGTGCATCTATATCCAGTCTGGAGTGCTGGACCTCCAGCTCGAGGACGACAACGGTGCGCTGCAGACGCTCAGGCTGACCCCTGGGATGAGCGCTCATGTCCGCCCCGGACGGCGGCATCGCTTCGTGGCGGTGGAGGACACCGACCTCTTCGAAGTGTCATCGCCGGAGATCGATGATGTGGTGCGTCTCGAGGATAGCTATGGACGGGCCGGCACCTCGGCTCCCTGAGCCGGGGCCCGCCGAGTTCTCCACCGTTTCCACAGGCCGACGTGGATAATCGAACAGGTTTTCGCCGCCGCGGTCATGGCTATCTCGCGGACCAGGCGCGCAGCGCCCTGGGCATCACCGGCGAGGTCCGGGTCCTGGCTGAGATCCCGCTCCCGATGGTGCACACGGCCTTCGGCCTCGCCGTCGCGGCCGCCGAGGTGTTGCTGCGGCCCGAGGCCGTGGGCCTCGATCGGAGCGCCGCGGCCGACGCGGGTCTCGCCATCCTCACCGGTCTGGTTCTGGTCGCGTACGACTTCCTGATCTATCCCTCCGAATCGAGGCCTGGGCCTGTCGGCATCGCCCTCCCGATGGCGGCCGTCCTGTCGTTCGGGACACTGCTCGCGATCGCTGTCCTTCCCCTCCCGATCCGGATCGCCGGCGGGGTGATCGCCGCAGTCGTGATCGGAGGTGTGCCTCGTCTCGCCGGCCGCCGCGCTCTGGGCAAGGAGGGGTGGTTCACCCGGCTCACGCGGGACGTATCAGGGATTGCCGTGCTGGCGCCCGTGCTGCTCGGCGGCGCGTCGCCGACACTGCCACAGCACCTCCGCCTTGCCGCCGTCGTTGTGGTGGCGTTCCTCGTGAGCCTCGACAGCCTTCGAACCGAGCGACTGTCGATCCGTCTCACGATCCTGTTCGCGCTTCTCGTGGCTTCGATCGTGCTCGGGGGCGCCGCGCTGGTTGGAACGAACAATGCTCACGCGGGCGTTCGTGCCGCGATCCTGCTGGTCCTCTGGTATGGCGTTCGCGGGGTCGCCGGCGCGGTGGGCGGGCCACTGCGGCGCCGAACCCTGATCGCCGAGTACGCGATCTTTGTGATCGCCGCGATTGTGGGAATGATCTGGCTCAGCTCCGCCCACATCTGAGCGCCGGCGGAACCGTCAGGAGAGGCGCAGGCTCTGCCCGGGTGTTGATCGTGCGGGTGTGGCGTCGGCGGCGTGGAGGCGCTCCACCTGCGCGTGCGACTTCTGGACCTGCTCCGAAAGATCCCGAACGGTGACCTTCATCGCTTCGAGAGCGCGCAGCTTGTAGGTGTCGATCTGGTCGAGAGCCGCGAAGACGTTGTCCCAGGCGCGTTGCAGCGAGCCCATATCGAGGCCGGGGCTCGCGGCCTGGCTTTCCACGGTGGCGGTCTGCTCGCGGAGCACCGACGAGGTGCTCTCGATCATCGCGCTCGTCGTCTCATTGACCGCTTTGACCTGTTCGCTGACGAGCTTCTGATTGGTGAGCGCCTGGGCGACCATGACCGCGGTCCGGAGGGCGGCCACCGTCGTGGTCGTGGCCGTTCGAACAGCCCGGATCAGTTCGCGGTTGTTCACCTCCACCACCCGGAGTGCCGCATATCCCTGCACTGCGACCGCGAGCTGGGTAAGGATCTCCTGGCGGCGGCGCCGGACGGGGTAGAGGATGTCCTCCTGGAGGACCCGGGCTCGCTCGGGGTCGCCCATGGCCAGGTGGTTGATCTGAGCCTCGAGTCCCGAGTCCAGCTTCTCGGCCATGTACGTGTACTGCCGGAGCGTCTCCATCTGGGACCAGAGCGCCTTCTGCTCCTGGCCGATGGCGGCGTTGTCGCGTTCGAGCTCCGCGCCACCCTCGCGCAATGCGCCGACGATGGCCTCGATGTGACTCTGCGACTTCTGATACTTGGCGAAGTAGGCACGCACCCGGTCGCCGAAGGGAACGACGCCGAGGAGCTTGCGGGGGCCGCCCTGGGTCAGATCGTGCTTCGCCGGGTTCAGCTCCTCGACCGAGCGGCGAAGATCGAGCAGGCTCTTGGCGATCGGCGCGTCTCCCTGACCGAGACCCCTCATCGCCCGGGTCGGGCGGTCGAGCAGTCGGTTGCTCATGTCGGCGGTCGATCTGATCTCACGATCGGCGAGGCCGTCGATGTCGTCGACGCGCCGCCGGTAGTCGTCGCCGTGGACGTCCACCGACCGGAGACCACCCACGAAGGTGGTCACCATGGCGTCGATTCGTTTGGCGGCTTCCGGGTCGATGGTCACCTCGCGCTCGGCCTCGGCGGTCCCCACAGTCGTCGCTGCCTCGGGTGCCGAGAGGGAGAGCTCGGGAAGGTCTGTCGTCACTGAGTCACATGCTCCTCGCTGGCATCCGTCCCGGCGGGGGCCGGGTCCGTGATCGTGACAGGAGTCTGGCGCTTGCGCCGCCCGTTGCGGTCACCGTTTTGATACGCGGAGGCGTTGCGGGCGCCGTTGAGGTGCTGCGACTCCTGCGGTGACGATGCTGCCCGGGTGATCGCGGGGAGGAGTGACTGTCGCGCCAGCCCGGTGAGTGCTCCGGCCTGCTGGATGATCTCGGCGAGTGCGCCGGTCACACCCTGGGCACCGTTGAGCACGGTGAACTGGTCGACGTGTTCGAAGGGAGCGGCCGCGGCGGCGACGATCTCCGGGAGCTTCTCGGCGATCTGCTGGGCGATGACCGCCTCCTGGTTCTGGCTCATGGCCGCGGCTCGCCGCTCGATGCCCGATGCCTCCGCCTCCATGCGGGCGCGGATCGCGTCGGCTTCGGCAAGGCCCTTGGCCTTGATCGCATCCGCCTCGGCCTGCCCCGTGATGCGGGTCGCGTCGGCCTGTGCGGTCGCCTGCATCTTGAGGGCG
>JBAPOS010000002.1:0-8806 GCA_049279755.1 Candidatus Dormiibacterota bacterium | reverse complement strand
GCAGTCGCGCGCTTCGCAGTCGCCCGCTTTGCGGTCGCGCGTTTTGCAGTTGCGCGTTTGGCGGTCGTGCGCTTGCTACCCCGGACTGCGGTGGTCGCACGCTTGGCTGCACCACGCAGACTCGTTTCGAGCCGCGCGACAGTCTTCTCAAGGCCCGCGAGTCGCTTTTCCAACTCGCCGACGGGCAACGCCTTAACGAGGTTCTGCACCGCCTTCACGAGATCGCCACCAGCGGCGGGTGCGCGACGGCGAGCTGTCGTCCCTACGCGCCTCACGGTGCGTTTGACGGCCTTCTCGACGCCGCCTCTCCTACGTCTGGTCCTGGCCATATCCTATGGGCCTCCTTGTTGTTTGTGACAGGGGGTGTCCAAAACCTCCTATCGTTCCGGCATAGCATGCTGGTTGGGATCGCGATTGTCAATGATTGTGCATCGCGTTGCTGCCAGGGCAGGCAACTACATGTCGCGTCGGACTGCTAATCCGGGGTATCCCGACCGACCTAAACCGTGTCGTGTTGCGTATAGTGCGGCCTGCGCATGTCCGGGACCAATGAGCGCTCCGCCCTGAGCATCGCTCAGCGGCAGTTCGACGCAACCGCCGACGCCATCGGGCTGGACGACTCGCTGCGAGCGGTGCTGCGCGAGGTCAAACGCGAGCTCGTGGTGCATTTCCCTGTCGAGATGGATGACGGCTCCTTCCGCGTGTTCACCGGGTTTCGCGTACAGCACAACATTGCTCGTGGGCCCGCCAAAGGCGGCTTGCGATTCCACCCCGCGATGACGCTGGACGACGCGCGCGCCCTGGCGATGTACATGACGTGGAAGACCGCGGTCGTCGACGTCCCGTTCGGCGGCGCAAAGGGTGGCGTGGTCTGCGATCCGCACGAGCTCAACCTCACCGAACTCGAGCGGCTGACCAGACGCTTCACCACCGAGATATCGCTCATCGTCGGCCCGGACCGCGACATTCCCGCGCCGGACCTCGGCACCGGTCCGCAGGTGATGGCCTGGATCATGGACACGCTGTCGATGCATGCGGGCTTCTCGGTCCCCGCGTCGGTGACGGGCAAGCCGCAGTCGATCGGTGGTTCCGAAGGTCGCTTCACCGGACCCGGACGCGGCTTGACCATGGTCACCGTGCTCGCGATGCGCGACGCGGCGATGGATCCATCCGCGGCGCGGGTGGCGATCCAGGGATTCGGCAAGGTTGGCGGGGTGAGTGCCGAGCTGCTTTCGGCCGAGGGGATGACGGTTGTCGCGGTCTCAGACAGCACCTGCGGTCTGTACCGCGCCGAGGGACTCGATTTGATGGCGCTGCGCCGCCTCAAGGAGGAGGGTGGGCAATTCACCGACTACGGAGGCGCGGAGCAGATCGATCGCGAGGATGTGTTGACGCTCGATGTCGACGTGCTCGTGCCGGCCGCCCTCGAGGCGCAGATCAGTGAGCGGAACGCCGAGCGCGTGCGCGCGAAGGTGATCGCCGAGGGCGCGAACGCTCCGCTGACCACCGGGGCCGACTCATTGTTGGAGTCGCGCGGAGTGCTCATCCTGCCGGACATCCTCGCCAACGCCGGCGGCGTCGTCGTCTCGTACTTCGAGTGGGTGCAGGACAACCAGGCATATTTCTGGGGCTCAGGGGACGTGAACTCCCGTCTCCGCGAGGTCATGACCCGCAGCTATCAGCAGGTCAGGGCCGAAGCCCAGTTGCACGGGATCACGCTGCGCGACGCCGCGTTCCGTATCGCGGTCACCAAGGTGGCTGAGGCCACGCGAGTCAGAGGAATCTACCCCTAGGCCTTTGCGGTGGTCCCCGACACGGCTCGGGCCCCACCCCGTCGGTGGGGAGTACCCACCAGATGTGGTGGGTTGCGGCGCAGGTGTCCACAAGATGGCGGGGTCCCAAGGTCGGACACCCAGGGCTCTCCTGTAGAATCTCCAGATGGAGTTCGAGTTGGGCAGAGGCAAGCGGGCCCGGCGCGCCTATGGGTTCGACGAGGTCGCCCTGGTCCCGGGTCGTGTGACCGTCAACCCCGCCGAGATCGACGTCTCGTTCGCGGTCAACGGGACCACATTGGAGATCCCGTTTCTTGCCGCGGCCATGGATGGAGTGGTGGACACCCGGTTCGCCGCCGAGATGGGGCACCTCGGTGGACTTGCCGTCCTCAACCTCGACGGCGTGCAGACGCGCTACGAGGACCCGGCCGAAGTGTTGTCAGCGATCGCGGAGTCGCCGGTCGACCAGATCAACACGCTGCTGCAAAAGATCTACACGGCGCCCGTGCAGGACGGGCTCATCGGCCAGCGGATCGAGGAGATCACCCGGGCCGGTGTCGCGTGCGCCGTGTCGACGGTTCCCGCGCACGCCGAACGCCGCGCGCCGATCGTCCAGGAAGCCGGAGCGCATATGCTCGTCGTGCAGGGGACCGTGCTCACGGCCCGACACGTCAGCAAGTCGTACAAACACCTCTCGTTCTCCGAGCTGACCCACTCGGTCGACATCCCGGTCGTCGCCGGCAACTGCGTCGACTACGCCACCGCTCTCGAGCTGATGGACACCGGCATCAAGGGACTGCTTGTCGGTGTCGGCCCGGGCGCGGCGTGCACGACCCGTGCGGTGCTCGGAGTCGGCGTTCCGCAGGTCACCGCCACCAGCGACTGCGCAGCCGCTCGCGACGATCACTTCCGGCGGAGCGGCGAGCGGGTCGCGATCATCACCGACGGCGGGATGCGCCTGGGTGGCGACGTCGCGAAGGCATTCGCGAGCGGAGCCGACGCTGTGATGATCGGCTCGATCTTCGCATCGGCCGCGGAGGCCGCCGGGCATGGCAATCATTGGGGGATGGCCACACCCGATCCCAACCTGCCTCGCGGCACGCGCATCCGCACCGGTATCAAGGGCACGTTGCGCGAGATCCTCTTCGGCCCTGCACACGTCGACGATGGAAGCATGAACCTCGTCGGCGCCCTGAAAACGGCGATGGGCGTCTGCGGCGCGCGGACGATCGCGGAGTTCCAGGAGACGGAGATGGTCATCGCTCCGTCGATCAAGACCGAGGGCAAGGTGCAGCAGCGCGAGCAGCGTGTCGGAATGGGGGTCTGAGGGGCGGTGGGAGGAGAGTGATGACTGTCGCGACTGACGCGGGCGCGGTGGCGCGCATCTCTGCGCAGGTCGCCCAGGACACGATCCTCGTCCTCGATTTCGGCAGCCAGTACAGTCAGCTGATCGCGCGTCGCGTGCGCGAGGCGAAGGTGTACTGCGAGCTCGTCCCCGGCACCATCAGCGCCGAGGAGATCCGTCGCCGCAATCCGCGCGGCCTGATCTTCAGCGGAGGACCGGCGTCGGTGTTCGAAGCCGGAGCACCCCACCCGGACCCGGCGGTGTACGAGCTCGACATCCCGATACTCGGGATCTGCTACGGCATGGACCTGCTCGCAGTCGACCTCGGAGGCGACGTCGCTCCCGCTGAGCGCCGCGAGTACGGGCACGCGTCGGTGACCGTGGACGATGCCGCCGGGCTCTTCGAGAGGCTGCCGGCGGAGCTCGCCGTCTGGATGTCGCACGGCGATGTGGTCACCGAACTGCCCCCAGGATTCCGTCCCATCGCACACTCGCTCAACTCCGCGTGTGCTGCCTTCGCCGGTCCTGGGAAGCGGTACGGCATCCAGTTCCACCCCGAGGTCGCGCACACGCCGCTGGGGCGCGACATCCTGCGCAACTTCCTGTTCGACGTCTGCGCCTGCGCCGGCACCTGGGAGGCCGCGTCGTTCATCGAGATGACCATCAACGCGCTGCGTCACCAGATCGGCGACGGCAAGGTGATCTGCGCACTCAGCGGCGGTGTCGACTCGGCTGTCGCCGCGACCCTCGTGCATCGCGCGGTCGGCGATCAGCTGACCTGCGTCTTCGTCGACAACGGCCTGCTCCGACGCGGCGAGGGCGACCGGGTCATCGACGTGATGCGGACCCAGCGCCACATCCATCTCGTCCACGTCGATGCCACCGACCAGTTCCTCGATGCGCTCGCCGGGGTGGTCGACCCTGAAGAGAAGCGCCGTCGCATCGGCGCGACGTTCATTCGCGTCTTCGAGGAGCAGGCGACTCGCTTGGGATCGATCGACTTCCTCGCCCAGGGGACGCTGTACCCGGACGTCATCGAGTCCACGTCGCACGACACCCACAACGCGACCAAGATCAAGACCCATCACAACGTCGGCGGACTGCCCGAGAACCTCCGGTTCGAACTCGTCGAGCCGCTGCGCTATCTGTTCAAGGATGAGGTTCGCAACGTGGGGCAGGCGCTCGGGCTCCCGGAGGACATGGTGTTCCGTCAGCCCTTCCCGGGCCCGGGGCTCGCCATCCGCATCATCGGCGCGGTGACACGCGAGCGCCTCGAAACCCTGCGCGCAGCCGATTGGGTCGTCATCGACGAGATCAAGCGCAGCGGTCTCTATCGGAAGGTCTGGCAATCGTTCGCGATCCTGACCCCGATATCGTCGGTTGGTGTCATGGGTGACTTCCGTACCTATGGGAACGTCGTGGCAGTGCGCATCGTCGAGAGCGAGGACGGCATGACCGCGGACTGGGCCAGAGTCCCGTACGACGTGCTCGGGTTGATCAGCCGGCGGATCGTCAACGAGGTGCCGGGTGTCAATCGCGTGGTGTATGACATCTCGAGCAAACCGCCGTCGACGATCGAATGGGAATAGGGCGGGTACTCATCGTCGGATCCGGGGGTCGCGAGCACGCGCTCGCGTGGGCATGCCGGCGTGACGCGCCCGAGGTTGCCATCATCGTGGCACCGGGCAACGCCGGCACCGCCGGTATCGCGGAGAACGTCGCGGTCGAGGTGACCGACGCACCGGCAGTCGCCCGGCTCGCCGAGGAGCGCGCGGTCGATCTCGTCATCATCGGCCCCGACGCAGCCGCAGCCGCCGGTGTGGCCGACGCCTGCCATGCACGAGACATCCTCGTGTTCGGGCCAACGGCTGCTGCTGCGCGCATCGAGTCGTCGAAGCGATTCGCGAAGCAGGTGATGGACACGGCAGGCATTCCGACCGCGCGATGGCTCGCGGGCGACGCCGCGGATCGCGGACGACTCAGTGCGTTCGTCGCCGAGCTCGGCGGGGCGTGCGTGGTCAAAGCGGATGGTCTGGCGCTCGGCAAGGGCGTGGTGGTCTGCGCCACCGTTGAGGAGGCGGAAGGTGTGCTGGACGCTTGTCTCAGCGACCAGCGTTTCGGCGACGCGGGACGCCAGGTGGTCGTCGAGGAGTTGCTCAGCGGTCCCGAGGCGAGCGTCTTCGGGCTCAGCGATGGACGCAACGTGCGTCTGCTCGTCCCCGCTCGAGACTACAAGCGCATCTTCGACGGCGACCGCGGCGCCAACACTGGAGGAATGGGCGCGATCGCGCCGCCTCCCGACGCCGGCTCGCAGGAGTTTCTCGAGGATGTCGCCCGTACGGTGCTCCAACCCTGCATCCAGGCACTCGGCGAGCGGGGGAATCCATTCGTTGGTTGTCTCTATGCGGGCCTGATGCTCACTCGTCACGGGATGCGCGTGCTCGAGTTCAATGCGCGTTTCGGCGACCCCGAGACCCAGGTGGTGCTGCCGCTGCTCGGCGAGTCGCTGCTCGATGTGCTCAGGGCATGCGCCCAGGGCGAGGTTGTGCCCGGGATCGCGCCGGTCGCTCATGGCGCCGCGGTCGGCGTGGTCGCGGCTGCGGCCGGGTATCCAGGTGACGTGCGCCGTGGCGACGCGATCACCGGAATCGATGCGCTCGACGAGGACGTGCTCTGTTTTCACGCCGGGACCAGGCTGGACGGCGACGGAACGCTGCGAACCGCGGGCGGCCGCGTGCTCTGCGTCACCGCGATCGCCGCGGACGTCGAAGCCGCCCGGGCACGCGCGTATGGCAATCTGGCGCGCGTGCATTTCGACGGCATGCAGTCGCGCACCGATATCGGCCGACCGGCCACCGCAGGCGTGCCCTCATGAGCGAGGCGGTCCGTGTCGGCATCGTCGTGGGGAGCGAGTCGGATCTCCCGGTGATGAACACATGCGGTGAGGTGCTCGACGGCTACGGGATCGGATGGGAGATCGGGGTCATGTCGGCGCACCGCGCGGGCGACGTGGTGCGCGCCTATGCGCTCGCCGCGCCCGAACGTGGTCTCCGGGTGCTGATCGCCGGCGCTGGAGCCGCCGCACATCTTCCCGGAGTGCTGGCGTCACTGACCACGCTGCCGGTGATCGGCGTGCCACTCGCGGCGACACCGCTCGCCGGTTTCGACTCCTTGCTCTCCATCGTGCAGATGCCCCCGGGCATCCCGGTGGCGACCGTTGCGGTCGGCCCGATGGGCGCGCGAAATGCCGGTCATCTCGCCGCAGAGATCATCGGCCTTTTCGACCCCGCGGTCGCCGCGCGAATCAAGGAGGAGCGCGCGCGTATGCGCTCAAAGGTGCAGCTGCCCGAGGGATTCGACTTCGAGTAGGCCGATGGCCTCGCCGATGCAGCCGTCAGCGGGCGATGCACCGCGAGCAGCCCGGCAACGGCCGGCGGCCCTGGCTCTGGCTAGAATGGCCCGGCATGCCCCGCCTCGAATTGGTGGAGACGTCGCTCCGCCATGGGCAGCAGTCGCTCATGGTCAGCAGGCTGCGCCTCCGCCACGCCCTGCCGGTCGCCGAGACCCTCGACCACTGCGGATTTGCCGCTCTCGACGTCTTCGGCGGTTCGACCTTCGAGGCGTCGCTTCGATTCCTCGCTGAGGACCCTTTCGAGCGGCTCCGCGCCATCCGAGCCGCCGCACCGATCACACCCTTGCTTGCGGTGATCGGCGGCCAGTCGCTGGTCGGACATCGCCAGGTACCCGACGACCTCGTCGACGCGTTCATCGAGACATCCGCAGCGGCGGGGGTCGACATCTTCCGCTGCTACGACCCGCTGAATGATGTCCGGAACCTCGAGCGTTGCGCCACCGCGATCGCCGCCACGGGGAAGCAGGCCGAGGGGGTGATCGTTTACAACGAGGTGCCGGGGCGCGGCCCCGACGGACTTGGGGATGTCGCACGCAGACTCGTCGACGCCGGCTACCCGACGATCTGCCTTCACGATCCCCTCGGAGTCCTCGGCGCGGCGGCCGCGTCGAGGGCGGTCAAGGTGATCCGGGAAGCCGCGGGCGTTCCCGTGGCGGTCTCGATCTCGGCGCAAACAGGGATGGCCGCCCTCGCGTGCCACTCCGCCGCCCTCGCCGGAGCGTATCGCGCCGACTGCGCACTGTCACCGCTTGCAGGCGGCGCGTCGATGCCCGGCGCCGAGGCACTGGTCGCGGGGTTCGCCGGGACCGACGTCGACTCCGGGCTCGATCTCGAACGCATCGCCGCCGCGGCACTGATCCTCGAGCAGGAGCTCCTGCACTACGCGGACGTCATCGATCCGCTCGCGGCCCGCCTCGATACATCCGCCTTGCGGGGACTGCTCCCTCCGTCCGCGATGGGCCACGCCATGGCGGAGCTGCGAGAGCGTAGCTCGATGGCACGGCTTGCCGAGGTGGAGGCCGACGTCGTCCAGGTCCGCGCCGAGCTCGGGTACCCGCCGCTGATCACACCGCTCACCGAGATCATGGCCACACAGGCCGTCTACAACGTGGTCGAGGGCGACCGCTACGCGACCGTCAGCCAGGAGATCAAGGACTACTGCCTCGGCCTCTACGGCGAGCCCCCGGAACCCGTCGACCGCGAGGTGCGGCGGCTGGTCAACGGCCGCGAAGAGCCGATCACCTGCCGTCCGGCGGACCTGCTCGAACCGGTGATGGAGTCGACTCGGCGCGAGCTGATTCGCGAGGGCCACGCGACCCCGGATCTCTCCGCCATGGTGACCTACGCGCTGTTTCCGAACGCGTACCTGAACCTGGTCCGCGGCGACGCGGTCGCTGAACGGCTTGGTGATGAGCCCGATCTCGAGCCCGCCGCCGGAACGCTGGAGTCAGCACCGGTCGGGGACGTCGCTGCGGGCGAGCCGCAGGGCGAGGAGCCACCTGCGCTGCCGGTTCGTGAGCTCACCGTCGAGGTCGATGGACAGAGCTACGCAGTGCGCATCATCGGTGGTGTCGATCCCGGCGGAACCACCGCTGTCGAACCGCCGGCCGCGCCGGACATCACCGTCCGCGAGGGCACGGTGGTGTCGCCGATGCAGGGCCTTCTGCTCAAGGTCAACGTCAAGCTCGGCGACCGGGTCGCCCTTGGTGACGTCGTCTGCGTGCTCGAGGCGATGAAGATGCAGAACGACATCACCGCAACGCGTGCGGGGACAGTCACCGAGGTGTACGTGACCGAGGGCGTCGTGGTCGGCCCGCGCGCGCCACTCATCCAGATCGGCGCGTGAGCACGGGCTGAGCAGGCGATCATGTTCGACAAAGTCCTCATAGCAAACCGTGGCGAGATCGCGCTGCGCATCACCCGCGGATGCCGTGACCTGGGCGTGCGAACCGTTGCCGTCCACAGCGAGGCGGACCGCACCGCCGCGTTCGTGCTGCTCGCCGACGAAGCGGTGGAGATCGGCCCCGCTCCGGCTGCGCAGTCCTACCTGGTGATCGAACGCATCATCGATGCGGCGCGGTCGACCGGCGCTCAGGCGATTCATCCGGGCTACGGGTTTCTCAGCGAGAACCAGCAGTTCGCACGAGCGTGTGCGGAACGCGGCATCGTCTTTGTGGGACCGCCGCCCGACGCCATGGCGGCAATGGGTGAGAAGGTCCCCGCCCGTGAGCGGATGCGCAACTCAGGCGTCCCGATCGTCCCCGGGACGGAAGCTCT
>JBAPOS010000001.1:0-3822 GCA_049279755.1 Candidatus Dormiibacterota bacterium | reverse complement strand
GGTCACAGCTATCTGGGTCGCGGTGGCGTTGGTCGTCGATGCCTACGATCTGCATGCCGCGGTCAGCGCCCGGGCGATCTTTCGGGTCGTCGCCACCACCGTCACGCTTGAAACGATTGCTCTCCTTGTCGTCTTCTTCATCGCCCCGTACGGGGTAACCCGACCAACCATCCTCATCTGGGTACCGGTGGCGGCCCTCACCGTCCTCTTCTGGCGCCTGCTCTACCGGCGCGTCTTCGCTCAGGCGATCTTTGCGGGCAGGATCATGCTGGTCGCCGACCCGGAGACGCTCGACCGGGTGTGGGCCGAAGTCGATCCTCACCTATCCGGGCTGTATCGGGTGGTCGGTACAATCCACCCCGCTGATGGGGACGCCGGAGCCCGGCTCACCGCGGCGGCGACAGATCGGGATGCCGATCAGATCGTCCTCGGCGCCGAGGAGGATCTGCCCACCGACCTCTTTCAAAGCCTCGTTGACTGCTATGACCTCGGGCTCGTGGTGCGATCCATTGCGGACATCTACGAGGAATTGACTGGTCGACTGCTGGTCGAACGGCTCCGACAGACGTGGCTGTTGTCGTTACAGCAACGCGGAGAGAGGTCGCGCATCTATGCCGTCTTCAAGCGACTGATCGACGTCGTTGCGGGCTTCCTGGGGCTGGTGTTCCTGGCCATATTGCTGCCGTTCACATGGGTCGCGATCAAGCTCGAGGATCGCGGCCCGATCTTTCACCGGCAGGATCGGGTGGGCCACTTCGGACGACCCTTCGAGATCCTCAAGCTGCGCACCATGCGAGCGCATCCGGATCAGACGCTCCACTGGACGTCCGAGGACGACGAACGCATCACCCGGGTCGGCAAGGTGCTCCGCCGCCTTCATCTCGATGAGCTGCCGCAGGCGTGGAACATCCTCCGTGGCGACATGAGCGTCGTCGGGCCGAGACCGGAGCAGTTCCGGTACGTCAGCGAACTGCGCGAGAGCATCCCCTACTACAACACGAGACTTTCGGTGCGACCGGGACTCACCGGCTGGGCTCAGGTGAACTACGGATACGGCAGCGGCATCGACGGCTCCGCCGTGAAACTCTCGTACGACCTCTACTACATCAAGCATCAGTCCGTGGCGCTGGATCTCCTGATCATCGCGCGCACGCTGTTCGCAGTGGCTACGCTCAAGGGCCGCTGAGTCCGCCCGGCTTGCCACTGCACGTTCTCGCAGAATCCCTTCCCGGGGTGGTGGTCGCCGCCCTGCTCCCGGGATTCGCTTTGGCGACGCTGCTCGCTCCCGGATGGCGCGCGTGGCAACGCCTCGCCATGGCGCCCGGCCTTTCCGCCGGGTTCATCGGGGTTGCCGGCCTCGCGATGCACGACGTGCACATCCCGTTCGAGCCGCTCACGATCCTTCCGGTCCTCGTGGTGCTCGGGGTGGCTGCGGTCATCCGATGGCGAACGAGCGATGTGGGCGCTCCGGACGCCGCACCGTGGTGGCTGCCGATCCCGGCGCTGCTCGCCGGCGCCGTCGGCGCAGCCATCTTCGTCTGGGCCCTGCATGGCCAGCTCCTCCCACCCGACTGGGACTCCCCGACTCACGCCGGGCTCGCCACCGCAATTGCCCGATCCCACAACGTGCTCCCGCTGATCCCCATCCCACTCGAGGCCACCCAGTTTGTTCGACCACGACCGGGATTCGAAGCAATGAGCGCCGTCGTGTCGTGGCTCGGGGCACCCTCACCGTCGGATGCGATGAGTCCGGTGATCGCGATGACTCTGGTGCTGATGCCCCTGTCCCTGGCATTCCTGATATTCGAGACGACGGGTTCGGTCGTGCTCACCACGATCACTCCCCTGTTCGCGCTCGGTCTCGCGTTCCCGTCCGATCAGGCGATCATCGGGCGTTTCCCCGAGGTCGTCGACTCGACTCTCATCGTTCCGTTCATCGTCGCCTCACTGCGCGTTATTCGCGGAAGGAGGACGCTCGAGAATGCGGTGCTCATCGTCGGGATCGCTTCGTCGATCTGGGTGATCCACGGTCTTGAACTGGTGACGGCGCTGGTCGTGGGATGCGGGCTGTACGCGGCCACGGTGTTCGCCGGGCTGCGCGCGAAACCGCGTCTCGCGATCACTCGGATAGCAGTTGTTGTGGGGGCGACGCTGGCTGGTGCTGCACTGGTGACAGTGCTCACGCGACTTCCGCATGTGCCGCCGCCGTCTCGGGTGCAACCCTCACCCGTGGTCGTCGCAACTGCGAGCATGCCTGTGAAGTTCCATCACATCCTGCTGATGATCGCCGAGACAGACCTTGCAAGTCCGGTTGCTCTCGGGCTCTACGTCATCGGAGTGATCGGGTTGATCATCCGTCGCAAGCTGCTGTGGGTGCTTGTTGCGCAGGCACTTCTGGTCGTGATGATGGTCGACGATCTGTTTCTGCACCGCTTCAGCTGGTTCTGGCGTCTCGTGTACCCCTGGGGCGACACCGACCGCATCCTGGGAATCCAATACTGGCTCATTCCACTCGTGGTCAGCTTCGGTCTCCTCTCTCTCGCAGACGTGATGCGGCTGCTGTCTCGCAACGCGCGTCTGTGGGCAGCGGCATCCATCGCGGCGGTGACCGTGGGCGCCATCGCACTGCTGCTGCATCATCCACTCGGAAGGCTGTGGAGCTATGTGATCAGCACGGACACGATCTTCCTCTACCCGCTCGGAGCCTTCAATCGCCTGTCCCAGCTGCGCCCGTGGCTCCCGATCGTGGCGTTGGCGGCGATCGTCGTAATCGTCGCCTGGGTGATGTTTGCGCGCCGCGTCGATGTTCCCCGCCTGGTCCATGAGCGACTGGGGGGCATCACCCAACGTCTGGACGGCGGTGGTGCGGCTCTCGCAGTGTTGGCCGTACTCAGCCTCGTGGTCGGCGCCGCGTCGGAGCTCGGTGTGTACAGAAACGAGATCAACACACGCTCGCTCGTCTCTCCGGCCGACGTGACCGTACTCCACCGTATGGAGCAGGTTCTCCCGAGGGGTGCGATTGTCATGAGTGATGGTGGAGATGACGCGGGCATGTGGATAGGGGCACTCACGACCCTGACCCCCTTGGTTCCGAACGGTTTCGCCTGGGGGACGCTCGATACGCCACTCGATGTCGCGCTGAGCAAGGCGTGCGCCGACCCCGCTGGTGCCGCAGCGGCGATCGTCCAGGCGAAGGCCGATGCCGTCTTCGTGGGCGCGCTGGATATCGCAGTCCAGTTCTACCCCTGGAACCTCAACTGCATCGCCGCCCTTCCGAACCTGAAGCTCATTGCTTCAGCGCCGTACTACGGCAACATGGCCGCCGGCTTCGTCGTTATCAAATAGGTCGGCTCGGCGCGACGGATCAGCGCTGCGCGGATCCGCTCATCCGCATCCGCTCGGCGACGGAATCGGCGAGCTTGTGCAGACCGGACATCGGCCGAACGAGCACGGTGAATCGCACGATCTGATCCGAACGGTCGACGTCGAGGACATCGACCCCTTCGATCTGCTCCTCACCGATGCGGCAGCGAAACGTGAGCGCATGAGTCGAAACGATCTCCGCGTCTTCCGCCGCCAGGTCGCCATTGAAGAATCGGACGTACTCGAAGTCCTCGAAGAGGTCGTTGAGAATGTGGAACACGGCGCGAACACGTTCGCGGCCGGTGACCGGCCGCAGTGTGGTCGGACTGTGCAGTTCGACGTTCGGAGACATCGTGTCGATCATGGCCGCAACATCGCGGTTGCCGACAGCGTCGCGGAACCGATCCGCTGCGCCGGCGGTGTCGCGATCAGTGGTCACGCCGCAGGCGTTGCTTTGGC